>NZ_DBEXBB010000226.1:0-9909 GCF_048170425.1 Phocaeicola sp.
AAGAAATCTATTAGTATCAGGCTTTAGCTTGTGTGTGTTAGGTGCAATTCCTCAACCGGCAGAAGCGCAGTTCTTTAAGAAAATTAGTAATATGCTCGAAACAGTGGATAAGGCTTTAGGGGGAGATGCTTCCAAGAGTAATACTAATACGGGGAAAACAGCCAATGATGCACCTCAGACAGGAACTACGGTGAATGGCATACATCAGGCTACACTGTACGACGGGAAAACAACAATGAAATGCCCTGTCGTGACAAGCAGTACAAAAGTTATTTCAGTAGATGTAAGTCCTAGTATTTATGTAGATATGGCTTCTTATTCTGATGGAGTGGCTTTTGTGAAGGTGGACAAGAAATGTTTCTTTGTAGATACATTGGGAAATAAAGTATTGGATTATAATTATGGTCTGCCTTTTATGCGGGCATATCCACGTTTTTATCAAGGGGTTTGTCCAGCGAAGAAGGGCATGGCACGGAATATGTCATTGATAGATAAAACTGGCAAGGTTGTGATGGAGTTACCTGTGTATGATTGTACAAATTTTGTAGATGGAGTTGCCGCAGGATTTATATCTGTTCAAAAAGGATACAGTAAAGTAACGAAGGTGGTTTATTTTAATACAAAGGGGGAACCGGTGTATAATAACCTGATTGAGGAAGTGAAGTTTGGAAATTTGGAAACTCCTCGTCCGTTGTGTGAAGGGCTTGCTGCTCATTATAGCTATTCGAAGCAGTTGTATGGATTTAGAGATGAAAATGGTAACCTGGTGATTGCGCCAAGTTATTCAAAAGTACAGAATTTCAATGACGGATTGGCTGCTGTACAGACGGCAAGCGGAAAATGGGGCTACATTGATAAAACTGGTAAGATGGTAATTGAAGCAAAATTTTCTTCAGAACCTGGGCCGTTTAGCGAAGGTTATGCCGTGGTAGAAAAGCGGGATGGGAGTAAATGTTATATTGATAAGCAGGGAAATATAGCCTTTGACGGATTGAGAGATGCCAGCTATTTCCATAATGGAAAAGCTTTTGTCCGTTTGAATAATTCGGCCAGATATAGTCTTGCATTGATTGATAAGAATTTTAAAGTGGTTTCTGAGTTCCATACAGATTTGAATAACAGGTCTTTAGATAATGCGGTTTCTTACTCTGGAGATGATATCCTGATAAGCAATTGTTTTGTAACAGATATGGGAGATATGATTTTAGGAGCAGAACGTTTGCAAAGTCATTTTTCAGATGGATTGACTTATTGTGTTGTTTTGCAGGAAGGAGGAAAGACTATTTGTGGATGTACCAATCGGAAAGGTGAGCTTGTATTTATATTTAAGGAATCTGAATTTTAGGGATTTGTGTTTTAGAATAGTTCCTGAAAATTTATATGGGAATTTCTATTGTTGAGCACATAAGCTTAAGGATTGTCATGTGGCAGAAATGTTGACTGGCAATCCTTTTTGTCTGTAATTGGAAAGTTGATGAAAATAGGTAAGGGATATCCAATTTTACCGTAACTTTGCCGCGCATTTTGAAGAAGGTAAAAAGATGGATAATAGTGTGACTAAAAAACGTGTCCAGAGCAATGAGATAGATATGCTGAACGGGCCGTTGTTCAAGAAAATTTTGCTGTTTGCCCTTCCGTTAGCAGCCAGCAGTTTGTTACAGGAACTTTTTAATTCGGTGGATGTGGCAGTAGTGGGCCACTTCGTAGGAAGCAGGGCGCTGGCAGCCGTGGGAAGCAATGCGCCGGTTATCGGGTTATTGATAAACCTGTTTATGGGTGTTTCCATGGGAGCCTGTGCCATTATCTCCAACCACATCGGGCAGCAGGACGACAGGAGCATACGCAATGCTATCAGTACAGTGCAGTTGGTGGCACTTCTCAGCGGATTCTTTTTGCTGGTGTTGGGGCAGGTGGCTGCCCGGCCGATTCTGACATGGATGGGCACTCCGCCGGATGTGCTGGATGAGGCGGTGACTTACCTGCGTATATATTTCCTGGGAATGCCTTTTATTATGGCATTTAATTTCGGTGCCGCCATTTTGCGAAGTATGGGCGATACACGACGCCCGCTGTATATTCTGGTCATGGCCGGTGTAGTCAATACCTTGCTGAACCTGCTGTTCGTGATAGGTTTCGGCATGGGAGTGGCAGGAGTGGCTGTAGCTACGGGCATAGCCAATGCGGTCAGTGCCACCTTAATCATTCGTTTGCTGCGTAAGGAGAAAGAACCTTTCCGGCTGCATTTTGACAAGATGAAGATTCATGGGGTGGAGTTGAGCCGTATGCTGCGCATCGGAGTGCCGGCGGGAGTGCAGGGCATGATTTTCTCCATTTCGAATGTGGTGGTGCAGTCGTCTATCAACAGCTACGGGGCCGATGCGATTGCCGGTTCGTCGGCTGCGCTCAACTTTGAGTATTATTGCTATTTCATTATTCAGGGATTCAACGGGGCTGCCATCAGCTTCATTGCCCAGAACTATGGGGCCGGAAGAATGGACCGGGTGCATCGGGTGTTCTGGATTTGCATGGGCTCGAGCCTGGCCTTCTGTGCAGCCTTCAACTGGCTTTTTGCCTGGCAGGATGATTTCTTTTTGGGCTTCTTTTCGGATGTGCCGATGGTGCATCATTTCGGGGTTATCCGCATGCACATTGTGCTGGCCTGTCAGTTTATTGCCAGCAGTTATGAGATTGCCGGTTCATCGTTGCGCGGAATGGGAAAGTCGCTGACTCCGGCCGTGCTCACGGTGTTTGGAACCTGCCTGTTGCGTATTGTCTGGGTGTATGGGGTGTCTCCGGTGTGGAGGGGATACGATGTGCTGATGATGGTGTATCCGGTGTCGTGGGTGGTTACCGGATTGCTGGTGCTTACGGCCTACTGGTTGTTTATCCGGAAAAAGAGATTGCTTTTGAACTAAAAGAAATAGAGGCTGTCTCAAAATAAAAAACAGAGATAGGCTTGCTTACAATCTATAAGCTAAAACATAAAAACCTCCTGCTTTTAGTCCTATAATTGCAATAAACAAAGGCTAAAGCAGGAGGTGTTTTATTTCTAAATTTCAATCTATAAGATTTTTACTTTTACAATTCTATTTTGAGACAGCCTCATTTGCTATACTAAAGGATGAGTGTGTTTCTTATTCCCACTCGATGGTGGCTGGCGGTTTGGAAGAAATATCATAGCAAACGCGGTTCACGCCTTTTACTTTGTTGATAATGTCGTTCGAAACCTTGGCCATGAATTCGTAGGGCAGGTGAGCCCAGTCGGCTGTCATGGCATCGGTACTTGTTACCGCACGCAGTGCTACGGCACGTTCGTAGGTACGTTCGTCGCCCATAACTCCTACGCTCTGTACCGGCAATAGGATTACGCCGGCCTGCCATACCTGGTGGTACAAGGAAGTTTCGTTACCGTTTTCGTCTTTTACTTTCCAGTCGCGCAAGCTCTGGATAAAGATGTCGTCGGCATCCTGCAGGATACGTACTTTTTCACGAGTGATGTCGCCCAGGATACGTACAGCCAAGCCTGGACCCGGGAACGGATGACGGGTAATCAGGTGCTCTGGCATACCCAGTTCGCGACCTACGCGGCGTACTTCGTCCTTGAACAGCAGACGCAAAGGTTCGCAGAGTTTCAGGTTCATCTTTTCCGGCAGACCACCTACGTTGTGGTGACTCTTGATAACGGTACCGGTGATGGACAATGACTCGATGCAGTCAGGATAGATGGTACCCTGTGCCAGCCATTTCACATCCTGAATCTTATGTGCTTCTTCATCGAATACGTCGATAAAGCCTTTACCGATAATCTTACGTTTGCGTTCGGGTTCGGTTACACCTGCCAATTCTGAGAAGAACTTTTCGCTGGCGTCTACGCCGATTACGTTCAGACCAAGGCATTCATAGTCGTGTAATACGTTCTTGAATTCGTTCTTGCGAAGCATTCCGTGGTCTACGAAGATACAAGTCAGGTTCTTTCCGATGGCCTTGTTCAGCAATACGGCTGCAACCGATGAGTCAACGCCACCGCTCAGTCCTAACACAACCTTGTCGTCGCCAAGCTGTTGCTTCAGTTCGGCTACTGTGGTTTCAATGAAAGAAGCGGCACTCCAGTCCTGCTTTCCGCCACAGATGTCTACTACGAAGTTCTTCAGCAGCAAAGTTCCGTCTTCGCTGTGGAACACTTCCGGATGGAACTGTACGCCCCAGAGCTTTTCGTTCTTTGCCTGGTAAGCGGCGACGGCTACTTTGTCGGTAGAAGCGATGATTTCAAAGTTTTCGGGGATGGCAGTGATGGTGTCACCGTGGCTCATCCAAACCTGAGAATGTTCGCGGATGCCTTTCAGCAGTGGGTTCTGGTGGTCGAATGTTGCCAGATGTGCACGCCCGTATTCCCGTGTGTTGGCCGGCTCTACCTTTCCTCCGTTGGTGTATGACATGAACTGTGCGCCGTAGCAGATACCCAAGATGGGATATTTCCCGCGGATGTGGGTTAAATCAACTTTGAAAGCCTTCTCATCATACACTGAGAAAGGGCTTCCCGACAAAATTACGCCGATAACCGACGGGTCGTCGTACGGAAACTTGTTGTAAGGAACGATTTCGCAATACATGTTCAGCTCGCGTACACGGCGGCCGATAAGCTGCGTAGTTTGTGAACCGAAGTCAAGAATAATAATTTTTTCCTGCATATTGTGTGATGTAAAATGTAATCTATGCGTGCAAAGGTACGTATATTTTTCATAAATCCGATGTGGCCTTTGATTTTATTTGAAGCCGAAAGCTGTCATTTAGAGCCTTGAGGGCTTTATGGTATGCTTTTTTTAAGTTTTATATATAAATAAGTAAGGAATAAATTTGTACTTTTGCCGACGTATGAGCAGAATTTTAGCAATAGATTATGGCAGGAAACGCACCGGAATTGCAGTGACTGATCCGATGCAGATTATAGCGAACGGATTGACTACCGTACCGACACATGAGCTGATGGACTTTTTGCTGAAGTATGTGGCGCAGGAAAAGGTAGAGCGCATCGTGGTGGGGCATCCCAAGCAGATGAACAATGAGGACTCCGAAAACATGAAGTATATCAAGCCGTTTGTGGCGCAACTGAAAAAAAAGTTGCCGGATATGCCTGTGGAACTGGTGGATGAACGTTTTACTTCTGTGCTGGCACATCAGGCGATGCTTGACAGCGGACTGAAGAAGAAAGCACGTCAGGACAAGGCGTTGGTGGACGAAATTAGTGCCACGATTATTCTGCAATCTTATTTGGAATCAAAAAGAATGTAATTTAATAAACTTTAGAACATATGATTTTACCTATTTATGTATACGGGCAGCCTGTATTGCGTCAGGAAGCTCAAGATATTACTCCAGATTATCCAGGCTTGAAAGAGCTGATTACAAATATGTTTGAAACGATGGACCGTGCCGACGGGGTGGGACTTGCTGCGCCTCAGGTGGGACTTCCTATCCGTGTGGTGGTGGTGAACCTGGACGTGCTGTCGGATGATATGCCGGAGTTTAAGGATTTCAAACGTGCGTATATTAATCCGCATATTCTGGAAAAGGGGGAGGAAATGGTGTCTATGGAAGAGGGTTGCCTGAGCCTGCCAGGTATCCACGAAAGTGTGAAGCGTCCGGACAAGATTCACGTGACTTACCTGGATGAAAACATGCAGCCGCACGATGAGTGGGTGGAAGGTTATCTGGCCCGTGTGATGCAGCATGAATTCGACCACCTGGATGGTACCATGTTTATCGATCATTTGTCTGCTTTGCGCAAACAGATGATTCGTGGCAAGCTGAACGGCATGGTGAATGGTAAAGCTCGTTGCTCTTATAAAGTGAAAACGGTGAAATGATCAAAAGATTCCTATACATATTATATATAGGTATGTTTTTCCCGGTGGTTGCCCTGTCGCAGATTAATACGGACAGGGTTATGACCATCGGGAAAAATGCACTTTATTTTGAGGATTATGTCCTCTCTATCCAGTATTTTAATCAGGTTATCGGGGCGAAACCGTATCTGGCTGAACCGTATTTTTACCGTGGACTGGCCAAAATGAACCTGGATGATTATCAGGGGGCGGAGGCCGACTGCTCGCTGGCGCTGGAACGCAATCCTTTTGTGGTGAATGCGTATCAGATTCGGGGTATCTCACGTATCCGCCAGCAGAATTACCAGGGGGCTATCCAGGATTACCGCAAGGCCCTGAAGATGGACCCGGAGAACATCAGTCTGTGGCATAACCTGGCTTTGTGCCGGATGCACGAGGAGGAATATGCGCAGGCACGTGCGGATTTGGATACGCTGATTCGTATCTCTCCGCGTTATACGGATGCGTACCTGATGCGTACGGAGGTCTCATTGAAGCAGAAGGATACGCTGCAGGCCATGAACGATGCGGACAAGGCCATCGAGATGGACCGCTATAATCCGGATACATGGTCGTCGCGGGGGATGCTGTTTTTGCAGCGCGGAAAGTATAAGGATGCGGAAACGGACTTGACGGAGGCGATTCGTCTGTCGGTGCGTAATGCGGGCGTGTACATCAACCGTGCGCTGGCAAGATACCATCAGAATAACCTGAGGGGGGCGATGTCGGATTATGACCTGGCACTGGATGTGGACCGGAATAATTTTATCGGACACTATAACCGTGGTTTGCTTCGTGCGCAGGTGGGGGATGACAACCGCGCGATTGAGGATTTCGACTTTGTGCTCAAGATGGAGCCGGACAATCTGATGGCCCGTTTCAACCGGGGGTTGTTGCGCGACCGCACGGGTGATTATTCCGGGGCTATCGAGGATTATTCGGCGGTGCTGGAAGAATATCCTAACTTCCTGGCCGGATATCAGTATCGTGCGCAGGCCAGAAGAAAGGTGGGCGACCTGAAAGGGGCGGATGCTGATGAGTTTAAGGTGCTGAAAGCGCAGATTGAAGCGCAGAACGGAACGAAGAAGCAGACAGCTTCGAACGACAAGACGCGTAAGAAATCGGATAAGAACGTGGAAAACTACCGCAAGATTGTGGTGGCCGACAATGATTCGGAAGACGACCGCTACAAGACGGATTACCGTGGAAGGGTGCAGGACAAGAATGTGACAATTCTGCCACAGCCGATGTTTGCCCTGAACTACTACGAGCGTCCGGAAGAAGTGAAGCGTCAGGTCAATTATTATAAAGGTATCGACGACTTGAATGCACGCAGGGTGCTTCCGCATCGTCTGTTGATTACGAATAACGAGGCTTCGTTGTCGGAAGAGCAGGTGAAGCAGCATTTTGCTTCTATCGATGAACAGACGGCTGCCATTGTGAAGGAGCCGGGTAATGTGTTACATTATTATGCCCGGGCGCTCGATTTCTATTTAGTGCAGGACTTTGACAATGCGTTGAAAGATTTGGATGAGGCTATCCGCTGTGACTCTACGTTCTTCCCGGCTTATTTCAGTCGTGCGCTGATTTATTACAAGCAGCTGGAATACCGTAGGCGTGACCGGAAATTTGAAGTGGAAACGGTGGAGGAGCAGAACTTGCAAGTGCGTTCGTATGACTATAATAAGGTGCGTGAAGATTTGGATCGTGTGATTGAACTGGCTCCCGATTTTGTGTATGCGTATTATAACCGGGGTAACATCTTGGCGGTAATGAAAGATTATCGGGCTGCGCTGGTAGATTACAACAAGGCCATTGAACTGGATTCCCGTTTTGCGGATGCTTACTATAACAGGGGGCTGACCAATATCTTTTTAGGTAACAACCGACAGGGTATTCAGGATTTGAGTAAGGCGGGTGAACTGGGAATATTTTCGGCCTACAATATTATCAAGCGATTTACGACAATAGAGGAGAAATAATTGGATGCAATATTTTTCTTTAACTAAAAAGTTTATATTTTTGCGTCTCAATAACAGATTAATACAAAAAGACTATGGTTAAGATAACTTTTCCTGACGGCTCCGTTCGTGAGTATAACGAAGGAGTTACTGGTCTGCAGATTGCAGAAAGCATCAGTTCCCGTCTGGCACAGGATGTATTGGCTTGTGGGGTGAACGGTGAAACTGTGGATTTGAATCGTCCTATCAACGAAGATGCAAACTTCGTTCTTTATAAATGGGAAGATGAAGAAGGAAAGCATGCCTTCTGGCATACAAGTGCACACTTGCTGGCTGAGGCATTGCAGGAATTGTACCCGGGCATTCAGTTCGGTATCGGTCCGGCTATTGAAAACGGATTCTATTATGACGTAGATCCGGGTGAAGCTGTCATCAAGGAAGGTGACCTGCCCGCCATTGAGAAGAAAATGGCCGAACTGGCTGCCAAGAAGGAGGAACTGGTTCGTCAGAGCATTTCAAAGGAAGATGCTTTGAAAATGTTTGGCGACAGAGGGGAAACTTACAAGTGTGAGTTGATTTCTGAACTGGAAGACGGTCATATCAGTACCTATACTCAGGGTGCGTTTACCGACCTTTGCCGTGGTCCGCACTTGCTTTCTACGGCTCCTATCAAGGCTATCAAGCTGCTGTCAGTGGCCGGTGCCTACTGGAGAGGTCAGGAAGACCGCAAGCAGATGACACGTATTTATGGTATCACTTTCCCGAAAAAGAAGATGCTGGATGAATATCTGGTAATGTTGGAAGAGGCCAAGAAACGTGACCACCGCAAGATAGGTAAGGAAATGGATTTGTTCATGTTCTCGGATACAGTCGGTAAGGGACTTCCGATGTGGTTGCCGAAAGGTACTGCCTTGCGTATCCGTTTGCAGGATTTCCTTCGTCGTATCCAGGCGCGTTATGACTACCAGGAAGTAATGTGCCCACCTATTGGTAACAAACTGCTGTATGTGACTTCCGGTCACTATGCAAAATATGGTAAAGATGCATTCCAGCCTATTCATACTCCGGAAGAAGGTGAGGAATATTTTTTGAAACCGATGAACTGTCCACATCACTGTATGATTTATAAGAACTCTCCGCGCTCTTATCGTGACCTGCCGCTGCGTCTGGCTGAATTTGGTACGGTATGTCGTTACGAACAGAGTGGTGAGTTGCACGGATTGACTCGTGTACGTAGCTTTACACAGGATGATGCGCACATCTTCTGCCGTCCAGATCAGGTGAAAGATGAATTTCTCCGCGTGATGGATATCATTTCTATCGTGTTTACGTCTATGGGCTTGGAGAACTTTGAAGCACAGATTTCTCTGCGTGACAAGGAAAACCGCGAAAAATATATCGGTAGCGATGAAAACTGGGAAAAAGCTGAACAGGCGATTATTGAAGCTTGTGAAGAAAAGGGCTTGAAGGCTAAAGTAGAATACGGTGAGGCTGCATTCTACGGCCCGAAACTGGATTTCATGGTAAAGGATGCCATCGGTCGTCGTTGGCAGCTGGGTACCATCCAGGTGGACTACAACTTGCCGGAACGCTTCCAGTTAGAATACATGGGCTCAGATAACCAGAAACATCGTCCGGTAATGATTCACCGTGCTCCGTTTGGTTCAATGGAACGTTTCGTGGCTGTGCTGATAGAACATACTGCCGGTAAGTTCCCGTTGTGGCTGACTCCGGATCAGGTGGCTATTCTGCCTATCTCTGAAAAATTCAACGATTATGCTGACAAGGTACGTCTGGAGTTGAGAAAATATGACGTGCGTGCATTGGTGGACGACCGCAACGAAAAGATTGGCCGTAAGATTCGTGACAACGAAATGAAACGTATCCCTTACATGCTGGTTGTGGGTGAAAAAGAAGCTGAAAATGGAGAAGTTTCTGTTCGTAGACAAGGCGAAGGTGACAAAGGAACTATGAAATTTGAAGAATTTGCTAAAATTTTGAACGAAGAAGTTCAGAATATGATAAATAAATGGTAACTTTGCGCCCACTTGTGAAAGCATAGCATA
>NZ_DBEXBB010000227.1:0-2832 GCF_048170425.1 Phocaeicola sp.
TATTATAAAAGAAACTTTCTGCATCATTCTACGCTTTCATTAAATACTTAGAAACAGGTTAAATATTGTCAGATTCTCCAACGATAGAGTTTACGACTTATACTGTGTCAAATTTAAAAAATAATCGTACTTACATCAAAAATCATAGCAAAGAAAAAAGAAGTCTGATTGGTAATAAAAGAACTTTTAAACTATTTTCCATTGTCTTTCGAGCCAACTTAAGATTAACAGGCAAATCTATGAGGTCTAAAAAGCATTATTAAATTTTAAAGAGCTTCTCAGGACTAATCCTGAAAAGCTCTTTAATAAATCAAATTTAATCCAATTAAAACTCACATTCTTCCTCATTTTCCACAGAAGGAATGGTAACCAGCACTTTATCGATTCGAGCCCCATCCATATCCACCACTTCCAGTACAAAATTATTCCACTCCAGCGTTTCTCCACTTTGTGGAATATGCTGTAAATGCTGCAAAATCAATCCTCCTACCGTATGATAGTCTACATCTTCCAACAGATCCTGACGATTAAAGTAGCACAAGAAATCATACAATGTACACTGGCCGTCTACCAGCCAGCCATCCTTATTAATTCGCTTGATAATATCCGGTTCTTCCCCGGCATCATCCATAGAACCTACTAAACCCTCCAAAATGTCACGCAAGGTGATAATTCCCACACAAGCTCCAAACTCATCACAAACCAGGGCACGACTTATCTTCTGGGCCTTCATCTGCTCCAATGCCTTATACACATTCATATTTTCATGAAAGAACGTAGCCTCATGCGTCAGAGCCGGCAGATTGAAATTCGCTTCGGAAAGGTGTAACACCAAATCCTTCAGATTGACTACCCCTTTTACCTTATCCAGGTCACCATCCTCCGTCACCGGATAAAACTCATACAATTCGTTCACCAATACTGCTTTCACTTCAGCCGCCGTCATTCCACTCTCAAGCGCCACAATGTTACTCTTATGCGTCATAATGGAACCAACTTTCAAGTCACCCAACAAGAAAACACGCTGCACAATGTCCTGTTCCACAGGCTGTACTTCCCCATCGTCAGCTCCTTCTTTAATAATAGACTTGATTTCCTCCTCCGTCACTTTACTGTCCGTATCCTTAATACCCAACAGATTAAAAATGGCTTCCGTACTCTTGGACAACAACCAAACAAATGGCAAAGCAATTTTTGCCAGCACATTCATAGGGCGTGCCACTAACTTAGCCATTCTTTCGGCCATGCTCATACCAATGCGTTTAGGTACCAACTCACCAAAAATAATAGTAAGATAAGTCACTATCACTACAATTATTCCCTGTGCCAGCCCAAAAGCATAAGAAGAAGCAACTCCCCATGAGATAAGCAAATTCGTCAAATCGACCGCAATCTTATTCCCCGAATAAATACCGGTCAAAATACCGATTAATGTAATGCCAATTTGAACTGTAGAAAGAAAACGATCTGGATCCCCTGCCAGTTTCAATGCTACGCGAGCAGATTTATTCCCTTTTTTTACATCTGTCGACAACCGAGATTTTCGGGCTGATATTAATGCCACCTCGGACATAGCGAAAATACCGTTCAGTACTATCAACCCGATAATAATGATTATTTCATCCATATATAAAAACGAGTGTGTTTCAGGGGAACAAATTTATATGAATGTTCATAGCAAAAAAAGTGAGCCGCCTATAATTATATTGTTTTAACAAACAGGCAGTTCACTTTTTTCATTTCCCTTTTCACCTTAAACACATGAAGTTAGCCGGCTACATCAGAATTTTTTCAATTGCATGAAGTTCCTCTTCTTCAAATGAAAGATGATTCAAAGTTTTCAAGCTATCTCCCAGCTGTTCTACCGAACTGGCCCCTACAATCACAGAAGTCACAGTTTCGTTTTTCAGTAGCCAGGCCAGAGCCATTTCGGCCAGTGACTGTCCGCGCATAGCCGCCCGTTCATTCAAGGCTTGTATCTTACTCAACACTTCCGGCGTAAGTGCCTCCTTTTTCAGGAAACCACCCCTTGCTATACGAGAGCCATCCGGAACACCGTTCAGATAACGGTTAGTCAGCAAGCCTTGTGCCAGAGGAGAAAAAGCCACAAATCCACTTTCATTCTCTTTCACTGCATTCAAAATACCCTGAGATTCTGTTTCACGCACCAGCATGTTATACCGTCCCTGATACAGCAGGCAAGGCACATCCCGTTCTTTCAGATAACGACATGCAAACAGGTATGCAGCCAATGGGTATTTAGACAAACCGACATACAAGGCCTTTCCCTTATGCACAATATCAACCAATGTTTGAAGTGTTTCTTCCAACGGCGTTTCCGGATCATACCGATGAGAATAAAACACGTCCACGTAATCCAGATTCATCCGCTTCAAGCTCTGGTCCAGACTAGCCGTCAGATGTTTTCTGGACCCCCAGTTGCCATAGGGGCCTGGCCACATGTCATGACCAGCCTTCGTGGAAATAAACAACTCATCCCGATAAGGAGCCAACGATGACTTTATAATCTGTCCAAACGTTTCTTCGGCTGAGCCATAAGAAGGCCCGTAATTATTAGCCAAGTCAAAATGTGTAATTCCATGATCAAAAGCATAGTGCAATTTTTTCCGGCTAAGTGAAAGTGTATCTACATCGCCAAAATTATGCCATAATCCCAAAGAAATGGCAGGCAGCATCACTCCACTACGTCCAGCACGACGATACTGCATACCGCATTCATAACGATTCTCCGCAGCAGAATAAACAGGTTCTATCATAAAAGAGTTATTTTAAAGAGGTTCAATAAAAATCCGTATTCCATTGACAAAAATA
>NZ_DBEXBB010000228.1:0-6385 GCF_048170425.1 Phocaeicola sp.
TTTCTCGGAAAATTTGCTCAAAACCATGAACATGATGATTGAAGTGGATATTCTACTAATCAAACAAATCGAACTAAAATATCTGTCCAAAATCAAAAAATTATTATATTTGCTAGCGGTAGATGGTCCCGTGGCTCCTAATGTCAGTCAATTGGCTACTGAAATTCAGACATCGCGTGCTACGGTGATGAACTACATAAAATATTTGGCAGATTCGCGGCTCATCAACATGGTTTACCCCAAAGGAGAAAGTTTTCCCAAAAAACCAGCTAAAATCATGATGCACAACACGAACCTGATGTATAGCATTTATCCGGTAAAGGTAGAAGAACAAGACGTGCTTGAAACTTTTTTTGTCAACACATTGTGGAAAGACCACAAAATCAATAAAGGAGACAAAGGCACCTCTTTCCTTGTGGACAATACACTGCATTTCCGGATTTGTGCAGAAGGAAGCAAATATAAAAGCAATCCGAACATATACTATGCCATGCATAAAATGGAAATAGGACACGGCGACCAGATACCTTTGTGGCTATTTGGATTTTTGTATTGACAATAACGATTTTATTACTTCATATTTAATTAGTAATTGTATGACTAAACAAAAAAAATTCATCACTTGTGATGGTAACCAGGCTGCAGCACATATTTCATATATGTTCTCAGAAGTTGCAGCTATCTACCCTATCACCCCGTCATCTACAATGGCTGAATATGTAGACGAATGGGCTGCCGCAGGTCGTAAAAACATCTTCGGCGAAACTGTTTTGGTTCAGGAAATGCAATCTGAAGGTGGTGCTGCCGGTGCAGTACACGGATCTCTTCAGGCTGGTGCATTGACAACTACTTATACTGCTTCTCAGGGTCTTCTGTTGATGATTCCTAACATGTACAAAATTGCAGGTGAATTCTTGCCATGCGTATTCCACGTTTCTGCACGTACACTGGCTTCTCACGCATTGTGTATCTTCGGTGACCACCAGGACGTAATGTCTTGCCGTCAGACTGGTTTCGCTATGCTTTGTGAAGGTTCTGTACAGGAAGTTATGGATTTGGCCGGTGTAGCTCACTTGTCAACAATCAAGTCTCGTGTTCCTTTCCTGAACTTCTTCGACGGTTTCCGTACATCACACGAAATCCAAAAGATTGAAATGCTGGAAAACGAAGACCTCGCTCCGCTGGTAGACCAGAAAGCTTTGGCTGAATTCCGTGAACGTGCACTCAGTCCTAACAAACCGGTTGCTCGCGGTATGGCTGAAAACCCGGATCACTTCTTCCAGCACAGAGAATCTTGCAATCCGTTCTATGAAGCAGTTCCTGCTATCGTAGAAGAATATATGAACGAGATCAACAAGATTACAGGACGTCACTACGGCTTGTTCAACTACTATGGTGCTGAAGATGCTGAACGCGTAATCATCGCTATGGGTTCTGTAACTGAAGCTGCTCGTGAAGCTATCGACCACTTGGTAGCAAACGGCGAAAAAGTTGGTTTGGTTTCTGTACACTTGTATCGTCCGTTCTCTGCTAAACATTTCTTGGCAGCTGTACCTAAGACTGCAAAACGCATTGCAGTTCTTGACCGTACAAAAGAACCGGGTTCAAACGGCGAACCTTTGTATCTTGACGTCAAAGACTGCTTCTACGGAAAGGAAAATGCTCCTCTTATCGTAGGCGGACGTTATGGTCTGGGTTCTAAGGATACTACTCCTGCTCAGATTCTTTCTGTATACGAAAACTTGGCATTGCCGACTCCTAAGAACCACTTCACTATCGGTATCATAGATGACGTTACATTCACTTCTCTTCCTCAGAAAGAAGAAATCGCTTTGGGTGGCGAAGGTATGTTCGAAGCTAAATTCTACGGTCTGGGTGCTGATGGTACTGTAGGTGCTAACAAGAACTCTGTAAAAATCATCGGTGACAATACCAACAAATACTGCCAGGCTTACTTCTCATACGACTCTAAGAAATCTGGTGGTTTCACTTGCTCTCACTTACGTTTCGGTGATCATCCTATCCGCTCTACTTACTTGGTAACTACTCCTAACTTCGTAGCTTGCCACGTACAGGCTTACCTGCACATGTATGATGTAACTCGTGGTCTGCGTAAGAACGGTACATTCTTGCTGAACACTATCTGGGAAGGCGAAGAATTGGCTAAAAACCTGCCGAACAAAGTGAAGAAATACTTCGCAGAAAACAACATCACTGTTTACTATATCAATGCAACTAAGATTGCTCAGGAAATCGGTCTGGGTAACCGTACCAACACTATCCTGCAGTCTGCATTCTTCCGTATCACTGGCGTAATTCCAGTTGACCTGGCTGTAGAACAGATGAAGAAATTCATCGTGAAGTCTTACGGCAAGAAGGGTGAAGACGTGGTTAACAAGAACTACGCTGCCGTTGACCGTGGTGGTGAATACAAACAATTGACTGTTGATCCGGCATGGGCTAACCTGGAAGTTGAAGCTGCTGCTGCAAACAACGATCCGGCATTCATCAACGAAGTTGTTCGTCCTATCAACGCTCAGGATGGTGACTTGCTGCCAGTATCTGCATTCAAGGGTATCGAAGACGGTACATGGCATCAGGGAACAGCTAAATACGAAAAACGTGGTGTAGCTGCATTCGTTCCGGAATGGAATCCTGAAACTTGTATCCAGTGTAACAAGTGTGCATACGTTTGTCCTCACGCTGCTATCCGTCCGTTCGTACTGGATGCTGAAGAACAAGCTGGTGCTAACTTCCCGACTCTGAAAGCTGTAGGTAAACAGTTCGACGGCATGACATTCCGTGTACAGGTAGACGTTATGGACTGCTTGGGTTGCGGTAACTGTGCTGACGTTTGTCCGGGCAACCCGAAGAAGGGTGGCAAGGCTTTGACTATGAAGCCGCTTGAAACTCAGTTGGCTGAAGCTGCTAACTGGACTTACTGCGCTGACAACGTGAAGTCTAAACAGCACTTGGTAGACATCAAGGCTAACGTGAAGAACTCTCAGTTCGCTCAGCCGTTGTTCGAGTTCTCTGGAGCTTGCTCTGGTTGTGGTGAAACTCCGTATGTGAAACTGATTTCTCAGTTGTTCGGTGACCGTGAAATGGTTGCTAACGCTACTGGATGTTCTTCTATCTACTCTGGTTCAGTTCCTTCAACTCCTTACACAACTAACGAAAAAGGTCAGGGTCCTGCTTGGGCTAACTCATTGTTCGAAGACTTCTGCGAATTCGGTCTGGGTATGGAATTGGCAAACAAGAAACTGCGCAACCGTCTGGAAGAAGCTATGAAGTCTGCTATCGCAAACGAAGCTACTCCGGCAGAATACAAGGAAGCATTCCAGGAATGGATTGACGGCCGCAACGATGCTGATAAGAGCAAAGCTGCTGCTGAAAAGATTATTCCGTTGGTAGAAGCTGCAAAAGACAAGTGTGCTGCTTGCGCTACTATCGCTGAATTCAAAGATTACCTGGTAAAACGTTCACAGTGGATTATCGGTGGTGACGGTGCTTCTTACGATATTGGTTACGGAGGTCTTGACCATGTAATCGCTTCTGGCGAAGATGTAAACATCCTGGTATTGGATACTGAAGTTTACTCTAACACTGGTGGTCAGTCTTCTAAGGCTACTCCGCTGGGTGCTATCGCTAAGTTTGCTGCTTCTGGTAAACGCGTTCGCAAGAAAGACCTGGGTATGATTGCTACTACTTACGGTTATGTTTACGTAGCTCAGATTGCTATGGGTGCTGACCAGGCTCAGACTTTGAAAGCTATCCGCGAAGCAGAAGCTTATCCAGGTCCATCATTGGTTATCGCATATGCTCCATGTATCAACCACGGTTTGAAAGCTGGTATGGGTAAATCTCAGGCTGAAGAAGCTAAGGCTGTAGAATGCGGTTACTGGCACTTGTGGCGCTTCAACCCGGCTCTGGAAGAAGAAGGTAAGAATCCGTTCTCACTTGACTCTAAAGAACCGAACTGGGAAGGCTTCCAGGATTATCTGAAGGGTGAAGTTCGTTTCGCATCTGTAATGAAACAATACCCAACAGAAGCTGCAGACTTGTTCGCTGCTTGCGAAGACATGGCTAAGAAACGTTATGCTTCTTACAAGCGTATGGCTGCAATGGATTGGAGCGAAGAAAAAGCTGAATAATTTATTTTAGCATATAATCAACGAAAAACGGCTGCCTGCAAAGGTGGCCGTTTTTTTAATTACAAGCTTTTTCTTATGTTTGCATTGAATTATCAACAACGAAAGCTTTATGAAATACCTAATTGTTTCCGACATACACGGATGCCTTCCCGCATTAGAAAAAGTCCTGCAGTTTTACCAGACACATCACTTTGATATGCTCATTATTTTGGGAGATATATTGAATTACGGACCACGTAACGGACTTCCAGAGGGCCTCAATCCCAAAGGCATCGCAGAAAAATTAAATGAAATGGCAGGAGAAATCGTAGCCATACGAGGAAATTGCGATTCAGAAGTAGACCAGATACTACTGAATTTCCCTATTTTATCTGATTACACATTGATTGTAGATAATGGTAAGAGGTTATTCCTCACCCACGGACATATCTACAATGAAGAAAAGCGCCCACAAAATGGATATGATGCCTTTTTTTACGGACATACCCATTTGTGGAAATTGGAAAAAACAACAAACGGCATCATCTGTAACACAGGCTCCATCACTTTCCCCAAAGGAGGAAACCTTCCCACTTTTGCCGGTTATGAAAACGGAAAAATCACTATATACCATCTAAACGGCGAAAAGCTGAAAGAACTTCAACTATAACAACCAAAAAGGCATAAAAAAGGCTGCCGACCAATCGTAACCCATAACAGACAATACATACATTACGATTCGGAAGGCAGCCACTCCCCATCTTATTTAATTATAGTAATAGACAAGATTTATTACAATTCAGAGAGTGGTTTTGGCTTTCCACCCAAAGGGAAAGAGATTCCTAAGAAACCATTTACCGATTTAGAATTACCTCCAAAGAACATATAGTCAGTTCCTACAAATAACGGACCCAACTTCACCGCTAGACCAATTGACTTACCGCTTGCTTGAATCGGAGAGTAACTGATAGCTGCATTCAGCCAGTTTTTCGGACGGAACGTAGCCAAGAATGTCAATTCATTCAAGGTTTTCGGCTCTGCAAAACGAGCAGTGTACATAGCACCTACACTCAACTTATTATTCAACAAACCATATTCTCCAGCCAGCAACAATGTAGAATACAAATGAGTTTTTGTTTTTACTTTTTCGGATGAGCCTTCTTCAAAATCAAAACGTTCAAATGACAAAAAATCACCACCAATATACCGATCGTAGTTATTTGCATCAATCGTTTCATCAGCTTTCCCACTTACCGTAGCTACAGTTGTTTCACTTTCCTTCCATTTCAAAAAACCTAAATCAAGAATAGAAGCTGATACGGTCAAATTATCCCAAACTTTATAACTAGCTCCTAAATCAATACCGAAACCTGAACCAGCAATGCCTAAATCGCTTGCATCCAATTCAAAATTATCAATCATCCCATTATTATCAAAAGTCATACCTCCCCCTTTCAAAGTGGTAATTACATTACCATCAGCCGAATAGCTGTAATGTGCTCCATACCAATCAGAAGGAGAAAGTTCACCACGAGATTCATAATTCTGATTATTCATATAATTAGGATTCGGAACATCCAAATTTAAATCAAACTGATTGATATTCATTTCTGCACGAGCCAGTCCCAACAACACTTTCACACGTCCACCCACTGTCAATTTTTCTGTAATCCGGCGAGAATATCCTAAACCAATCTCAGCGTATGCCTTCAAGTTTAATGTCTGATTAGACAAATTATAGCTTTGGTTAGTTCCTGCCACATCTTCCAATGAAAAACCATTCATCGTACGCATCATAGAAAACATGTCTTTTGCCAATGTAGCACCAAAATCAGTACGTAAACCCACATTGAAACTCCAGAAACCTTTTCCCCTATACCAACCAAAAGAAAGAATATCCGTATTCAGGTTTACATTCATGCGGTTATCCGCTTTCAAACAATTGAACAAAGCGTCATTAGAATACAAATCACTTCCTGAGTTTATAATATCAATAATGTCACTTGTCCCTAAGACATTGGAAGAAGCAGACATATTGAATGAACCTATAACAGGAATATTAAAATAACCTTTCGTAGGCTGTAAACCCGGATTTAACTGCAAACGGGCACTAGTTCCTTCCATAAAATAAGAAGAACGCAAATACTGAGCTTGCGCCGATCCCCCTAACATTATCATGCTTCCCAACAGAAGCAAACCTTTACTTCCCAATCTTCCCATAGTGTATTTTATTTAGTAAATTTTAATGCAAA
>NZ_DBEXBB010000229.1:0-9098 GCF_048170425.1 Phocaeicola sp.
TACATATTCTAAAAAACATTTAAGATTAAGTTGAAAAAGAACCTTATGAAATTCAGTCTTATGCTCATTGCGGCATTTTGCTCCTTGTTTTTTGTATCTTGCGAAAAAGATAAACCATCCCAATCAATAGAGATGGCTATCGGAGAATATGAATTGGTAGATGTGCATTGGGAGGGCTTACCCTTAGATTTAGATAATGACGGAGTAGCTCGATATGCTCTTTTGCATGAATACAAAAACTTGTTAGGATATTTTGAAACGAATCATATCGCTACAGTTGGATACAAGAAATCTACAGAAATAAAGGTTGAGACACAGCTTGCTTTCCCTGAATATATTGAAAAAAATGGAAATTTTAAGATACGTGGATTGAAGTATATACCTATGAGTATCGGGTTGGAGAATATTGATTCGCCAAGCTCATACCAAACCATTCAATTCAAGAATTATGACAAGTCGGATGCTGACTTATCTGATATTTATTCTGTTACCGCTTTAAGTTTTGCGGATAATTCTTTCAAGCTAAAATTACACTGTACTTTGTTACATGTGGACATATCAGATAATTATCAGGATTTGGAAACAAACTATTTGGTTTACACATATAGAAAGGAAAAGTGACATAGCGGCATTCTAATATTATTTGGATTGTATGATTTCTTATTTAATGCTTCTTTCCAATTTGAATATAATTACACGATGTCATTGCTTGCCAACATGGATGGCAACGAAGATCGTTATAACTCAAAATGCTAATTCAAAATAATATAGTCCATTCAGATTAGGAGAATAATAAAAATCCCAAATCCCATTTCGAGGCTCCAACATTACAGTAGTACAACTAGATAGAATAAGGCTTTCCGGCATGCATATAAACATTTCAGACGTAATGCACTCTCCAGTACATTACGTCCGAAATATCAAATACTTTATTTATTTCCCTTCCAGCAAATCCGGACGCAAACGCTGGGTCCGTTCAAGCGACTGCTGGAACTCCCATTCACGAATCTTCGCTTCATGGCCGGACAGCAAGATGTCGGGCACCTTCCAGCCGTTGTATTCTGCCGGACGCGTGTACACCGGAGGAGCCAGCAGGTTGTCCTGGAACGAATCGGACAAAGCCGACTGCTCATCGGAAATCACTCCCGGAATGATGCGGACAATCGAATCGGCAATCACCGCTGCCGCCAGCTCGCCGCCCGTGAGCACATAGTCGCCGATACTGATTTCCTTCGTGATGAAATGCTCGCGGATGCGGTAGTCGATGCCCTTGAAGTGTCCGCACAGAATAATCAGGTTCTGCGACAGCGACAGCGTGTTGGCCATCTTCTGGTTAAACTGCTCGCCGTCGGGCGTCGTGAAAATCACCTCGTCGTAATGACGTTCCGCCTTCAGTGCAGAAATACACCGGTCAATCGGCTCAATCTTCATCACCATGCCGGCACATCCCCCGAACGGATAGTCATCCACCTTACGGTAACGGTCGTACGCATAATCGCGCAGGTTATGGATGTGAATCTCGGCAATTCCTTTCTTCTGAGCACGGCTCATGATGGAGTAATTGAAGAATCCTTCAATCATTTCCGGCAATACGGTTATAATGTCTATTCTCATTTGTCTGCGATTGTTTTTTGCAAAAGTACGAATATTTTTGCTACTTTTGCATGAAAACATTACGCTTTAATGTCATGACAGAAATAGAAAGAATCGACCAGCTGCGTGAAGAGTTACACACGCATAATCATAACTACTACATTCTCAATGCACCCACCATCAGCGACCAGGAATTCGACCGGCTCATGCGCGAGCTGCAGGATTTGGAGGCGAAACACCCCGAGCACTACGACGAGAACTCGCCGAGCGTACGCGTGGGCAGCGACCTGAACAAGGAGTTCCGCCAGGTGGAACACAAGTATCCCATGCTCTCACTGGGCAACACGTATTCCGAGACAGAGGTACGGGAGTTCTACGAACGTGTGCGGAAGGCACTGAACGAGGACTTCGAAATCTGCTGCGAACTGAAGTTCGACGGTACGTCCATCTCTCTGACTTACGAAAACGGACGACTGGTGCAGGCGGTGACGCGTGGTGACGGGGTACGGGGCGACGACGTGACGGACAACGTGAAGACCATCCGTTCCATTCCGCTGCGTCTGTCGGGCGAAGGCTATCCCCGCCGGTTCGAAATCCGGGGCGAGATTCTGATGCCGTGGACGGTGTTCGAGGAACTGAACCGCGAACGCGAGCAGCGTGAAGAGCCGCTCTTTGCCAACCCGCGCAATGCGGCTTCGGGTACGCTCAAGTCGCAGAACTCGGCAGTTGTGGCTTCGCGCAAGCTGGATGCTTACCTATATTATCTGTTGGGCGAGGAACTGCCGCACGACGGGCATTACGAGAACCTGCAGGCAGCCGCAAGCTGGGGTTTCAAGGTGTCGTCGCACATGCGCAAGGCCCGCACGCTGGAGGAAGTGTTCGACTTCATCAACTACTGGGATTTGGAACGCAAGAACCTGCCGGTGGCTACCGACGGCATCGTGCTGAAGGTCAACTCACAGCGCCAGCAGCGTAACCTGGGCTTCACGGCCAAGTCGCCGCGCTGGGCCATCGCTTATAAATTTCAGGCGGAACAGGCTTGCACCAAACTGCTGAAGGTGACGTATCAGGTGGGGCGTACGGGAGCGGTAACCCCCGTGGCCAATCTGGAACCGGTACAGCTTTCGGGTACGGTGGTGAAACGTGCTTCGCTCCACAATGCCGATATCATCGAGTCGCTCGACCTGCATCTGGGCGATATGGTGTACGTGGAAAAGGGCGGCGAAATCATTCCGAAGATTACGGGAGTAGATAAGGATGCACGTCAGGAAGGAAGCGAGAAGGTGACCTTCATCACACACTGTCCGGAATGCGGCAGCCGACTGGTACGCTATGAGGACGAAGCCGCACATTACTGCACGAACGAAGACGGTTGCCCCACACAGATAAAGGGCCGCATCGAGCATTTCATCAGCCGCCGCGCCATGAACATCGAAGGGCTGGGACCGGAAACCGTCGACCAGTTCTATCAGGAGGGATTGATTCACGACGTGGCCGACCTCTACACGCTGCAGGCTGCGGACATCTGCCGCCTGAACCGTATGGGTGAGAAATCGGCCGAGAACATCATACAGGGAGTGGAGAAATCGAAGACCGTTCCTTACGAACGCGTCATCTTTGCACTGGGCATCCGCTTTGTGGGCGAAACCGTGGCCAAGAAAGTGGCCCGTGCCTTCCGCTCCATCGACGAACTGAAATCGGCTACGCTGGACGACCTGATTCATGTGGACGAAATCGGCGACAAGATAGCACAGAGCATCCTGCGTTATTTCCACAGCGAAAAGAATCTCCAGCTCATCGAACGCCTGCGTGAAGCCGGAGTGCAGATGGCCGTCAGCGAAGAAGAGACCGCCGGACAGACCGACAAGCTGCAAGGCCAGTCCATCGTCATCAGCGGCGTATTTGCCCGCCACTCACGCGACGAGTACAAGGCGCTTATTGAGAAGCACGGCGGAAAGAACGTGGGCAGCATCTCCAAAAAAACGAGCTTCATCCTGGCCGGAGAGAACATGGGGCCCAGCAAGCTGGAAAAGGCTGAAAAACTGGGCATCCGCATCGTAAACGAAGAGGAGTTCCTCGGAATGATTGGCGAATAAAGTGCCATTCCTTTACAAATTATTTATAAAAGGCAAAAAAACGATTAAATCTATAGGTTAAATTGAAAATATTCGTACTTTTGTACACTTGTTAAAGCGATTATATTTCATTTATGATAGTAAGAAGACTGAAAGGAATGGGAGTGGCTTTGATTACTCCCTTCAAGAGCGACGGTAGCGTGGACTATGACGCGCTGGTGCGGCTCGTGGAATATCAGGTACAAAATGGGGTGGATTTTCTCTGTGTATTAGGTACCACTGCGGAAACACCGACACTGACGGAAGAAGAAAAAAGACAAATCAAGGAAGTGGTGATAGAACGCGTCAACGGTCGTGTACCTATTCTGTTAGGTATCGGAAGCAACTGCACGCAGACGGTGCTCAACACGCTGAAAAATGAAGACTTTACAGGGGTGGATGCCGTGCTGGTGGCCGTTCCTTATTATAATAAACCTTCGCAGGAAGGTCTCTACCAGCACTATAAGGCTATTACCGAAGCTACCAAGCTTCCCATCGTGCTCTACAATGTGCCGGGACGTACCGGTGTGAACATGACGGCGGAAACCACCTTGCGTCTGGCACGCGACTTCAAGAACATCGTGGCCATCAAGGAAGCATCGGGCAATATCTCGCAGATGGATGACATCATCAAGAACAAACCGGAAAATTTTGACGTAATTTCGGGCGACGACGGCATCACTTTCCCGCTGATTACCTTGGGAGCCGTGGGCGTTATTTCCGTCATCGGAAATGCCTTTCCGCGTGAATTCAGCCGCATGACTCGCCTGGCACTGGCCGGCGACTACAACAACGCGCTGACCATTCACCACAAGTTTACGGAGCTGTTCAAGCTGCTGTTCGTCGACGGTAACCCTGCCGGAGTGAAAGCCATGCTCAGCATGATGGGAATGATTGAGAACCGTCTGCGCCTGCCGCTGGTTCCCACCCGCATCACCACTTACGAGCAGATGCGCCGCATACTGGATGAACTGAAAATTAAATGCTAAAGGAATCACGGCAGAAGCCTGCCGTGACCGCATAAAAAAAGAGATTTCAAATTTTGTACAGACAAGTCTGTCTAATTTGAAATCTCTTTGCTTTTTGTTGTATCCAAAGTCATCTTCTTCAAAGGGCGGGCATCAATTTTCTGCCTGATACAGAAGCGATGCCAGTTCGGAGGGAGTTACATTCTTCGCCACAATGGCTCCACGGTCATTCACCAGGTAATTGATGAATCCGTGCTTCAGGTCGTACGACCTGAATATCTCCGAATTTTCACCTTCCATTTCCTGATAGACGTTATCGCTGATACCGTCCTGACGAACCGCCGCATTGAATACAGACTGGTAGCGGTCAAACGAAATGGAAATCATCTCAACACGGGCATCGTCCGAAACCACATTGTGCAATCTGGCATTGCGGGTACGCGATGCGGCATCGTAACTGGCCCAGAAACTCAGCAGAATGTAATTGCCTTTAGAGGCTTGCAGGCTGAGCGGCTGCTTTTCTTTTCCGAGTACTAACTCCGGAGCCTGTGCTCCAAGCGGAAGTTTCTCGGTGGGAGTCTTTCTCGTGTCAAATGACAGAGAAATGAAGGAACTGAATACTAATACAACAAAAAACCACTTTACATTTTTGAGCATGTAATTTGATTTTAGTTAATACTATCCGGTACTGTGTCCTTACAGTGATTTCCTGCCCGGAACATTACTTCTGTGACCGGAACAGCGGACTGCCCGGCCACGTGAATCTGGGAAATCCGCTGCAAATATACGCTTTATTTCCTGAAAAGACTCAGAAAATCCTATTATTTTATGTTTTTAAGCATATTTTTTAAGTTTCATCTGAAGCATCTCCCCATTTTCTGCCACGTAAACGTACTTGTCGGCACCCCGGTCTTCCACTTCCACACGGTAATAATTCCCGGTTTCTGTTTCAAAAAATTCCACGTCGTCAACCTCCATTCCGCTTCCTGACAAATCAGCCAAAGCTTGGCGTACGCCCTCGGGAAGGGTACGGTATTCGCGCGCTTCTATTTCGTATGTGGTATGTATCCAAGAAAGGACTCCATCAGCCAGTTTGTAGTACACTTCTTTCTGACGGCCGCCGTCACGGATTTCCACTTCGATACCTCCTTTTTCTTCTTCAATATCCAGAATCACAGCCTGAGGATATTTTGCCTTTACCAGATTCTTCACTTCGGAAATCTGTTCGGGGGCTACAGGCATATGTTCTCCCCATTCGGCCTCTTCACCAATCAGCGTACCGTCTTCCAGATAGGTAAGTTCATATTCCTTTTCACCCGATTCCACTTCAATGACGTAAATCACGCTTGCATCGGTTTTCTCAATCTTATCCACATCGTCTACCTTCCACGAAGCATACGCCCCTGTCTTGAAAGCATCCTGCACGGCTTGCGGTAATTGTGTAAAAGGAATGTCATACTCCGTCATTACCCAGACACCGTCGGAAGTAAACCATGCCTTGTTTTCATATCCGTTATCTACGAATCCGGCTTCATAAAACTGACCTTTCTGCTCCCATCTCACACTCGAAGCATTCGGATATCGGGTATCGAAAGCTTCTTGCAAGTTGGCCGATACTTGTACGTGGTTGTCATCGTCTTTATCACAGCTCTGCAGGCCGACTACACCTAGTGTCATCATTGCCCAAAATACAAATTTCTTCATAATAAGTGTTCCTTTTTTCTTTTGCTTGTGACAAATGTCCGACATGATTCTGAAAAGAAATTGAAATAGCTCACGAAGTTCGAAAAAAAATGTCATTTCGCATGCCCAGTCTATTTTTATGCGTATATTTGGGCTTAAACAACTTGCAAATTTATTATATGGGAAATATACACAGTATATTATGGGTCTTTTTCTGTCTGTTTTTCTCTACTGTATCGGCCCAAAAAGTTGGACTGGTACTTAGTGGAGGCGGAGCAAAAGGCCTGACACACATCGGCATTATCCGCGCACTGGAAGAAAACAACATTCCCATCGACTATGTCACGGGCACTTCCATGGGAGCTATCATCGGATCGCTCTACGCCATGGGATATTCGCCGGATGACATGGAAAAACTCATCAAATCAGAGGATTTCAAGCGATGGTATTCCGGAGGAATACAGGAAAAATATATCTATTATTTCAAACGTAACCCACCTACACCAGAATTTATCAACATCCGTGTGTCACTGAAAAATCCACTGCACAAGGTAAAGACGCAGTTTCTGCCTTCCAGTGTAGTAGACCCGTTACAGATGAACCTGGCATTTGTGGAACTGTTCGGACAGGCCACTGCACTCTGCCGGGGAAACTTTGACAAACTGTTCGTGCCGTTCCGCTGTGTGGCTTCTGATGTATATAACAAACGCCCGATTATTTTCAAGAAAGGTGATTTAGGGGATGCCGTACGTGCTTCTATGAGTTTTCCAGGCATGTTCAAACCCATTGAAATTGATTCTGTACTGGCATACGATGGAGGGATATACAACAATTTTCCAGTGAATGTCATGACGGAAGACTTTCATCCGGACATCATTATTGGTAGCGTGGTAAGTTCCAACCCGGGAAAACCTCAGGAGGGAGACATCATAGGACAGCTGGAAAGCATGATTATGCAAAAAACAGATTACTCCGTACCCGATTCCATGGGCATCCTGATGACCTTCAAATACGATGATGTGAACCTGATGGACTTCAACCGCTTTGACGAACTCCACGACATCGGATATAAGCGTACCATGGAACTGATGGACTCCATCAAGAACCGGATATCGCGCCGTATGGACTATCGCTTGCTGGAGAAGGAACGCATGGCATTCAAAAAGAAAATGCCTGAACTCCGTTTCCGCAATATCATCATTCATGGAGCAAACGACCAGCAGAAAAAATACATCCGCAAGGAATTCCATAGCGAAGAAGATGGCACGTTCTCTCTGGAAGAGCTTCGGAAAGGATATTTCCGGCTGATGTCATCCGATAATATGATTTCCGAAATTATTCCTCACGCAATATACAATCCTTATGAGAACGATTTTAACCTCGACTTAAAAGTACGCATGAAGGATGACCTTTCACTGAGAGTAGGAGGGAATGTAGGCTCCAACGGGGCCAATCAGGTATATGTGGGGGCTACCTACCATAACTTGAACAATTTATCCAAGGAATTCTCACTGGACGGACAGCTGGGACAAATCTACAATAACTTGCAACTATCCGGACGTATTGACTTGCCAACCCGGTTACCGACTTCATATCGTCTGGTTGCTTCCTTATCTACCTTCGACTACCTGAAGCAGGAGAAACTTTTGAGCAAAGGAAATACTCCTATCTTCAACAAGCAAAAAGAAGAGTTTGTCAAACTGTTTGTGTCCATGCCTTTTCTAAGCCGCCAGAAAGCGGAGTTTGGCATAGGGATAGGCCAGCTGGAGGATCAGTATTTCCAGACCAACGTCATCGACTTTACTTCAGATGTACGTGATGCCAGCAAATATACCATATTTGGCGGTTCGGTAGCACTGGACGGAAATACACTTAACAGCCGGCAGTTCGCCACTTCCGGACGCCGCGAACGACTTGCCGCTCATATCTATACGGGAGTGGAACGCTACTATCCAGGAAGCGAGGATCCTACTTACACAGAAAACTATAAATACATCCAGTCGTGGCTGCAAATAGCCTATGAGCTAGAAAAGTATCATACCCTGAATTCACATATCTCATTAGGCACTTATCTGAAAGCATATTATTCCTCGCGTAACTTTAGCCACAATTACCGTGCCACCATGATGCAGGCCGGAGAATTTGCACCTACAGCCCACAGCAGAATCACCTACAACGAAGCATTTCGGGCTAATCAGTTTGTAGGAGCAGGAATATGTCCGATTTATCAGTTCAACAGCGTACTTCAGGTAAGGCTAGGCATGTATGGGTTCGCGCCAATTTTCCCCATCCGGGAAGAAAGTAACAAGGCAAGCTATGGAAAAGTGTTCTCACAATTCGAATACATGGGAGAATTAGACCTGGTTGTCAAGCTTCCTTTCGGATCCATATGTGCATACCTAAATCACTATAGTTCACCGAATAGCAACTGGAATTTAGGCCTCACACTAGGCTGGCAGATATTTGGAAGCCGGTTTATGGAGTAAGTTTTATCGAAAAAAGTAAAGAAAATATTTGGAAGTTTCGTACAAACTCCATACCTTTGCACCCGTCAAACAAAAAGGACATGGCCGCGTAGCTCAACTGAATAGAGTAGCTGACTACGGATCAGCCGGTTACAGGTTTGAATCCTGTCGCGGTCACTCTCCTTGTTAGTTTGAATGAAATGATTGGCCGCGTAGCTCAACTGAATAGAGTAGC
The DNA here is from genome assembly GCF_048170425.1 of Phocaeicola sp. Lineage (GTDB taxonomy): Bacteria > Bacteroidota > Bacteroidia > Bacteroidales > Bacteroidaceae > Phocaeicola. Next base: position 9,059 of record NZ_DBEXBB010000229.1, read on the forward strand.
TGACTACGGATCAGCCGGTTACAGGTTTGAATCCTGTCGC
>NZ_DBEXBB010000230.1:0-9179 GCF_048170425.1 Phocaeicola sp.
AATGTTAATTATTTTTTTACTGATAGAGTAAATGTTTTTGCAGGTTTGAATGCCGGAATGTTGTGTTCCGGAATAATGATGGTAGTATTTTTGGAAATATTACGAGCTGTTTTCTGCGCTCTTTTCTTTACAATGAAACTACCGAAACCACGGAGGTAGACATTCTCATCTTTCGACAAAGATTCTTTTACTGATCCCATGAACGCCTCAAGGGTTGCCAATACTGTTGCCTTGTCAATACCTGTGTTCTTGGCAATTTCGTTTACAATATCTGCTTTAGTCATTTCGCTAATAATTATTGTTATACGTTATCTTAAATTTTTGGACTGCAAATATATAGCTTTTCTGTATCTTTCGAAAATTTCTCGGGAATATTTTTTTAGAAAACTCGTGCTTTTTTGAGGGTTATGAGTCTTTTATACAGCTGTATGACGTGGTTTTTCTGATATGTCGGGCAAATGTATTATTTTTGCAGTCAAATTATAGATTGGATGAATTTGTTTGCAACTACAATAATTGACTGGTACAAGGAGAACAAGCGTGACCTGCCTTGGCGTGACACTAAAGACCCTTATAAGATATGGATTTCGGAAATCATTCTTCAGCAGACCCGTGTGGTGCAGGGGTATGATTATTATTGCCGTTTTATGGAGCATTTCCCGGATGTAGAAACATTGGCAAAGGCTTCGGAAGACGAAGTGATGAAGTGCTGGCAAGGGCTGGGCTATTATTCGCGTGCCCGCAACCTGCATGAGGCCGCACGGACGATTGCTGAAAAAGGCGCTTTTCCCGTGCGTTATGAAGATGTAAGGGCACTGAAAGGGGTGGGAGACTATACAGCCGCAGCCATTTGTTCCTTTGCCTACGACATGCCGTATGCGGTGGTCGACGGAAATGTGTATCGCGTATTGTCCAGGTGGCTGGGCGTGGAAGAACCGATTGATACAGGAGCCGGAAAAAAGCTGTATGCTTCGCTGGCGGATGAAATGATGGACAAGTCGCGTCCGGCATTGTATAATCAGGCCATTATGGATTTCGGGGCTATGCAGTGTGTGCCGTCATCGCCTTCCTGTCTGTTTTGTCCGCTTTCAGACAGTTGTGTGGCCCTGCAAAAGAACTTAGTGGACAAACTTCCTTGGAAAGCACGTAAAACAAAGGTGTTAGACCGTTATTTTTCTTATATTTACGTGCGTGCAGGCGTGTATACATTTATAAAAAGACGTGAGGCCGGAGATATCTGGCAGAATCTGTATGAGTTTCCGCTGATTGAAACGGAACAGGAAGTAGGAGAAGAAGATATTTTCTCTCTTCCGGCATTCCGGGAATTAGTGGGTAACCATCCCATACGTATGTTCCGTGTGGTTTCGCCCGAGGTGAAACACGTGTTGTCGCACCGGGTAATCCATGCCCGATGCTACGAAGTGGAACTGGAAGAAGAGGAGGCCGTTCTTTCTGGATTTCAACGTGTTCTGATTGGGGATTTGCATAAATTCCCTGTGTCGCGCTTGATATCTCGTTTTTTTTCGTTACTTTTGAATCCAAATTATAAAAAATAGAATCATGTCATTGAATAAAGTACAATTGATTGGAAATGTGGGGAAAGACCCTGAAGTAAGATATTTGGACAGTGGAGTGGCTGTAGCTACTTTCCCGCTGGCTACCACCGACCGCGCTTACACGCTGGCCAACGGTACACAGGTGCCTGAACGTACGGAATGGCATAACATCGTGTTGTGGCGCGGACTGGCTGAAACGGCCGAGAAATACGTGCACAAAGGCGATAAATTGTATATCGAGGGAAAAATCCGTTCACGTTCGTACGATGACCAGAATGGAGTGAAACGTTACGTGGTGGAGATTTTCGGTGACAATATGGAAATGCTGACTCCGCGTGCTGCACAGCCTGCTGCTCCTGCACAACCGCAGGCTGCTTCGCCGGTTGCCGCTGCCGCTCAGCCTGAGAATAATCCTTCGGATGATTTGCCGTTTTAATCTCAGGCGGTCTTTAATTGATGTTTAACTACAGGTAGATAGAATGGACCCTGACTCGTGTCTGCTCCGCTGGACGGAGCTTTGTGACGGAATTACCGTAATGCCCCTTTCGTTAGGGGCTGCTTTTGCTTTGCTGCTGGCCCTTACGTTATTGTATACTTCGGGCTTCGTTTCTGCTTCTGAAATTGCTTTTTTTTCGTTGTCTCCTTCCGACTTGAATGAAATAGAGGAGGAGAATCATCCTTCTGACTCTAAAATCAAGGCTTTGCTTGATGATTCAGAGCGTCTGCTGGCCACTATCCTGATTTCGAATAACTTTGTCAATGTGACCATCATCATGCTGCTCAATTATGTGTTTGCCAGCGTGATTGATTTTGGAGAGGCAAAAATTCTGGAATTTTTGATTGTAACGGTCGTATTGACCTTCCTGTTGTTGCTGTTCGGGGAAATCATGCCGAAAATTTATTCGGCACAGCATACTTTACCTTTTGCCCGTAAGGCGGCTCCAGTGGTGATGGTTTTGCGAACCGTGTTCTGGCCTATTTCTTCGTTGCTGGTCCGGTCTTCTTTCTTCATCAACCGTTTTTCACAGAAGCGGAAAGTCCGGAACTTGTCGGTTAATGAACTTTCTCAGGCACTGGAATTGACGGATATTCAGGAAACACCGGAAGAAAACAATATGTTGGAGGGAATCATCCGTTTTGGAGAAGAAACCGCGAAGGAAGTAATGACTTCCCGTATGGACATCGTGGATTTGGAAATACATTCTACTTTTTCTGAGGTGTTGAAGTGTATCAATGAGAATGGATATTCGCGTATTCCGGTGTATGAAGAAACGCGTGACCAGATTAAAGGTATATTGTATATCAAGGACTTGCTTCCTTATTTGGACAAGGGTGAGGACTTTAAGTGGCAGAACCTGATTCGCCCTGCCTTGTTTGTGCCTGAAAATAAGATGATTGGTGATTTGCTGCGTGATTTTCAGACGAATAAGATTCACATCGCTGTAGTGGTGGACGAATTTGGAGGTACGTCGGGTATCGTGACGATGGAGGACATCATCGAGGAGATTGTCGGAGAAATCAATGACGAATACGATGAGGAAGAACGTACGTACGTGAAACTTACGGAAAACGTGTATGTGTTCGAAGGAAAGACTCTGCTGTCGGACTTTTATAAGATTATCAAGGATAGTGAGGAAGTATTTGAAGATGCCTCTGGGGATGCGGATTCACTGGCCGGCCTTCTGCTGGAACTGAAGGGAGAGTTCCCCGCATTGCATGAGATTATCAATTACCAGAATTACCGTTTTGAAATCCTGGAGATGACTTCGCGTCGAATCCAGAAGGTGAAAGTGACCATCTTGCCTGTGGCTCAGGAAGAAGATGAGGCGAAGGAGAAGTAAGTATGCCGCTGCTGAAGACTTGGACGGAGGAAAATGGCAGATGGGGAATCTGGCAGGTGACGGAAACGATGGAGGAACTTTGCGCTTGCTTGTCGGCCGATGTGGTGCGGCAGGAACTTGAACACCTGAAGGCTCCTTCCCGGAAAATGGAATACTTGGCAGTACGTGTGCTGCTGAAAACGATGTTGGGAAAAGAAGTACGGATAGGACATGAGCTTTCCGGAAAGCCGTTTCTGACAGGAGGGGAGTATCATGTGTCCATTTCCCATACGAAGGGATATGTGGCTGTCGGTTTGCATGAGTCTGCCCAGCCCGGTATTGATATTGAGGCTTATGGCGAGCGGGTACGAAAGGTAGACTCCCGGTTTGTCAGGGAAGACGAGATGCCGGAAAGAGCACGGATGGAATCGCGTGAAGAATTGTATCAGTTGCTCTTGCACTGGTCGGCAAAGGAAACCATGTACAAAGTGCTCGATATGGAAGAAGTGGATTTTCTGCGGCACCTGAAGGTGTGTCCTTTTAAATTGTCTTTCTCTGGAACGTTTACGGGTGAATCGTATCGGGAAACGAACGAGGCTTGTTTCCTGATTCATTATCTGATACATCCTGATTTTGTTTGCACCTATTGTCTGGATGGAGAGACAGACAGAACAAATTACGGATGAGTTTGTTTATGAAAGAAAAAAGATGAACAAGAAATTACGTAAAACAATTCGGCTGACGGCTATTTCGTTAGGAGCGTTACTGACTGTATTCTTGTTGGCCGTGGCAATCGTAGTGAATTTTATTTTTACACCGGAGAAACTGACGCCGGTAGTGTTGAATGTGGCCAATCAGTCATTGAATGCCCGTTTGCAGATGAAAAGTGTGGAGCTGACCTTTTTTTCCACTTTTCCTCGGTTCGGCCTGAAGGTGACGGATGGGGTTTTGATATCTAAAGCCATTAATGACACGTTGTGGCAGAAAACCGATTCATTGGTTTCTTTCAAGAAATGCGTGGTGGTAGTGAATCCGGTGGACTATCTGCTGCATGATAAAATCAGCCTGCGTTACCTGGGGCTGGAGGATGCATCGGTATATGCCTTCAAGAACAAAGAAGGAAAAAGCAACTGGGACATCGTGAAGAGTACGGAAGAGGCGGCAGAAGAAGATACCACATCGCAGCAGAAACCTCAAATTCAGGAAATAGACATTAACCGTGTGGCATTGAAGCGTACGAGCGTGACGTTCGACGACAGGGATACAAGGGTATATGCTTGTGTGCAGAACCTGAACATGGACTTGAAAGCATCCTTGAAGAAGGATTATTCCATGCTGGCAGTGGAGTATGACAACGAGAACCTGCTCTTCTGGCAGGACGGGCAGTTATTGGTGAATCACCTGGCTGTGGGGCTGAATGCGGATATGCAGCTGGACCGTGTTTCCCGTCGGCTCACGTTGAAGGATACAGGACTGACTTTAAATGGGATAGCTCTCGACTTGTCGGGTAGCCTCGGGCGAGATACGATTGGCGGACCGGCTTCGGTAGATTTGACCTATAAGTTGCATGCTCCGTCGCTGGAAACCGTATTTAATATGATTCCGGAGAGTGTGCTGAAACGTCAGGAACTGACAGCCAAAGGAGAGGTTACGCTGGAGGGAACCCTGAAGGGGCTTTATGGGAAACAGCAGATGCCGGAAGCCACACTTCACATGAGCATTAACCAGGCCTCGGCGAAGTATGCCGATTTGCCCTACGGTATTGACGACCTGACGGCTGAATTCAGCGGGTACGTTGATTTCATGCGCCGCAAGCCCTCGTATGCCGATTTGAAGATATTCCGTTTCAAGGGAGCTCACACGGATATATTGGCCGACGGAAAAGTGGAAGATTTGTTGGGTGACCCTGACATTACTTTTCATACCCGTTCGGAAATAGACCTTACGGCACTGGCTAAGACCTTCCCCTTACAGGAGGGAGTGTCGATAGGCGGTCGTGTGGGAGCCGATTTCCGCTTGCACTGCCGCTTGTCGACCATTCAGAAGCAGGACTGGGGGCGGGTCCGCTTGAAAGGAAAGCTGGATATGCAGGATCTGTTCTTACGCGATACCAAGAAAAATTTTGAATTTACCAGTCAGGCAGCTCTCCGTTTCATTGGGGATGATAATCTTGCCGCACAAATGGACATCCGCAAGGCTTCCTTGCGTACTGCGGCTATTTCTGCCGATTTGGATGAATTGAACGCCACCGTTCGGTCTACGAATCCGCAGGATACGACCCGTTTGATTGACGTGGAATGTAAATTGCAGATGAGTCGCCTGAAAGGGGAGATGGGCGATTCGTTGAAGGTGTTCAGTAAAAAAGCAAAGGCTTCCCTGCATCTGCAGCCGGGTAAACTGAATCCGGCCATGCCGAACATAAAAATGGCCTTGGAGACCGATACGCTTTTCTGCCGTATGGGTGATATGAAAATGGGTATGGACAAGGGAGGCTTTAACTTGACGGCTGAAAAGGTGCGCGATTCGGTGTGGCTCCCCAAAGGAATTGTCGGATTCAACCGGCTGACTTTAAGGACTCCCGAATTAGCTCTGCCGGTGAGAATGCGAAAAACAGCCGTAACGGTAGGCGATAGAGTCATCACTTTGAAAAATGCCAGCATGCGTATCGGGCGTTCCAACTTGACGGCAAGCGGAGCAGTTTATGGCTTGTATGCGGCAATGAAGAAAGGAAAAATGCTGAAGGCCAACCTGGAAATCTCTTCCCGTAATCTCGATTGCAACCAGTTGATTAATGCACTGAATTTCCCGCAGGATACACTTCAGGCAGAGACCGACACGGTATCGTCAGCAGAACCGATGCAGTTATTTGTCATTCCGAAGAATATTGACTTCGAACTGAAGACCAACCTGAAAAAGGTGACTTACGGAAATATGGTGTTTGAAAATGTGCAAGGAGCGGTAGACATTCGCAATCAGGCGGTTTATCTGAAAAAGCTGACCATGCGGGGATTGGAAGCGGACTTGGAAACCACGCTGGTATATCGTGCCCGCAGAAAAACAAGAGGCTATGCCGGCTTTGATTTCCGGTTGCGCAAGGTAAATATCGGTAAGCTGGTGGATTTCATTCCTTCGCTTGATACGATTGTACCGATGCTCCGTTCCTTCAAGGGGATGGTCGATTTTGATGCCACGGCCGAAGCTGTACTTGATTCCAACCTGAACGTGAAGATTCCAAGTCTGAAAGCGGCCATGCACATCAAAGGAGATAGTCTGGTACTGATGGATGGAGAAACCTTTGCCGAAATATCCAAGACGCTGATGTTCAAGAACAAGAAACGGAATGTGTTCGACAGTATTTCGGTCAACCTGACCGTGCAGGACGGCAATGTGACAGTATATCCGTTCTTGCTTCAGATAGACCGTTACAAGGCGGCTGTGGGAGGAACCCAGGGCTTGGACATGAACTTTAACTATCACATCTCTGTGCTGAAATCGCCGTTGCCCTTCAAGGCAGGGGTGAACATTACCGGAAACCTGGACAAGATGAAAATCCGTATCGGCAAGGCGAAGTATAAAGATGCAGTAACTCCTGTGGAAATCCGGAAAGTGGACAGCACGCGTGTGAATATGGGGCAGGAGATTATTCACAGCTTTGAACGCGTGATGAGCCGTACGTACAAAGGAAAGCTTCCGCAAGGTGCCGAGTGATACGTGTTTGCATATTTATCGGAATAATTGTATATTTGCGAGCGTGAGACAGAATTTATACGAGTATTAACACTATTAATTATTAAAATCTTCATTAACCTATGTTTAGTAAACATCCTAAAGGGCTGGTAGCCGCATCATTGGCCAATCTGGGAGAACGTTTCGGCTTCTACACCATGATGGCGATTCTGGTGCTTTTCTTACAGGCGAAGTTTGCGTTGAGCGGGACAGAAGCCGGATGGATTTATTCCACTTTCTATTTTTCAATTTACATTCTGGCGTTGGTCGGTGGTATAATTGCCGATAAGACGCGAAATTACAAGGGAACCATCCTGACAGGTATTGTCCTGATGGCATTGGGCTACGTATTGCTGGCCATTCCTTCTCAGACTCCGGTAGTGAATAAGGCATTGATGCTGACTGTTACGTGCGGAGCTTTGTTTATCATTGCGTTTGGTAACGGACTGTTTAAAGGAAACCTTCAGGCGCTGGTAGGTCAGATGTACGATGATCCGAAGTATTCCAGCCTGCGTGACTCAGGTTTCTCCTGGTTCTATATGTTCATCAATATCGGTGCGATTTTTGCTCCTCCTGCTGCGGTAGGCGTGCGTAACTGGTGGTTGAGCCATAACGGTTTTGCATATAATCCTGATCTTCCCGGATTGTGCCACGGATACTTGGCCGGCACATTGCAGCCGCAGGCCGCTGAAACTTATCAGACACTGGCTAATGAGGTAAGCGGTGCTCCTGTAACCGACCTGACTCAGTTTGCTAACGACTACTTGAATGTGTTCTCTACAGGATTCCATTACGCATTTGCGGTAGCGATTGTGGCTATGCTGGTATCTTTGGTTATTTATGTAGTGAATAAGAAACGCTTCCCTGACCCGAGCAAGAAGGTAGCCGACAAATCTGCTGCTTCTGCTGCTACGGTAGAAATGAGCGCACAAGAAGTAAAACAGCGCATCATGGCTCTGTTTGCGGTATTCGGTGTGGTAATCTTCTTCTGGTTCTCATTCCACCAGAATGGTTTGACTTTGACATTCTTTGCGAAAGAATATACTGACTTGAACTTGTTTGGCATGCCTATTACTGCCGAGCTGTTCCAGTCACTGAATCCGTTCTTTGTAGTATTCCTTACTCCGGTAGTCATGGCGGTATTTGCTCGTCAGCGTGCGCGTGGCAAGGAACCTTCTACACCTAAGAAGATTGCCATCGGTATGGGAATTGCCGCTACAGGCTTTATCATCATGGCAGTTGGTTCATTTGTAAGTGATCTCCCTTTGCATCAGGATATTGTAGCAGCAGGAACTTCACCGATAAAAGTAACTCCGCTGTTGTTGATGGCTACTTACCTGGTATTGACCATTGCCGAGTTGTATATTTCTCCGCTGGGAATTTCTTTCGTATCGAAGGTAGCTCCTCCGAAGTATCAGGGAATCATGCAAGGTGGCTGGCTGGGTGCTACGGCCATCGGTAACCAGTTGTTGTTCATCGGAGCAGTGTTGTATGAATCTATTCCAATCTGGATGACATGGACTGTATTCGTAGTGGCTTGCTGCATCTCTATGTGTACCATGTTGTTCATGCTGAAATGGCTGGAACGTGTAGCAAAATAAATTTCTCGAAATAGAATTTACTTGTGGAATCCCTCATGCGGTTGCATGGGGGATTTTTTATGGGCAATTTTGAGAGATTCCTTATCGTAAGGAAAATCAACTTTAAGGATAAGAAAGCATTAAAAATGGTGTGCGATGAGCGGAAGATATTAGCAGTGCCAGCCTTTTTTTGTATCTTTGATGCACTTAGCTATATCAATATTAACCTGATTATTAAATATAAATATGCTTATAACTCGTGACATTTTAAATAAGGCATTAGAAGATAAAGTGCCACTTTTTCATGATGGAGATTACATTGACGATGACGTTATGTATGATTTGTTTTATGCTCTGCCAATATTTAAAGATTTACCCAACGGGAAAAAAGCTTTGAGAACTCTTATTTCCAAAAGTGATAGAAATATTTTGTGTGCTGAATTAAAAGGACGTATATCTAAGAATCCCAAAGAGACATATGATAAAATATATTAGAA
>NZ_DBEXBB010000231.1:0-17270 GCF_048170425.1 Phocaeicola sp.
TGTTGTTAGAAGCAGAAGAGGAATAAAAAATTTCCCATAAAAAAGTAAGTCCCGGACTTTATGTTCGGGACTTACTTTTTTTATACACAGCTGCCTATACTACTATCAAAAACGTTCTCTCTAAAAGATTTGATAAGTTAAATATCCATATCAGAAAATAAAGTGTTATTTTTTATATATTTGCAAATAAAGCCTACAAGCCTTGTAATCATGAGAACAATCGCCATTTTATTGTGCCTTTTATTTTGCCTGCCCACGCGTGCAAAGAAAATGGATGAGAACAATCAAATTCCTCAAAAAGACATTTCTATCCGTTTTAATTTTGGTATAGCCTCTACCAATCAAGAAGGAACAGGAGAATCTTTATGGTACAGCAATCCTAAAAAAAGTAGTCGCGGATTTCAATATGGTATAGATTTTTTGAAATACCATAAATATATAGGCTATGGGCTTGCCTTTAAACACTATATGCATGGACTCTCATTTCCGGAAAGTGCACAAAATTCATCCTTACATGAAAATATCCAAATCTTCTATCTTGCTCCACAATTTTCGTCTGTTCATGAGGCGCAACTATTAAAAGGAATGATTAGCTACCTCGATTTAGGCATTGGATACGCGCATTATTTAAACAAAGGTACTATAAATAGCAACCAAAAATATTCAGTTCCTAAATCAGGACTTGGTATAAACTCAAACATAGGTGTGGAGTATAAATTCCACACACATTTGGGTGTGAAAATATCAATCTCTGTAGAATATTATATTTTCAAGCACCTCGATGAAAAGATTGAAATCTCAAGCAAAATGTTCGAAAAACGCTCCAAACTGGGGATTTTTATGACCAGCCCCCAATTATCTCTCATATATCATTTATGATTGAAACAAAAAACATAAAAATGGCAGGCGTAAATGATTAAAGTTTCCTTTCACACCTGCCATTTCTATTTTAAAAGATTCAACAGAATACCTTTACTTATATGTAATCCAGCGAATCATTTCCTTGAAAGAAGGTTTCTTTCCATACATCAGGATACCTACCCGATAAATCTTTCCGGCTATCCAAATCATGCCGAAAGCGGCAACGTACAGAATAACTACAGACAACATCGTTTCCCACACCGGAACATCGAAAGGCAGACGCACCATCATGACAATAGGTGAAGTAAACGGAATCATGGAGCACCAGATAGCCAGCGGCCCGTCCGGATTGTCACCACTATAAATTCCGGCATAGAGCGCAAAAATCAACAGAAGGATAATCGGCATCATAAACTGCTGAGAATCTTCCTGCCCGTTGATGGCCGCACCGATAGCCGCAAATATGGAAGCATATACCAGATATCCTCCGATAAAGTTCAATATAAAGAGTCCTCCCATTTTGGCCAGATTCAATCCCTGAAGGGTGGCCAGCAAACCAGATGCTCCTCCCATCAGTTCAGGAGAAGTACCGGAAATTCCTCCGGCTACAGCCAACAATACTATAATCAACACCGCCCAGATAGCTAGCTGTGCCACACCGACCAGTCCGATACCGATAATTTTTCCAATCATCAACTGAAAGGGCTTGACAGAGGAAACGATGACTTCTACAATACGGTTGGTCTTTTCTTCCATCACACTTTGCATCACCATACCTCCGTATGACATCACAAACATGTAAATCAGAAAAGTCAGCACCATACCGGCAGCCATAGCTGCTCCTGCATTAGATTCGCTTTCGCTCCCGTCCTCTCCCCATTTTACCGTACGGATATTCAGTTTACGGTTCACATCCTGCATGATGGAAGGCAACTGCGGAATGTCGTAACGCAACAACTTGTCCTGACGCACCTGCTCGTCAAGCGTCTCACTCACCAGACGCGAAAGACTGTTCGGAACTTCTTTCCGCGAATAAATCGTTACGGCCTCCGGATGTTCAGCCAGGTCGGCCTTGATTTCGACCACGGCATCAAACTGTGTAGAGTCACTCCGAAAAGAAGCTTCCATCTGAGGGACTCCCACAAAATGCCAGGATTCATCGTCTTTAAACTGAGGAAGGTATTTCATGGTAGCATCAATGACGGCTACCTGTTTCTGGTCTCCGCCCTTGACCGTAGACAACCACAATGGGACAAAAATAAGTGCCGCAAAAATGAACGGCATCAATATGGTAAGCAGGATAAACGACTTTTTGCTTACCCGATTTATGAATTCACGCTGAATAATAATTCCTGTCTTGTTCATAGCTGAAAGATTTTTTGATTAGATTTTCCCCTCTACCGTACGGATAAAAATATCGTTCATGGAAGGGATACATTCAGTAAACTTACAAATTTCGCCCTGTGCACCCACAAGTGACAATAACTCAGAATTGGTAATAGAAGTGAGCTTACGCAATTTATAGTTTACCGTCTGCTCATCTTGCACCTCACTGCTGACGATTTCAAATGCGTCCGAATTCTGCAAAAGCTTCGAAGCCTGCATCGTCAGTTCATACTGATTGCTTTTATAACGTGAACGAATATCCTTCACTGCTCCTTGTAATACCACCTTCGAATGGTTGATCAGTGCAATATGGTCGCAGATTTCCTCCACAGAAGCCATGTTATGAGTAGAGAATATAATGGTATGTCCTTCATCCTTCAATTTCAGGATTTCCCTTTTCAGCAGTTCCGCGTTTACCGGGTCGAAGCCTGAGAATGGTTCGTCGAAAATCAGCAGACGAGGACGATGCAACACCGTAATGACAAACTGCACTTTCTGCTGCATACCTTTGGAAAGCTCCTCCAGCTTCTTGTTCCACCAAGGCATGATTTCAAAGCGTTCAAACCAGTCGGTAAGCCTTCTCTTAGCCTCTTGACGGCTTAACCCTTTCAACTGTGCCAGATAGATAGCTTGCTCACCTACTTTCATTTTCTTATAAAGTCCACGCTCCTCGGGAAGATAGCCAATGGAATAAATATCTTCCGGACGTGAAAGCCGTCCGTCAAACCACACTTCTCCGGCATCGGGGGCTGTAATACGGTTGATAATACGAATCAATGTGGTCTTTCCTGCCCCATTGGGTCCCAGCAAACCAAACACCTGTCCTTCAGGCACTGTGATGCTTACTCCATCCAGAGCTGTATGGCCTGCATAACGTTTTATGACCTGTCGTGTTTCCAAAAAAGAATCATTCATGTCGTTACTTATTAAAAATTGAACATTTAAAAGATATAACTTTCACAAAGGTATATCTTTCATTCAAAGTAAAGAAAATTGTTCTTATTTTCTGCATAAAAAACAGGCAAGAAAAACGCAAGGGCGTTACACCTCAAACACAAGTGCATTTGAAGTAAAACGCAAGGACGTTTGATTCTAAACGCAACTACATTTGGGATTGAACGCAAGGGCGTTTTGAAAGATAAGGAGAAACAGTCCTTCAGGGAGGGAAAAACCTTTCAAGAAAGTGTCCGGAAACGGTATAAAAAAGCGGAAATGTCCACAGTGATTGCTCAGGCATTTCCGCAACAATTTCCAATATAACGCAAAAGCTTACAGGAAGAACTTAAAGACAAAGATAAAGGCCAGAATATACATGGCCGGTGTAAGCTTCCTGGTATATCCGCACAACAAATTTATCAATACGTAACTAATCATTCCCAACACAATACCATCGGAAATACTGTAAGCCAAAGGCATGAAAATGATACAGATAAATGCCGGAATAGCTTCTGAGTAATCCAAAAAATCCACTTTCTTCACAGAAGACATCATCATCAGACCTACCAGAATCAATACGGGAGCCGTAGCTGCACCCGGTACTGCCAAAAAGAACGGAGCCAAGAACAACGACAGAAGGAAGCAGATTGCCGTAACAAAGGAAGTCAGTCCGCTACGTCCGCCTTCGCCCACGCCGGAAGCACTTTCCACAAAGGTCGTAATGGTACTGGTACCCAGGATGGCACCAGCCGTTGTTCCGATAGCATCCACTAAAAAAGCCTGCTTCAAGTGAGGAATCTTTCCATCTTTTGTCACCATTCCTGCTTTTGTAGTCACCCCTACCAGCGTTCCAATAGTATCAAACATATCTACAAACAGGAAAGTAAATACCACAATCAGCATTTCCTTTGTAAAGATATGCTCCCACTGGAACTGAAAGAAAATGGGTTCAATGGAAGGAGGAGTACTCAACACACCATCCAGATGCGTCAATCCCATAGGAATACCTATAACAGTAGTCAGCAAGATTCCTATCAGCAAGGCTCCACGCACTTTCTTCACCAGCAAGATGGAAGTAACCAAAAGGCCGATGATTCCCAGCAAGGCCGAACCGGAAGTAATATCTCCCAATGAAATCAAGGTCGCATCGTTATTCACAATGATACCGGCATTCTGCAAACCGATGAATGCAATGAACAAACCGATACCTGCACCAATAGCATTACGAAGGCTCAAGGGCAGCGCATCTACAATCTTTTCACGCAAATTGGTTACCGTCAGCAAAATGAATATGAGCCCTTCCAGAAGTACAGCCGTCAAAGCAAACTGCCAGGTATATCCCAAAGTGAGACAAACCGTATAGGCAAAAAACGCATTCAGGCCCATTCCTGGCGCCAGTCCGAAAGGCAATTTCGCATAAAAGGCCATCAGCAACGTAGCAAAAGCCGAAGCAATGACTGTTGTCGTGAAAAGAGCACCCTTATCCATACCCGTGGCAGCCAGAATATTAGGATTAACTGCCAAAATATAAGCCATGGTCAAGAAGGTCGTGATTCCGGCTAAGATTTCCGTACGGACACGTGTTTCACGAGGATTAAAACCGAATAATTTTTCCAGCATTTTCATCTTATAATCGCTTTAAATGATTCAATCGGTTTAGAAAGACCACTTCATGGCCAGCGTCGGAATGAAATAGAATCCATTACGATCGGCAAAGTCCGTACTCAATTCCCATTCTGTACCTACACTCAGGTTCAAGTCTTTGTTTACATGCTTGAATTTATTCAAGTTTACCCAGAATTGCGGTTCGCTGATGAACACAAAGTCATGGTTGTTTCCCTCAGCATCCTTGTGTTTCTCACGCCAAAAATCTGCAAATCCGCTGAAAGTAAATTTTTCTTTGCAGAAATTCAGTGTCCACGTACCTGTCAACTGGAAATTATGTGGTTTCTCATTCTTCTGAATATATTTATACAGTACCTGTACGCCGAATACCTTAGAAAAATCACTGCTGTTCCATGAGTAGGTAGCACCTCCCAGGAAGGCATTGTTGATATAATTCAAACCTCCGTTGTATTCTACATGTGCAGAAACAGGCGCCTTCCAGAATTTCAGTTCACGGCTGATTTCCCAATAAGCTGAGGCCACTCCCTTGTCAGTATAATCCATATCGACAAAGAAATAGGTGCTACCCCACTTATCCACCTTGAACATCTCAACTGTAGTAGTCACCCATGGACGTTCATCCAATGACTTATACAAGGCACGACCTAAGTCATAATGCAACTGGATGTTCTGAGCCATCACTTTTCCTGCGCATACAGAAAGAAGAATAAACGCAAAAAGAAATAATTTTTTCATTTGAATTTAACGTACTTTTAATGGTTTTTAAAATCGGCTGCAAAATTACATAAAAAAGCGGTATAAAAACAAAGAACTCGTTATCTTTGCTCTTAAAGAGCATAAATAAGAAGCCATGAAAAAACTGTTTATCATTCTATTGATGTGTGTGATAGGCCTGGGAGCAAAAGGCCAAGTATCTCAAGAAGCCTTCCGCCAATGGCACGGAGACAAATATTCCATGTTTATCCACTTCGGACTTTACTCACAATTAGGCGGGGTATGGCAGGGTAAACATGTACAGAATGGATACAGTGAACAGATTCAGGCTTTTGCCCCAATTTCCAAGAAAGACTACGAAAAAATTGCCGGCCAGTTTAATCCGACACAGTTTAATGCTGACTCCATTGCCGTACTGGCCAAAAAAGCGGGAATGCATTCCATTATCCTGACCAGCAAACATCATGATGGTTTCTGCCTGTTCAAAACAGCTACTACCTCCTTCAACTCATACGATGCGACTCCATGCAAACGAGATTTCGTAAAAGAAATGTCTGAAGCATCCCAGCGTCATGGACTACGGTTCGGATTGTACTATTCGCTTATCGACTGGCACTATCCGTATGCATCGCCCATGTCACCCCATAATGCCGACTTCATCACAGAAGCACACCATGCCTTTTCAAAAGCCCAACTGAAGGAGCTCCTTACCAATTATGGAAAGATTTCTGAACTCTGGTTTGACATGGGAGCAAATACTCCGGCACAAAGCAAAGAACTTTATGAGCTGGTACACCAATACCAGCCCGACTGCATGGTCAGCGGACGTCTGGGCAACGACCAGTATGATTTCTGCGTAATGGCCGACAATGATTACCCGGATAAAACCCTTCATGCTCCCTGGCAGAGTGCTGCATCTATGTTCGATGAGACCTGGGGATACAGAGAATGGCAAGACCGAAGAAGCGTAGAAAGCAAAGTACGCGAAAAGACACGGAGCCTGATCAATGTGGTTTCAAGAGGAGGTAATTACCTGCTGAACATCGGTCCGAAGGGAAACGGAGCGGTAGTAGATTTTGAGAAAGAAGTGCTGGAGCAGGTAGGCGACTGGCTTTCCCGTTATGGTTATGCCGTATATCAAACAGAAGCATCTCCTTTCCAAAAAGAATTTACCTGGGGAGAAGTGACGCGCAAAGACAATCATCTGTATTTATTTCTCTCCGGGAAATATCCTACAGATGGAAAAATCACTTTACCAATGCCGGGATATGCATTACAAAAAGGAGATGGCAAAATGGCTACTTATCTGCAATATGGTGAAAACGTGGTGCTGACAATTCCAGCCTCAGCCTATAAGGACAAACAAATACACGTGTTGACTCTTTCATTCGATAAAAAGATAGAACCATTTCCTGGAAAGACAATCAGAAATGCGGTACTTACTCCTCGTAACGCTACACCACAATACAGCTATTCCTGCTTTGACTACTATACGAACTACCGTAGCATTACGGGCTACAGCTGGAATTTCGAACAACTTCTGTTGAAACAACTGGAAATTATCTATACTTCACAAGAGGCAGGAAGAGAAATAGACCTGATATTGGATGGAAAGACCTACTCCGTAACACTGGATAAAGGAAAAGAGATAAAAGAAACGGCTTCTTCAGGTACCACCTGGGGAGAAACCTACGTATGTGGTCCCGGCAACGGAGTGTTCCATTCAGCAGAGAAACTGGACGCAGACTTACAACATGCACCTGTATCTGGTAAATCATGGACCAAAACAGATAAAGACAGTAACAAGGTTTCCTGCCCGATTCTATCCAGCTATTATGTGATGCGAGAAATAGATTCCCCGCGTTCACAGCATATTCTGGCTGAAATTGGTGCCGGAAATGGAATGGAGGTCTACCTGAACGGCAGACTGATAGCCAAGCATCTGAATCCGTATCGCACGAAGTTCCGTACGGAAAAAGTGGTTCTTCCACTCAAGAAAGGAAAGAATCAGGTAATCCTCCGCAGCTACAACCGTTTTGAAGACGAAGCTACTTATCTGTTGCGTCCTGCCGAAGAACAGAAAGCCTACCGTCAGGATTTCATCATACCGGATGCGGTGAACGGAAAAGAACATAGTCTCACTATAAAACCACACAATCCCTCTTCCCCGCACACAGATGCCGAATTGTTCAACCTGCGTATCCGGTTAAGAAGGATTGCGATGTAAAAAGTCAAAGAGGTTAATACACCTCTTTGGCTACCTTATATACACTGTCGGATGCCATGAATGTGTAAAAATGCAGGCCCGGAACTCCGTGTGCCAGCAAATCCTTACACTGTGCCTTGCACCATTCCACTCCTACAGCTTTCACTTCTTCATCAGTCGTACATTTACGAAGTTCAGAAGCAAAGGCTTCAGGAATGTCCGTGCGGAACACTTTAGGCAATACGTTCAACTGATTCTTAAATACCACAGGTTTGATACCCGGGATGATGGGTACCTCAATACCTTCCTGACGGCAGCGTTCTACGAAAGCATAATATTTCTCGTTGTCGAAAAACATCTGTGTTACCACATAATCGGCCCCGTTACGCACCTTTTCTTTCAAGTAGAACAAATCGGACTCCATATTGGGAGCTTCTTCATGCTTTTCCGGATAACAAGCCATCCCATAAGAGAAAGGAGTTTCAATTCCTTCTATCTTGGAGCCATCCAGTCCAATGCCCTGATTAAAACGATTCACCTGTTCCTGCAAATCGGTGGCATGCTCATGGTAAAGGCACAAATCTTTTTCTGCAATATCCAGCGGCTTGGAGTCTCCTCTCAGCAGCAACAAATTGTTAATACCCAAAAAATTCAAATCGAGCAAGGCATATTCCGTTTCCTCTTTTGTAAATCCCTTGCAGATGATATGAGGCACTGCCTGAATACCATATTTATTCTGAATGGCTGCGGCGATGGCCACCGTTCCGGGACGCTTGCGTACCGTAGTCTTCTTCAGGTTTCCATCAGGCTGCGGCAAATACACTATCTCACTGTGATGTGAAGTGATGTTGATGTATTTGGGGTCAAACTCCCTCAACTTGTCAATGATGTGATATACTTTTTGTATACTGTTTCCCTTTAACGGTGGCAAAATCTCAAAGGAAAACACGGGTTCCTTACTATTCTTTATCAAATCTATTACTTTCATAGTGCATTTGTATAATTTGGTGACAAAGATACAAGCAAAAGTGCTATCCGCCAACAACAGGAAGATATTTAGAAAAAACGGACTGTTTTCCCTGTTAAAGGCAAATAGAATTGGAATAATATTCTATGTTTTACTCTGTTTATAGAATAAATACATAGAAAGGGATTTTTTCATCTTTATATGTGCAGTCCATAATCATGTTTCACTTCATCCATGACAAACATACTCTCCAACGAACCCAAGCTGTCAACTGTTCCTAACACATTAATAATAAACTCCTGATAATATTTCATGTTCGGTGCATGAATTTTCAGCAGGTAATCGTAACTGCCGGAAATATTGTAACACTCCGTGACTTCTGGAATATTCTGAATGATACGGGTAAATTCCATAGCTATATCTTTATTCATCCGACGCAATTTGACATTACAGAATACCACGAATCCTTGATTCAACTTGTCAGCATCCAGCACAGCAATATACTTCTTGATATATCCCTCCCTCTCCAATCTTTTCAACCGTTCAAACACAGGAGTAGACGACAAGCTAACCTGTGCTGCCAGTTCCTTAGTGGTTAATCGGGCATTTTCCTGCAATGTACGGAGAATCTGCAAATCCACTTTATCCAATTTTTCTGTCATAAGAATATTATTCTATCATGAATTGTTTTATGGCAGCAAATCTACTATTTTTTTCTTTCAAACAACTACTTCACAGAACAATTATCCATATTTTTCTCAAATATTGGATGATATAGCTACACAAACTACTTTTGCAATATCATTTAATCATTTTTACACACTTACAACGATGGAAAAAACTAAACTACATTTCGAAACCCTTCAATTGCATGTGGGACAAGAAACTCCCGATCCGAAAACCGATGCCAGAGCAGTCCCCATCTATCAGACTACTTCATACGTCTTTCATGACTCAGCCCATGCAGCAGCCCGTTTCAGTCTAGAAGACAGCGGAAACATCTATGGCCGACTGACTAATCCCACTCAAAGTGTACTGGAACAGCGGGTAGCTGCCCTGGAAGGAGGAGTAGCTGCCTTGGCCGTAGCTTCCGGAGCAGCCGCCATCAGTTATGCATTTGAAAACATCACTCATACCGGCGACCACATAGTAGCCGCCCGTACCATTTACGGAGGAACTTACAACCTGCTAGCACATACTTTCCCCAGCCGTGGAATACACACCACTTTTGTAGACGCGGAAGAACCGGAAAACTTTGAGCAGGCCATCCAGCCCAATACCAAAGCGGTATTCATTGAAAGTCTGGGAAATCCCAACAGCACACTCGCTGACATTGCCTGCATTGCCGAAATTGCCCACCGCCACCAGATTCCATTATTGATTGACAACACATTTGCCACTCCTTACTTGCTGCGCCCCATCGAACATGGCGCCGACATCGTCATACATTCTGCCACAAAGTTTATCGGAGGACACGGCACGTCGTTAGGAGGCATCATTGTAGATTCTGGTAAATTCGACTGGAAAGCTTCCGGTAAATTCCCCCAACTGACAAGTCCCGACCCATGTTATCATGGAATTTGCTTTGCCGATGCGGTAGGCCCTGCCGCTTATGTCACACGAATACGAGCTATTTTGTTGCGCGATACAGGAGCTGCTATCAGCCCGTTTAATGCATTCCTCCTTCTACAGGGGCTGGAAACACTCTCACTCAGAGTGGAACGACACGTAGAAAATGCCTTGAAAGTTGTAGACTTCCTGCAACACCATCCCAAAGTGGCAAAGGTCAACCACCCGTCTCTGCCGACCCACACTTCACCGGCACTCTATCAAAAATATTTCCCCAAAGGAGCCGGTTCCATTTTCACGTTTGAAATTCGGGGCGGACGCACAGAAGCGCATCACTTTATCGACCATCTGGAGATATTCTCCCTGCTGGCCAATGTGGCCGATGTCAAATCGCTGGTTATCCATCCAGCCAGTACGACGCACTCCCAGCTCAATGATCAGGAACTGGCAGAACAAGGTATTACACAAGCAACCATCCGCCTTTCCATTGGAACCGAACACATTGAAGACTTGCTTGCCGACCTAAATCAAGCTTTTGAACAAATCTGACAAATAAAACAAACGGAGAATACCATAGCAAATATACGTATTCTCCGTCTGACACTTTCTCTTTTACTGAAATTTATTCCAACTCCTCAATATCCAGTTCTTCGCTTTTCCGGTATCCGGAACTGGTCAGTACGGCAATCAGCTGCTGCTGTTCATCCACCAGACGCACTTCGATGAAAGGAACCCTCCCATGATTAAACGTCTCAGTGGCCTCCGCATACACATATCCTTCACTGATAGCACGCAGAAAAGTGATATTGGCATTCAATGACAAGGTCAGACGTCCACGGCTATTGGCCACTGCCGCAAACGCCAAATCTGCCAAAGTAAACAACGCACCGCCCTGACAAACTCCTCCAGCATTCAGATGCTTTTCAGTCACTTTCATCCGAGCCTTGGCATATCCCGGACTGATTTCCAGTAATTCCACTCCTGCCTCAGCCGCAAAACGGTCGGCCAATAGCATTTCTTTTAACGTTCCCATATCTTTTAATGAATTGTAACCATTGTAGCTCCAAAACCATATTCACGGAAAGAAGCATCCTGCCATTGATAAGTCTTGTATTTGCGTTTTAGCTCATCCAAGATAGCCCGACGCAATACACCGTCTCCCTTGCCATGGATAAACACAATCCGCTGCCCTTTCTTCTGCTTGTATTCCTCCAATGTCTTGCGGAACACATCCAGCTGATAATTCAGCATTTCAGCATTTCCCATACCGGTAGTGTCATCCAGCAGTTCATGGATATGCAGGTCAACCTCCACAATTTCATTCTTTACCACATGCTGCTTTTTCTGCAACTTTGCCGGTACGTCCTGCACGTTCTTCTGCAACAGTGCATTCTTGATGTCATCGGCCGAAACATATACCTGCTTTACCGCTTCATCATCCTTGACAATCTCATAAATCAAGGCCGGTTCCTCAAAAAAGTCGGAAGACTGGAAAGTATGCAACTTGTAGAACTTCACCGTATCAATGCGCAACTCCTGATTCACCGCCTGTTTCAGTAAAAAGGTACGGTCATCTTTGTAAGCCAGAAGCTGTACGGCCACGCGCTCCATGCCGTTCAATGCACTCTTTTCAAACTCTTCCAGGTGCATCTTCATGTTCGGTTTCACCGTTCCCCGGCTACGTAAGGTCCAGCTCTTACCTTCTGCCGAAAGATACAAATAATCAATAAAATAGTTACTGTCATTCACCAGATAGGCATCAAACGCAGTAGAGGATATGGCCTTCACATCCTGCGGCACATAAGCCAGAAACACATTCAGTACGTCATTTCCACGGATTTCAGGTGCCCGATAAGTTATCGGCTTTTCCTCTTCCTCCTCTTCTTCTTCAACTTCCGGTGCAGAAGGCTTGGCTGTAGATTTTAACGGGATGTTATAATCGTCGGTCTGTATCACCACACACTCCCTAATCAGCATAGGAATTTCAAAACCATCTTCTCCTTCCACCAAAGCAATGTCCTTTCCTTGAAATCCCCGGACAATGCCACCGCCTACTTCACTCAGGAAGCGTACTTTATCTCCTATTTTCATAATCTGTCTTCAATTTATTACACTCACAAATGTAACGACTTTCCACGGAATATGGAAATTATTCAGCAGTCTGCAAAAGGAAGTCCACGAAAAAATTATTATGTTAGGAGGATTCTGCTATTTGTTGTACTTTTGCAAAAAAAATAAACGACATGGAAGAAACAAAACATATAAAGATTAGCGACTACAACTATCCGCTGCCGGATGAACGCATCGCTAAATTTCCGCTGCCAGTCCGCGACCAGTCCAAGCTGCTGGTTTATCAGCACGGGCAAATCAGTGAAACACATTTCACCTCCCTTCCGGACTACCTGGAGCCCGGTACCCTCATGATTTTCAACAACACGAAAGTCATTCAGGCACGTCTGCACTTCCGCAAGGAAACCGGTGCACTGATTGAGATTTTCTGTCTGGAGCCCATCAAGCCCAACGACTATGTACTCAACTTCCAGCAAACCCAGCATGCGGCCTGGCTCTGCATGATTGGCAACCTGAAGAAATGGAAAGAAGGACCTCTGCACAAGGAAATGACAGTAAAGGGAAAGGCACTGACGCTAACTGCTACCCGTGGAGAATGTCACGGCACCAGCCATTGGATTGATTTCACCTGGGACAATCCGGAAGTAACCTTTGCCGACATTCTGGAATTCTTCGGTGAGCTGCCCATTCCTCCCTACCTGAACAGAGAGACACAAGAAAGCGACAAGGAAACTTACCAAACCGTCTACTCGAAGATAAAAGGTTCCGTAGCCGCCCCTACAGCTGGTCTGCATTTCACGGAACGCGTATTGAACGCTCTCAAAGAAAAAGGAGTGGATTTGGAAGAAGTCACCCTACACGTTGGAGCCGGCACTTTCAAACCGGTGAAAAGTGAAGAAATAGAAGGCCACGAAATGCATACGGAATACATTTCCGTAAACCGTGGAACCATAGAGAAACTCTTAGCACATGGAGGTGAAGCCGTGGCAGTAGGAACCACTTCTGTCCGTACATTGGAGAGCCTTTACTACATCGGTGTCACTTTGTCACAGCACCCCGATGCCAGCCAGCAGGAACTGCACGTACAGCAATGGCAACCCTACGAAACTCATCCGGAGTTAAGTACCACAGAAGCCCTGCAACAGATACTCGACTACATGGACCGGAATCAGCTCGATGCCCTGCATACCAGTACACAGATTATCATTGCACCGGGATACAATTACCATATCGTCAAGAAAATGGTCACCAACTTCCACCAGCCGCAAAGCACCCTGTTGTTACTGGTCTCTGCTTTTGTGAAAGGAAACTGGCGTCCCATCTACGATTACGCGCTGGCGCATGATTTCCGCTTCCTGAGCTACGGAGATTCATCTCTACTCATTCCCTAACCCCAAACAGAAGAAACAATGACAGACAATAACGAAGAAATGTTTCCCATCGTAGACGAAGAAGGAAACATCACAGGTGCCGCTACCCGAGGAGAATGCCACAACGGCAGCAAGCTGCTGCATCCGGTGGTTCACTTGCATGTATTCAACAGCAAAGGAGAATTGTATCTGCAAAAGCGTCCGGAATGGAAAGACATCCAACCGGGGAAATGGGATACCTCCGTGGGAGGACATGTAGATTTAGGGGAAAGTGTGGAAATGGCACTGAAACGGGAAGCCAAAGAAGAACTCGGCATTTCCGATTTTACGCCTCAACTGCTGACACACTACGTGTTTGAGTCAAATCGGGAAAAAGAACTGGTATTTTCTCACAAGACCGTATTCGACGGCCCTATCTCGCCCAGTGAAGAACTGGCTGGAGGACGTTTCTGGTCACTGGATGAAATCCGGCAGAATTTAGGGAAAAACATTTTCACCCCTAATTTTGAGCGAGAATTTGCTACAGTCTTAAATCAGAAACAACGATAATAAAAAGGGATTAGAAAACAATTCCCACCTTTCCGGAAACCAGACTTATCCCTATCAGGTTTCCCTTGCGGAAACCATAAGTTTCCCACCGCAAAACCCTACGTCTCCGACATAAGAGACGTACGGTTCCGCTGCGGGAAACATAAAAAACAACGGGGCATTACCACCTTATTTCCAGGCCATCTTAATATTCCACCTTATCCGTTTTGGCAGTCCAGTCCTGGAAAGCCTGAATAGCTTCTTCCGGCAACAGAACTTCTGAGGGCAGACGTCTTTCCGCCGGCTTCAAATCCAGTTCCTCATAAATAAAGGCATCGTCAAAGCCGATAGCTGCCGCATCGTGCTTGTTATTTCCATAATACATGCGGTCCAGATGTGCCCAATAGATTGCACCTAAGCACATGGGACATGGCTCACAAGAAGTATATATCTCACAACCGCTCAAGTCGAATGTACCCAGTTTCTTAGCTGCCGCACGGATGGCACTTACTTCTGCATGGGCGGTCGGGTCGCAATCCGGCGTCACACGGTTCACTCCCGTAGCTACAATCTCACCGTCCTTTGCAATGACAGCACCAAAAGGACCGCCACCTTCAGCTACATTCTTCACTGACAACTCAATAGCCTTACGCATCAATTCTTCTTTCGTCATACCACATATTTTTAAGCAATTCATAAAAAACAAAATGAAAATACACAAAATTATAGAATAATCCAAACTTTTTAGTTACATTGCAAAAGCCACACATAATAACACCCGCCTATGAAAAGCCGCATCTTCATTTTGTTATGGTGTATTCCCAGCTTCCTTTTCTCCGTTTCTCCCAAGCCGGATGTAGAGAAACTGACAGAAATGGCCGATACTTATTATCAGACAGGTAAGGTTGATTCTGCCCTATGGAGCATCGAACAAGCCCTCCAACTTGCGATGACTGAAAAGGATACCTGCGCCATGATGTCTTGTTACACTTCACAAGGAGTCTACCTGCGTTCGTCTGGCAAACTCACTGAAGCAATTGCCGCCTACGACAAAGCCCTGCAATATGCCCCCTTACTTTCTGAGCATTCTGAAGAAAACCGGCAAGCCATTGTTACGCTGTACAATAATCTGGCCACTCTTTATCTGGACATGAAAAATCCGGAACAAGCTATAAAATATGCCTTAGATGCAGTAAAGCAAGCTGACAAATGTCAGGATGATTTGTTCCGCACACAGATTTATAACGTCTGCTCCTCCATTTTCATTACTCAAAAGGAATACGAGACAGCCAAAACCTATCTGTCTAAAGCCATTGCCCTATCCCAGCAACTGCAACAGCCCGAAACAGAACTTGGCGCACGTACTTACTACTTGCTGACCCTGTTCCGTACCCAGGCTTCTGCCTCAGAAATCAAAAGGCTGGTAGAACAAACGAATGCACTTGCAGCAAAGGTCAGTTCCACCATGGCACTTGTCAATTACTATCAGGTACTTTTTTATGTACAGCAAACCCGGGAAGAATGGAAAGCAGCCACACAAACCGCACAAAAAATCCTGCAACTACCTGGTATCGAGAATTATCCGTTCCTGCAATATGACGTGTATAACAACCTCCATCTTATCTACAAGGAACTATCTGACTTTCCGCAAGCATACCGTACACTGGAACTAGCCAAAACACTTAGTGACTCTTTGTTCGTGCAAGAAAAAAGCCGACAGCTGGAAGAACTTTCAGTGAAATACGAAACCCAGAAAAAAGAACTGGAATACCAGAAACTACAGGAAAAGCGTCAAAAGGAAAAGCAGAATCTGCAACTGAAAATTACGTTTCTGCTAATTCTGATGGCCATAATGGCCTTCGTTTCACTCTACTTTATTCAGAAACAAAAGCTCCGTATCGAACGGCAGAAAAGAGAAGCGGAAGCGCAAAAGCGTGAATTTGAGACCTTACAGCGCGATACGGAACGGAATGCCACACGTACTTACCTGAAAGAGCTAGAAAAAGAACGTAATCGTCTGGCCAAAGAACTGCACGACGGCATCTGCAACGACCTGTATGCACTTGAAATGAACGCCTCCTCACTCAATGAATCATGGAAAGAACTCCTGCGAGCCAGCCGGGAAAATATCCGACGTGTATCCCACGAACTGCTCCCTCCGACATTCCAAGCAACGACGTTGAAACAAGTATTACAGAATTATGCAGAACGGATGGCCTCCGCACAATGCCAAGTAGCTCTGACCACCCTTCCCGAAGAATGTGACTGGTCTGTACTTCCGGAAACTTATTGCCTGAACATCTACCGCATCATACAAGAAGCCACGGGAAATGCGCTCAAACATGCTTCCCCCACGGAAATCCATCTCACACTGGAATGGGAGCTACCTAATCTGAAACTCACCATTTCACACAACGGAAAAGCCAGTCCCATGTCAGGAAAAGGAATAGGACTACAAACCATGAAAGAAAGAGTCATGTCAATGAAAGGCCACATTTTATTTGAGCCACAAAAACTACAAATAATTATTCCACTTTTCCCATAGAAAAACTACGGGTTCCCGTGGGCATTATCTCAAGAGGGTTGCGTACTTTTGTTAACAAATAAAAAGACAACTATTGCATGAATTTGAATGTAGCCATCGTAGACGACCATCCCCTTGTATTGGAAGGCTTAAAAAGCTTGCTCCTCCAGACTGAGGGCATAGAAAACATCTATACTGCTCAAACAGGCTCACAATTGGGCAGCTTGATTGCTCTGCATTCACTTCATCTCTATATCATAGATTTGGATTTACCTGATATAGATGGCTTTGAACTGATTCTCCAGATTAAACAAAAATCTCCAGAAGCCAAGATTATTGTCAGCACCATGCACGAGGAAATCTGGATTATCAACAAACTGAAGCATCCAGACATTGACGCAGTGGTATTCAAATCTTCCGCAGGAGAATACATTCAAAAAGCCTTACAGGTAGTTTTAAAGGGGAAAAAATACTATTGTCCGCAATTCCAAAAACTCTATAAAGAAAAAGATA
>NZ_DBEXBB010000232.1:0-12148 GCF_048170425.1 Phocaeicola sp.
ATCATACGATGGATGGAATTGAACAAACTCATATTCAGCTCCCATCTTGTCCGCAATTGCTTTAGCTAAATACGTTTTCCCCGTACCGGGTGCTCCCGTCAGAATGAGATTTTTATTTGCTTCCAGTAGTTGGATATAGTAGTCTAGATTTTTTTCTTCCATATTTCATAGCTGTTTGATAAAATATAGTGGGTAATGATGACCCGTAAAATAGTGGAAACAAAGTTAGAAAAAAACGTAATAATTCGAGAGATATTAATGGTTATTATAGATGTCATTTGTTGTTAGGCAAGGTTATTCCAGAGATTTTTGTTAAGTTTGTGGATACAGTAAATTTCACTTCAGGTGAAAAGCCTGGACTATCCAATAGGCATATTGTTTTTTGAGGAAATATAGAAAGGAAACATATCCTTGCGATAGTCTTAATAATTTGTGCGGTTTTTACAGAATACCCCTATGAAAACAAAAGAGAAAACCATTCTCCGCCTGCTCATTGCCCTGGCAGTGGTAATAGGCGTGGTGTATGCTTCGTTGCCCTACTACGCCCGTCAGGCACTCATTCACTGGATGCCCGTCATTGACGACTTGGAAACCTTTCACCGGCACACGGTACACCACAACCCCGATGACGTGTGGTACTGGCCCCTTTCTGTTGATTATAACCGCTACCAACTGACAGAAAAAGATTCGCACTATCTGGACAGTTTGCGCACCGTGTCCTTCCTCGTTATCCGTCGTGACAGCATCGTCTTCGAAAATTACCGTGACGGGTGGAACGACACACTGACCTCAAACATCTATTCTGCTACAAAGACCATTGTGGGACTGCTGGCAGGTATTGCCCTTGACGAAGGAAAGATTCATAGTCTGGACGACCCTGTAGCGCGTTATATACCTGCCTATACAAAAGGAATGCAGGCTGATGTCACCCTGCGCCATTTGCTGACCATGAGTGGCGGCATGGCGTGGAATGAGGCGTATGCTTCGCTCTTTTCTGTTACGACGCACGGTTATTACGGAAATGATCTTTACGACTTAGTGACGGGGCTGGAGGTAGTTGACCGCCCCGGTGTGCAATATTCCTACCGTAGTGGTGAGACGCAATTGTTAGCTTTCGTTATTGAAGCAGCTACCGGGCAAACACTAAGCGACTATGCCGAAGAGAAGCTCTGGCGTCCGATGCAGGCCGAACGGGATGCCTATTGGTTGCTGGACAAAAAAGACGGTGACGAAAAAGCCTTCTGTTGTTTCCATACCATGGCCCGCGATGTAGCCCGTTTCGGAAGCCTCTTGTTGCATCGTGGCAATTGGCGCGGTCGCCAACTGGTATCCGAAGCCTATATGGACGAGCTGATGCGTCCTGCTTCGTACCTGAAAGACCAGTGGGGTAAGGATTCACTCAACTATTATGGTTTCCAGACGTGGGTGATGGATTATCACGGTATGCGTTGCCCTTACATGCGCGGTATGCTGGGGCAATACATCATCGCTATTCCCGACCTGGATGCCATCGTCGTGCGCCTGGGCCGTAAACGTTGCGATGTATATAACCGTGAGATTACGACCGACATTACACGGTATATGGATATAGCTATGAAGATACTAAACGGAAAATGATGCGTGCTGTCAGATTACTGGTAACTGGCGTTATGGCACTATGTGCGAATGTTTTTTCTGTAGGGTTGTTATTGAGCCATTCTTTGTTTTGCTGGGTTATTATAGAGATTTTTTGTAAGTTTGCAGAAACAGTAAATTTCATTTCAGATGAGGAACATGATTTATCCGGTAGGCATACAGAGTTTTGAAGAGATACGGAAAGGAGACTATTGTTATGTCGATAAGACCGCACAGATTTATCAGTTGGTAAAAACGGGTAAATACTACTTTCTGAGCCGTCCGCGACGCTTTGGGAAAAGTCTGCTTATATCTACGTTGGAAGCTTACTTCCAAGGGAAAAAAGAACTTTTCCATGGCTTGGCTATGGAAACTTTGGAAAAGGAATGGACTACGTATCCTGTATTGCATCTGGATTTGAATGCACAAAAATACGATACGCCGGAAGCGTTGATTCATGTACTGGAGGAAAATCTACAGTACTGGGAAAGTCTTTATGGGGCTTCGGAGAGTGAAATAGGAGTAGCCCGCCGTTTCAACGGGGTGATTCGCCGTGCGGCCGAAAAAACGGGGAAGAATGTGGTGGTACTGGTGGATGAGTACGATAAGCCCATGCTCCAGGCTATTGGCAATGAAGCGTTGTTGACCGAGTACCGTAATACGTTGAAAGCCTTTTATGGGGCTTTGAAGTCGATGGATGCATATCTCCGTTTTGCTTTGTTGACTGGTGTGACAAAGTTCAGTAAAATAAGTGTGTTCAGCGATTTGAATAATCTGGAAGACATTTCCTTGCAGCAGGCTTACAATAATTTGTGCGGTATTACTGAGCAAGAATTACTGGAAAACTTTGAAGAAGGAATCCGTGTGTTGGGGCAACACAATGAGATGGCGTATGAAGAGACTTGTAAAAGCCTACGGCAATGGTATGACGGTTATCATTTTTCCGGTCATGCAGACGGTCTTTACAATCCGTTCAGTCTGCTCAATGCCTTGAAAAGTCGGGAATTTGGAAGTTATTGGTTTGAAACGGGCACGCCGACTTTCTTAGTGGAACTGCTTTTACGCAGTCGCTATGATTTGCATCGTCTGACGGAAGAATTGGCCACCGCTGACTCTTTAAGCGGTATTGATACAATGGAGACGAATCCCGTGCCTATTCTATATCAGAGTGGCTATCTCACCGTAAAAGGATACGACAAGCGTTTTCGTACATATACCTTGGGCTTTCCTAATCGGGAAGTGGAGGAAGGATTTATCAAGTTTCTCTTGCCTTTTTATTCGGCTACATCAAAAGCTGATTCGGCATTTGAAATTGTCAATTTTGTGCATGAGGTAGAAAATGGAAAAATTGATGCTTTTATGCGTCGTCTCCAGAGTTTCTTTTCTGATACGCCTTATGAGCTGGTGCGCGATTTGGAACTGCACTATCAGAATGTATTGTTCATCGTATTCAAATTGTTGGGCTTTTATACACAGGCAGAATATCACACTTCGGAAGGTCGTATTGACCTTGTGGTGAAGACGGATAAATACATCTATGTGATGGAGTTTAAGCTAAATGGTACTGCGGAGGAAGCGTTGAAGCAGATTCATGATAAGCATTATGCTTTGCCTTTTGCTTCGGATACACGCAAACTTTACAAGCTTGGTGTCAATTTTAGCTCTGTTACACGGGGCATTGAGAAGTGGCTTGTAGAATCCTGATCCACTGACTTTAAGGTGTAGAAAAAGAACCGGACTTCAATCAGTCCAGTTCTCTCTGACGGCAAAAGCATCCGCCGAATTTCTCGTCCACGTTCTCCACCCGTTGGCGGAAGATGCCGTAGACCGATGAGCCGGAACCGCTCATGCTGGCATAAACTGCTCCTAAGTCATACAATTCGTCCTTGATGGCGGCAATCTCCGGATATTTCAGGAACACGCTGTCCTCAAAATCATTCTTCATGTTGTCCTTCCACGTTTCTACGGGCTGGCTGATGATGTCCTTCAATGACACTTCCGGCCGGCGGGGGGTAATGTGAGCAAAGGCATCGCGCGTAGATACGAAGATGTCCGGTTTTACCAGCACCAGATAGAAACCAGAAAGAGATACACGAATCGGCTCAAACACGTTGCCGATACCTGTGGCAAATACCGGCTGGTTGCGGATAAAAAATGCACAATCGGCTCCTAAGCGGGCGGCGTAGTCTTCCATCTCTTCCAGGCTCAGTGCCAGACGGAATTTCTCATTCAATAGCTTGATCATGAATGCGCAATCAGACGAACCGCCTCCCAGTCCGGCACCCGTAGGAATGTGTTTGAACAGGTGAATGTCGATGGGTGGTATTTCATGGTCTTTTTTAAGTAATTCGTAAGCTTTTATCACAAGGTTGTCTTCCGGCTTTCCCTCAATGGCCGTACCCTTTACGTGAAGCGTATAAGGAGCATCGTTCTTTTCTCTTCGTGTCACTTCCAGTGCGTCTTGCAGGTGGATGGGGTAGAAAATGGTTTCCAGGTTGTGGTAACCGTCGGGACGTTTTTCAATAATATTCAGGCCAAGGTTTATTTTGGCATTCGGAAATGTAATCATAGTGTCATTTGTTTTTTCATTGTTCAAATATAGCAGAAAGTTTCGAGAAAAACGGGAATCACGGAAAAAATCGTATCTTTGCCCCACTTAAACGAAAACAAAATGGCAGAACCGAGAAGAAATACACGTGTGGCAAAGACGGCCAAGACCAAGCCGATGGATGAGTACGGCCACCTCCAGCCTCAGGCTCCCGAATTGGAAGAAGCCGTGCTGGGTGCGCTGATGATTGAGAAGGATGCGTATTCGCTGGTGAGCGAGATTCTCCGTCCGGAGTCGTTCTACGAACATCGGCACCAGCTGATTTATGCGGCCATCACCGACTTGGCTATTCAACAGAAACCGATTGACATCTTGACCGTGGCCGAGCAGTTGCGTTCGCGCGGCAACCTGGAAGAAGCGGGCGGACCGTTCTACATCACCCAGCTGAGTGGTAAGGTGGCTTCGTCGGCTCACATCGAGTACCATGCCCGCATCATTGCCCAGAAGTTTCTGGCACGTGAGCTGATTTCTTTCACGAGCAACATACAGACCAAGGCGTTTGACGAGACGCAGGATGTGGACGACCTGATGCAGGAGGCCGAAGGAAAGCTCTTCGAAATTTCCCAGCAGAACATGAAGAAGGACTACACGCAGATTAATCCGGTCATTCAGGAGGCTTACGAGATGTTGCAGAAGGCGGCGGCACGTACCGACGGTTTGAGCGGACTTTCGAGCGGATTCCATCAGTTGGACAAAATGACATCCGGCTGGCAGAACTCCGACCTGATTATCATCGCGGCCCGTCCGGCCATGGGTAAG
Source organism: Phocaeicola sp. (assembly GCF_048170425.1). Lineage (GTDB taxonomy): Bacteria > Bacteroidota > Bacteroidia > Bacteroidales > Bacteroidaceae > Phocaeicola. Next base: position 4,982 of record NZ_DBEXBB010000232.1, read on the forward strand.
ACGGCCTTCGTGCTTTCCATGGCCAAGAACATGGCGGTGAACAGCAAAGTGCCCGTAGCCTTGTTTTCGCTTGAAATGAGCAACGTGCAGCTGGTAAACCGTCTGATTGTGAATGTCTGCGAGATTCCGGGCGAGAAAATCAAGAGCGGTCAGCTGGCACCCTACGAGTGGGGGCAGCTCGACTATAAGATAAAAGAACTCTACGACGCACCGCTTTACGTGGACGACACGCCCTCTTTGTCCGTGTTCGAATTGCGAACCAAGGCACGCCGTCTGGTGCGTGAGCATGGGGTGAAAATCATCATCATCGACTACCTTCAGCTGATGAACGCCAGTGGTATGTCGTTCGGAAGCCGTCAGGAAGAGGTCAGCACCATTTCGCGTTCGTTGAAGGGACTGGCCAAGGAACTGAACATTCCGATTATCGCGCTGAGCCAGTTGAACCGTGGAGTAGAGAACCGTGAAGGTATCGACGGAAAGCGCCCGCAGTTGAGTGACCTCCGTGAATCGGGAGCCATCGAGCAGGATGCCGATATGGTGTGCTTCATCCACCGTCCGGAATACTACAAGATTTATACCGACGAGAAAGGAAACGACCTGCACGGCATGGCCGAAATCATTATCGCCAAGCATCGTAACGGTGCCGTGGGCGACGTGCTGCTCCGTTTCCGTGGCGAATATGCCCGTTTCCAGAATCCCGACGACGACATGATTGTGCCAATGCCGGGCGAAGAAAAGAAGGCTCCGGTGCTCCGTTCGAAGATGAACAACGGCGGTGGGCAGGACTTTGTGCCGCCTCCACCGACAGAGATACCTCCTGTGTCAGATAATCCGTTTGGTGCGCCTGTGCCCGATGTACCGTTCTGACGGTTTTTGCCTAAAAATATTTTTTGTCTTATCTCTTATGTCCCAAATATGTATTAACTTTGCGCATCATTGTTTGGGAAATTATAAAATACTATTACAATATGAATATTTCTTATAACTGGCTGAAAGAATACGTCGACTTCGACCTTACTCCGGACGAAGTGGCAGCCGCACTGACTTCCATCGGTCTGGAAACCGGGGGAGTGGAAGAAGTTCAAACTATCAAGGGAGGATTGGAAGGCCTGGTAGTAGGCGAAGTGCTGACCTGCGAACCGCATCCCAATTCTGACCACATGCATATTACGACCGTCAACCTGGGACAGGGCGAACCTGTGCAGATTGTGTGCGGTGCTGCTAACGTGGCTGCCGGACAGAAGGTTATCGTAGCTACGTTGGGCACAAAACTGTACGATGGCGACGAATGTTTCACCATCAAGAAGTCAAAGCTCCGTGGCGTGGAATCAAACGGCATGATTTGTGCCGAAGATGAAATCGGCGTGGGCACAAGCCACGAAGGTATCATCGTGTTGCCTGCCGATGTAGTTCCGGGTACACTGGCTAAGGATTACTATAACGTGAAGAGTGAATACGTGCTCGAAGTGGACATCACTCCGAACCGTGCCGATGCCTGCTCGCACTACGGTGTGGCACGCGACCTCTACGCATGGCTTATCCAGAACGGTCATAAAGCTACGCTGAAGCGTCCTTCAGTAGATGCTTTTAAGGTAGACAATCACGACATGAACATCGATGTTGTGGTGGAAAACACCGAAGCCTGCCCGCGTTATGCCGGAGTGGCTATCAAGGGAGTAACGGTGAAGGAAAGTCCCGAATGGTTGCAGAACAAGCTCCGCCTTATCGGTGTGCGTCCTATCAATAATATTGTCGATATTACCAACTACATTGTGCATGCTTACGGCCAGCCGATGCATTGTTTCGATGCCGACAAGATTAAGGGCGGCAAGATTGTAGTGAAGACTTGTGCCGAAGGAACACCGTTCGTTACACTGGACGAAGTGGAACGCAAATTGTCCGACAAGGATTTGATGATTTGCAACGCGGAAGAACCGATGTGTATTGCCGGTGTGTTTGGAGGTCTGGATTCAGGTACTACCGAAGCTACTACCGACGTGTTCCTGGAAAGCGCGTATTTCCATCCTACGTGGGTGCGTAAGACTGCTCGCCGTCACGGATTGAGCACCGACTCTTCTTTCCGTTTCGAACGTGGTATCGACCCGAACATCACTATCTATGCTTTGAAGGAAGCTGCTCTGTTAGTGAAGGAACTGGCCGGAGGTGAAATTGCTTCTGACATCAAGGACAATTACCCGAATCCGATTGCCGATTTCGCGGTAGAACTTTCATATAATTATGTAAATTCACTGATTGGAAAGGAAATTCCGGCAGAAACGGTGAAGAGTATCGTGACCAGTCTGGATATGAAGATTGTGGAAGAAACAGCTGAAGGCCTTTCTTTGCAGATTCCTCCTTACCGTGTAGACGTGCAGCGTCCGTGCGACGTGGTAGAAGATATTCTTCGTATCTACGGATATAACAATGTGGAAATCCCCACAACCCTGAAATCAAGTCTGAGTGTGAAGGGAGAAGTGGATAAATCGGTGAAACTCCAGAATCTGGTGGGCGAACAGCTGGTGGGTTGTGGATTCAATGAGATTCTGAACAACTCCTTGACGGCTGCTGCTTATTACGACGGACTGGAAACTTACAAGCCGGAAAACCTGGTGCGCCTGATGAACCCGCTGAGCAACGACCTGAACGTGATGCGTGCTACCTTGCTCTTTGGTGGTCTGGAAAGCATCCAGCACAATGCCAACCGCAAGAATGCCGATTTGAAGTTCTTCGAATTTGGTAACTGCTATCATTTCCATGCAGAGAAAAAGAATCCGGAAAGGGTGCTGGCTGCTTATTCGGAAGAGTTGCACATGGGCTTGTGGCTGACCGGAAAGCGTGTGAGTAACTCATGGGCTCATGCTGACGAAAATGCTTCAGTTTATGAGTTGAAAGCATACGTGCTGAACATCTTCCGCCGTCTGGGCGTGAACTTCGGCGGACTGGTATTCGGTAACCTTTCTGACGACATCTACTCGGTAGCTATTTCTGTACACACCCGTGGCGGTAAGTTGCTGGCTACCTTTGGTGTGGTTTGCAAGAAGATTCAGAAGGCGTTCGACATCGATAATGAGGTTTATTATGCCGATCTGAACTGGAAGGAACTGATGAAAGCCATCAAGGGTAATGCGGTAAGCTACAAGGAAATCTCCAAGTTCCCGGCTGTGAAACGTGACCTGGCGCTGTTGATTGATAAGAAGGTACAGTTTGCAGAAATCGAAAAGATTGCCTACGAAACTGATAAGAAACTACTGAAGTCAGTAGAATTGTTCGACGTGTACGAAGGCAAGAATCTGGAAGCAGGCAAGAAGAGTTACGCAGTAAGCTTCATGTTGCAGGACGAGAATGCGACACTGAACGACAAGCAGATTGACAAGTTCATGCAGAAGCTTATCGGTAACCTACAGAATAAGTTGGGTGCTGTATTGAGGTAAAAAACGAAGTACCATGAAGTACGATATCAAGCCCGACTATCAAATTAAGTTTAAGAGAAAATGCCTGTCAGCGTTTACTATAAGCCTGTTTTTGGTTATTCAGGCTGTAAGGGTGCTGTGGGATTTCTCCTCCAATGAAAATTGGAAAAACATTGTCGCTTTGATTGGTGGCTTAGGATGTTTGATAGTGGCTCTTGTCGCTTTATGGAAATATCGGAAACTCATTCAGAAAGGTGATTAAGATTTTATTTAAAACAACATATTAAAACTATAAATCCAATGGGAAGAGCGTTTGAATATAGAAAAGCAACAAAGCTGAAAAGATGGGGTCACATGGCTAAGACCTTCACTCGTTTGGGTAAACAGATTGCTATTGCAGTAAAGGCAGGCGGTCCGGAACCGGAAAATAACCCGACTTTGCGTTCGGTTATCGCTACTTGTAAGCGTGAAAACATGCCGAAGGACAACATCGAACGTGCCATCAAGAACGCGATGGGTAAGGACCAGAGCGAATACAAAGGCATGACTTACGAAGGATACGGTCCTCACGGAATTGCTGTATTCGTGGATACACTGACTGATAACACCACTCGTACTGTAGCTGACGTACGTTCTGTATTTAACAAGTTCGGCGGTAACTTAGGAACTACGGGTTCACTGGCTTTCTTGTTCGACCACAAGTGTGTGTTTACTTTCAAGAAGAAAGAAGGTATCGATATGGAAGAACTGATTCTGGACTTGATTGACTACAACGTAGAAGACGAGTTCGATGAAGATCCGGAAGAAGGAACCATCACTATCTATGGTGACCCGAAGAGCTATGCGGCTATCCAGAAGCATCTGGAAGAATGTGGTTTTGAAGATGTCGGTGGTGATTTCACTTACATCCCGAACGACCTGAAAGACGTGACTCCGGAACAGCGTGAAACTATCGACAAGATGGTAGAGCGTTTGGAAGAGTTCGATGACGTACAGACCGTATATACAAACATGAAACCGGAAGAAGACGCTGAATAAGCTTTTTCTTGAAAGATAAACGGGACGGAGTATCCGGCCGGAATAAACCGGCAAGTGGTGCTCCGTTCTCTTTTTTTATGTCTAACCCGAATAGAATATGGATGGCGATGAAATATAGTTATCGTACGATGGGAACATGCAGTTCTCAGATTGATTTTGAGGTTGAAGATGGCGTATTGAAAGGTGTGCGTTTTATGGGCGGTTGCAACGGAAACTTGAAAGGAATCTCAGCCTTGGTAGAAGGCATGAAGGTGGATGAGGTGATTGCTCGTCTGGAAGGTATCCGTTGTGGTGGGAAACTGACTTCCTGTCCCGACCAGCTCTGCAAGGCTTTGCGGGAAATTTAAGTGAGGGATATTGAAGCAGAGAGCACTCCTGGGAAATGAATGTCGTTTCTCGGGAGTGCTCTTTTTATGAGAATATTTGATATTAAAATTGCTCGGAAAGAGTGGAGAGCAGGAATACCAGCAGTACAGCCGCAATGGCCAGTGAAATGAAGGTAAAGACAGCCAGGAAAATAGTTGTCTTGACAAATGTGCGTATCCATCCTCGGTGGTATACCGTGTGCAGGGAAATGTAGGTATACACAAACATGCCTGCTACGAAGATAAGGAGAGTATACATCGGCATGTCTCCCTTAAACGATTCCATAAAAGTGTCGCTTGTCAGCACGGGTACCAGCGGGATAGGGATCAGTATCAGAAACACGGTGTTCAGGTGGATGGCATGCACGAAATGCCACATGTAAGGAAATCTGGATTTCCGGAACATGCCTTGCAGGAGCCAGGCAAACAGGGGAAGAAGGAACATCATGTAGAGTGGAGTCCATTTGGACAGGTCTCCAAAAAACTGATTGAGAAAGGATTCCTGACGAAGTTGCTGCGCCTCATCGTTGTGATCTTCTTTCCATTCGTATACGGGAGTAAGGGCGGTACCGGTAGAGTCTACCTGGAAATGGCGTGCGGCTTGCAGGGATTCAGAGGTAATATCTTCTTCCTTGACCAGTTCATCCAAGTACTCATCTTTTATTTTTTTGAGATTAAGAATGGTATTCAGGTCTTTTTGGCGGAGAGTTGTCTCATGGAGGCAGGAATCGGCTACGATTCGGGGCATTCGCACGTAGGAAAGAGAGAAGCGGTCGTCCAGTTGTTGTACATTGAACAATTCCTCGGCCTTTTCTACTCCTCTTTCCTGAAAAGCTTTCACTAACTCGGGGCCTTGGTATACATACACGTATGTATCGGGCAGGGTAGCAGACGATTTGAGCTGTGCTACGATTCCGTCGTTGATATTGAGGGAGCTTACGGCCTGCAATGCCTGATTGGCTTTGTCAGAAGCTATCATAAAGAAGAGGGTAAAGAAAACGACGGAGATACACATATAGAGCCGGAAGGGATGCACGTAGGAATTGATTTTTCCGGCGTTGAATTCGTTGGTCAGGAATCCGGGACGGGTGAACATCAGCCACAAGGTTTGCCAGATTTTGCTATCAAACTGATAGACATTTTCAATGTATTGTCTGAGGTATTTCCAGAAAGGCTGGTAGATGTCGAGGGCATATTGTCCGCAACAATGGCAATACATTCCCTCTAACTTGGTGCCGCAATTCTTGCAATAGGTGTACCCGGGTATGGTCTTTTTACGTATTCTCCGGAGGCGTTTCAACTCGATGAGGCGCATTACCCGGCGCTTTCGTTCTTTCAGTCTTTGACGCATCCGGGCGAAAGGAGTCTTGTGGTTTTCTTCTTTGTGTGTGGTATTTTCCATGTCAGTAGAAATGTGATATAAATGATATTTTGACACAAAAATACGTCCGCAAAATGAATTTGGCAAGTTTTTATGAGGAGAATTAAAAACTCTGGTATTTGGATTAAGGAAATATAAAAGTGATATTGTTTCTTCTGAGGTGTGAATCGCAGAAACAATATCACTTTCTGTTGAACAAATACGGGATTTATCTCCGTGTGCTTATCCAATCTTGCTTATCTTTTTCAGTTTTTCTTCGTCGATGAGCTTGATTTTTCGTCCGTCGATGATAATCAGTTTCTCGGCCGCAAAGTTTGACAAAGTACGGATGGCATTGGAAGTAGTCATGTTCGAAAGGTTGGCTAAATCCTCCCGGGAAAGGTAGATGCTCAGTGTGCAATGGTCTTCTTCCATGCCATATGTTTCCTTAAGGAATAGCAAAGATTCAGCCAGTCGCCCACGTATGTGTTTCTGGGTTAAATTTACTGTTCTTTCATCCGAAATTCCAAGGTCTTTAGACAATTGCTTAATAAAGAACATGGCGAGGTCTGCATTTTCCAGAATCAGTTGGGTAATGATCGGCATGGGAATCAGACACATGGTACATGGTTCGAAAGCTGCGGCTGCGGTAACAAAATTTTCCTTGGCGAAATAAGCACGATAGGCAAAGTACTCTTTGTCCTTTATTACTCGGATAATCTGGCTTCGTCCTCCCACACCGTCCTTGTAAATCTTTACCTTTCCGCTCAGCAGGCACATCAGGTTTTCGGGGGTCTCACCTTCGCAATAAATTGTTTCGTTTTTTTTGTATTTCTGAATCGTAAAGTTCTGTGCCAGCAGTTCGCGTTGTTGCTGTGTCAATGGTTGCCATAAATCTGGTATACTTTCGGCAATCTCAGCTTCTGTTAATTCCTTTTTTACCATAAAATGTTCCAAAACCATGTTATTAAGCACAAAGATACGAAGAAAAATT
>NZ_DBEXBB010000233.1:0-8963 GCF_048170425.1 Phocaeicola sp.
CATGTGCAGACGAAAACAAGGTGGGAGTGATTTATTATTATGAGTTGAGATTTCCCGATGCATTTCAACAGCACAAGCACTATGCCATGAAAACAATCGGCAAGCAGGTTTTCTCTCGAAGCGGACTGCAAAGGGGATTCCTGCTTGAAATGGACAAAGAAGCGGATCTGAAACAGAACGTCGCAGAAATCAGGAAAGTATATTTTCGTCATCATGCGAAAATATCGAATGAAATATTTGCTTCCAGTCGTGAGGGGAAAGAATTTTTTCCGGACGATATATTGATGCATGCATGGCATGACAGGCTGAAGCAGAGGTTTAATGACAAGGTTGTGTCAAGAAGGGCTGTAAGGCTTAACGTGGAACGTAACCCTGGAGAAACGGAAGAAAGTATCACGAAAAAGCTGGCCGGGAAGGGGATAACTGTGGATGACTTCGAACCGTCATTTACAGAAGAAGAACTGAATCAGTTTTATGGTAACATTGAGTCTTGGTGGAATGATTTCTGTGATGATATCTATTTTGCTGATACAGAGAATGCTTTGTATCGTGAAGCAATGAAAGAAATTATACATGATTCACGGTATGGATGGGCTTTTAGTTTGACTTTGAAAAAAGATTGAAATTTTGCTTTGGGGGTGGTGCTACTCTTTACTCGGTTGTAAAACAGTTAGTACTTTCTTTTGACTACCATATTCGTTGGATTCAGCGTTTCTCTTTTTCAAATCCCCATTGTACGTGCCATGTCCTTCCTGTAACTTTGTCAAGTAGAAGAAACTGATACATGTTTTGTGTCGGATAAAGTTCAAATGTGCCACAACCGGTGTTGTATGAAAGATCAGTATCGTTTAAATTAATACTTCCTTCTTTGTCGTTGTCTAACGACCATTGTATTAATTCTATTTTTCCAGTCATCGTATCTAGTTTTAGATAGATGTATATATTTTCAGTGGGGTAAAGTTTATATCGGTCTAGCCCTCTGATTCTAAATCCGATATCATTTAATTTCGTAGCTATATCCATTAATATGGAATCTTTGTTCAGGGAGTTGCTTGTTTGGGTATATCCTTTGGAGCTTGATAATAGTAATAGAACTAAAGTAAAAATAATCTTTTTCATAGGGCTATTGTTTAGGGTTGTAAGAACTGTGAATGAAAAAACGTTTAAGGTAACCGCCTTGTGTGGCACGGAAGAAGTGCCTTGCCCGGGAGCTTTCGTGACTTTTGTAGGCGATGGCAGCTTGAGCAACAGATATGCGCTATCTGACCAGAATGGTCTGGTTACGGTGCGCTGGACACCGGACGGGCAGGCTGCGTCGAGGGGAATATATCCCATTACGGCTGTGCCGCACTGGCTGTATGTGAGGGTGATTGGCAGTGACGGAAGTATAATTCAGGAATATCCGTGGAAGGTGATGGTGGATTGAAACTGATACGTTGTATACTTTCCTTGGAAGTGTAGGCGTAGAGTTTCTCTGTCCAGACTGTCAGTACGGATTTAAAGATACTACTTTTTCAGCTGGTTCCATACGGCTTCTACCCACCGGCGGATATTCTCCCGGGCGACTTCCGGACGGACAGCTTCTTCAAGGGGCATACCGTCGGGCGTAAGGCTGTCCACCCGACTGAATCCGGCATTCAGCAGCGATTCGGTATCGCTGGCTTTTCCGGCTACCAGCCAGACGGGGACATGCTGTGCCTGTGCCCGCCGCATCACCCGTTCGGGAAGCTTGCCCATGAGTGTCTGACGGTCGGCATGTCCTTCGCCGGTAATGACGAGGTCGGTGTGTGCCAGGAGGGTGTCGAATTCGCAGAGGTCGAGCAGGAGGTCGGCACCCGATTGGGTGGTGGTCTGGAGGTATTGCAGGAAGGCGTATCCCAGTCCGCCGGCAGCTCCGGCACCGGGTTGCAGGGAAGCGTCCCGGCCCATGCGTCGGGCGGATTCTTCGGCAAACTGACGGGCGCGGCGGTCCAGTTCGTCCACCATCTCGGGAGTGGCTCCTTTCTGTGGGGCGAAGATGTGGGCGGCGCCTTCGGGTCCGTAAAGAGGATTGCGTACATCGCTTGCCAGTACGAAGCGGCAGCCGGACAACGGACCGTTCAGCACGTCTTCTATCGTGCCGCCGGGAGCCAGAGAATCGGTGAGGCCCTGAAGCATGCCTTTTCCGGCATCGCTTGTACCGCTTCCGCCCAGTCCGATGAGAAAGCGTCGGCATCCGCGTCTTGTGGCGTGTGCCACGAGTTCGCCTACGCCATAGGTAGTGGCCACCAGCGGATTGCGTTCCTCGGCAGACAGGTATGTCAGTCCGCAGGCTTGTGCGGTTTCAATGACGGCGGTTCCATCGGGAGCAAGGCCGTAGCAGGCGGTGACGGGGCGCATCAGCGGGTCGTGTACTTCCACTTTGAGGAGTTGCCCGTGGAGGGCAGCGATAAAGGCCGGAAGCATCCCTTCGCCCCCGTCGGACATAGGGAGTGAACGGACTTCTGCCCCGCGGGCGGTGAGGGCCTGCGAGAAGGCGGCTTCCACTTCTTCGGAAGAAAGGCAGCCTTTAAAGGAATCGATGGCGAGCAGGATTTTTTTCATGGGTGTCATAATATTTCTCTGGCTATCCATGCGCAGGCTTCGGCATCGGCCAGTGCATGGTGATGGTGTTCCAGGCGGTATCCGCAGGCAGCGGCCACGGTGTGCAACCGGTGGTTGGGGAGTTCCGGAAACACTTTGCGCGCCACGCACAGGGTGTCATGGAACTCATAGTCGGGATAGTCCATCTGATAGACGCGGAAGACGGCTTTCAGGCAGCTCTCATCGAAGGGACGGTTGTGTGCCACAAGCGGCAGCCCTTCAATCAGCGGTTCAATCTGTGCCCATACGGTGGGGAATACCGGTGCGTCTTCGGTATCTTCACGGGTGAGTCCGTGTACCTGTGAGCACCAGTATGTGTAATAATTTGGTTCCGGATTGATGAGGGAATAAAAGGTATCGGCTATCTCGCCGTCGCGCACCACGACCACGCCCACCGAGCATACGGATGAACGTTCGTTGTTGGCAGTTTCAAAATCTATTGCGGCAAAGTTTCTCATGAGTCTTTTATTTTTAGTTTTACATGTGTACTCATCGCTTGGTCATGGCAATCATGAACGTGACGGCTATTATGGAGATGGAGATTCCGATTATGATGTGGGAGGTCAGCGGCTCGCCAAACATGAGTGTGCCGATAATGATGGCGGTGATGGGCCCGAATACGCCGAGTACCGAGGCCTTGGTGGCTCCGATGTTGCGGGAAGCAATGGCCAGGGTGGCCGTAGAAACGATGGTCGGCAGCAAAGCAAGTCCCACAAGGTTGAGCCAGTCTGCTCCGGTAGTGATTCCGGCAGTTATCGCGGTGTCAGAACTGAGGATTTTCCCGAGAAACACAATCGCTCCCACCGTAAGGGCATAGAAGGTGAGCAGGGAGTTGGATATGCCGGCAATGGCCTTGCTGCGGTTGATGATGACGATGAAGAGGGCATACACCAGTGCCGAGGCGATGGAGAGCAGCACACCGATGGGGTTGATGGTTTGTGAACCGTCACTTTGTGTCATGATGAGCACACCTCCGAAGGTGGCGGCAATGGCCAGCCATACCGGCCATGAGGGAACGACTTTCAGGAACACCATGATGATGGCCACGAGAACGGGATAGAGGAAAATGAGGGTTGTGGCCAGTCCGGAGGCGATGTAGTCATATGCCTCGAAGAGGAAGATGCTGCTGGAGGTGTAAAGCAACCCAAGAACGAGCAACACGCCGATTTGCTTTCCTGAAATCCGGAAACTCTGCTTGCGGAGCACCAGGAACAGGCCTAAAAGCAGCACCGCAAAGGAATAGCGGAAGAAAAGTATGGACTCTATGGCGGCACCGTTCTTCATCAGAGGCATTGCAAACAGAGGATTCAATCCGTAGGTAATACCGGTAATGATTCCTGCCGGATAGCCGATAATGGCATTCTTGCTTAGTTTTTTCATGTGCTGGTAGAGGTAAAATCTTAGTGTATGGACTATCTCAGAAAAGGATCAATCGTACTGAGCAGCTCGGCCTTCTGCATCACGCCGCTGGTTCTCCAGAGCACTTCTCCCTTGCGGAACAGCATAAGGGTGGGGACGGACTGAATCTGGTATTTCTGAGACAATGCGCTGTGTGTGTCCACATCAATCTTGATGATACGGATGCGGTCGCCCAGCACGTCTTTCACCTGTTTCAGAATCGGGTGCATCATTTTACAAGGTTGACACCAGGTGGCGAAGAAGTCCACCAATACAAGCTGGTCGCCTGCTACTACGTCATAAAATGTTTCCATTGCTTTCGTTTTTAAGTGGTTCTATATATACGAGGCTACTTCCCGAAAGAAATAGCCCGGTGTGTGTCGATACGTTTAAAATGCGGTGCAAATGTACGAAAAGCCGATTAATGGCGGGCATGAAACAGTAAAGAAAAATCTGTATCTTTGCACGACTTTTTTTAGGTAAGAAGAAACAATGGATGCAATCGTTACACAGATGATTATCCTGTTTATTCTGGTAATCATCGGCTATTATCTGAGTAAGAAGAAAATGATGGATGCGGATTTCGACCGCAAACTTTCGGGACTGGTTATCAACGTGACGTGTCCCAGTCTGATACTTTCGTCGGTGATGGGCGACATGCCTCCCGACAAGAAGCTGATTCTGCCTTTGCTTGTGGTAGGTTTTGCCACCTATGTGGTGCTTATCGGGTTAGCCTTTCTGCTTCCGCGCTATTTGCCCGTCAGACTGTCCGACCGCGGTATTTACAGTTTCATGCTGGCATTCGGCAATGTGGGTTTCATCGGCTATCCCATCGTGGCTTCCATTTTCGGAGCCAGTGCGGTGTTCTATGCCAGCATTCTCAATTTCCCCAGCACGTTGCTGATTTTTGTGTTCGGTACCCTGTTTATTTCAGGCGGTGAGGGGAAGATGCGTTTTGACTGGCGTACTCTCTACTGCCCGGCCATGATTGCGTCGTACCTCTCCATTCTGATTGTCGTGACCGGATGGGTGCCTCCCCGTGTCATCAGTACCCCGTTTATCTTGTTAGGAAATGTCACCGTGCCTGCAGCCCTGCTCATCATCGGCTCGTCCATTGCCCGTGTACCTATCCGCCGGATGTTTGGCAATGCGGCCATCTACCTGATGTCGGCCTTGCGTCTGATGCTGGTTCCACTCCTTATCTTGTATCTCTCACGCCTTTGTCGGGTGGACGAAACCATTGCCAATATCAATGTCGTGCTGGCGGCCATGCCCGTAGCTTCATACGGCACCCTGTTCTGTATCCAGTATCAGAAAGGGGAGGTCATCATGGCAGAAGGAACCTTCCTCACCACCCTGCTTTCCGTACTGAGCATTCCGTTGCTGACGATGTTTCTGTAGACTTATTTCAGCAGAGCTGCGTACGTTTTTTCGGACTCCTGCGGCAGTATCTTCCGGAACTGGGTGAGCATCCGTTCGCGCGATTCCTGCGGACTGCGGTCGGGGTGGCAGGCCTCCCGTCCAAAGAGACGTTCGGGCGTGGTAAGCAGCGACCATCCCCAGCCGTACTCCCGTCCGTGACGGTCGAGGGGATAGATAAAATCTTCCGTCACGATGTAACCGCCCATTTCCAGCCGGGTGAGATAGGCATCGAAGCGGCTCCGCATCTTCGGCCCCGTAAATCCGCATGCCGCACGCAGTTCCCTGGTAATCAGGCTACCCTCGCATCTCAGTACGTCGAGGATGGTTTCTTCAATGCTTCCCGCTTCCGGATAAGGAAAAATGCTTCGCCGGTAATTGCAGAAGTCGGGCCACCACTCGCGGCTGATGAATGCGGCTTTGTCCTTGAAGAACTTGCCGTATGCGCAGCCGCTTTCTTGCAGGATGGCGCCTTTCCATTCCCAGAGCGGCCATTCCCATCCGCCGTCGGGCAAACGGGTGTACTGGCAGTCTTCGTCCGTGACTTCTTCGGCCGACCATCCGGCAATGCCCATGCTTAACAGCGGCAGGAAGCCCGTTTCATTGATATAGTCAATCAGTTCGGGGCAGGAGTGTAGGGGTTCTTGTTTCATGGTTGCAATGATTTTCCTTGTAAGATAATGAATAAAACTGATATATTTGCGTATTATTGTATGAAGTAAAACAGAAGCTATGACACCTCCTCCAGTTGAACAATCCACCCGGGAAGCCCGACGGGCGTACGTCATTGAAGCCTGGAAGTGCCTGCACGACTGCGAGTCGTGCGGCAAGTGCCGCATCCTGAAAGGTAAGGATGCGGAAACTTTGTATGCCGACTACATTGAAGGTAAACGCAGCTACATGGATGTGACGCTGGAACTCCGGAACAGAAGCTATTGAACCTCTCCGGCGATTATTTAGGGAGTATCCCATACTTTTTAATATCATCGCTGTGTTTGTGGAAAGTGCTTCTGTCTGAAGAAATCAGCAGTGGAGTCCCATCTCGTAGGCTTCATTCAGCTTGCTGTGTCCGCTGATGGCGCGCGGGTCAGCTACTCCGCCGCAGAAAAGCGTACCGGCCAGGCGGCTCTTCGGGAAGCAGTCAATCCAGCCCGTGAGACCCGCTTCCGCACGTTGAGGAACCTCCGGCTCTTCTTCGGCTGCCACGGTCAGCATATAGACGTCGCGGAACTGATAATCCAGGGTATACATCGCATTCATACGGTCGATGAGCACCTTCATCTGTCCGCTCATCTCGAAATAATAAATCGGGGTAGCCCATACGATGACATCTGCGTGCAGCACTTTCTGCATGATGGTGTCTGCATCGTCATGGATGACGCACTTGCCCAATTTCTGGCAGGCCAGGCATCCGCGGCAGAAGCGTATGTCTTTTCCGGTGAGTGAGATTTTTTCTACTTCGTGACCTGTCTGGAGGGCACCTTCCATAAACTTGTCGGCCAGCATGTCGCTGTTGGAACCGGCACGCAGACTGGTTGAAATCACAATTACTTTCTTCATGTTATCTTGTTTGGGGTTGATTTTCTTCTTCAACTGGATTTCTTTAAACTCGATAGCAAATTTATAGTTTTTTTACCGAGTATTGCGGGCTCATGAAAAATTCTCATGCAGGAGTGCTTATGTAGTTGTAGCCTTGTACTTCGTTCGTCCGGAAAGAGGACAGAAACAAAACCACATCCCTGAATGCCTGAGATATTGAAGACTTTTTCGTATCTTCGCGAACGAACAAAACAATCAATTGAGTATGAGAAAAAAAATGACAAGTCTTTCAGCTACCTTGCTGGGAGTTGCCACTGTGGCTTCCACTCTGTTCTCGTGCAGCAGCCAGCAGCAGGAATCACCGATGAAAGCAAAAGTGGAGGAGTATGCATCCGTTGAACTGAAGTCTGACCTTGTGAACAACTTGAACGACAAGGAAAAAGAGCTGGTGAGAATATTCTTCCAGGTGGGACAAATTACCGACGATCTTTTCTGGAAGCAGACATTCGGCGACAAAAGTGTGCTCGATACCATTACCGACACCTACGCGAAAGAGTTTGCCATGATTCACTATGGGGCATGGGACCGCCTGGACAATAACAAGCCTTTCCTGGCAGGTTATGGCGAAAAGCCGGCCGTGTGCAACTATTATCCTCACGATATTACCGAAGCGGAATTTAACGCCTTTGAAGATGCCGACAAGGACTCATGGTATACCGTCATCCGCCGTAATGAAGACGGTTCTCTCAAGAGTGTATGGTATCATGAGGCGTATGCTCCGGAAATAGAACGCATCTGTGCCTTGTTGGAGAAGGCGGTGACACTGGCAGAAGACCCGGGCCTGAAGAACTATCTTGAAAAGCGTATAGAAGCCTTCAAGACAGATGATTATCTGGCGAGCGACCTGGCATGGATGGACATGAAGGACAGCAAGATTGACTTCGTGACAGGACCGATTGAAACTTACGACGACAAGTTCCGCGAAACCAAGGCATCGTACGAGTCGTTTATCCTGCTGAAGGATGAAGCCAGAAGCAAGGACCTGGCCAAGTTCGTAGCCATGCTTCCGAACCTTCAGAAAGAGTTGCCTTGCCCGCCGGAATATAAAACGTTTGTGCCGGGCACGTCGTCCGACCTGAATGTGTATGATGCGGTATACTATGCCGGCGACTGCAATGCGGGAAGCAAGACGATTGCCATCAACCTGCCGAACGATGAGCGGGTACATGCACTGAAAGGTACGCGCCGTCTGCAATTGCGGAACTCCATGAAGGCGAAGTTCGACAAGATTCTGTTGCCTATCGGACAGCTTGTCGTGACACCCGAACAGCAGAAATACCTCAACTTTGATGCATTTTTCTGGAACGTGACTTTCCATGAAGTGGCACACGGACTGGGTGTGAAGCAGACTATCCGTACCAATGAAAGCGTGGATGCAGTGATGGGCACGGAAAAGACTTCCTGGGAAGAAGCCAAGGCAGACATCCTAGGCCTGTTCATGGTGACCAAGCTGATTGAAATGGGCGAAATCACAAATATTACAGCCGAGGATGCGATGGCTACTTACATTGCAGGCATCCTGCGTTCTGTCCGCTTTGGAGCGGCTTCCTCACACGGAAAGGCCAACATGATGTGCTTCAACTACATGGAGAAAGCCGGGGCATTTTCACGCGACGACAAGGGGCAGTATGTGATTGATTTTGCAAAAGCCAAGGAAGCGATGAACGGATGGGCTGCGTTGATTCTTCAGACGCAGGGCGACGGCAACGTGGAATTTGCGAAGAAGTACAGAGAAGAGAACGGGGGAATCACTCCGGCACTTCAGGCCGACCTTGACCGGATTAACGGAGCAGGCATTCCTCGCGACATTACCTTTGTGCAGGGAGAAGAAGTACTGTTAGGAAAAGCTCAGTAATACCAGTTGCTGGGATATAGATACACACATGCGGTTCAGGGGCATCGTCTTTGAACCGCATGTTTTTTAT
>NZ_DBEXBB010000234.1:0-16701 GCF_048170425.1 Phocaeicola sp.
GGAGAATACGGTATTTGCACCCGATTCGGCTTTGTTGGAAAGAGAAATTCTGACGTTGACAGAGAATGACTGGCAACAAATGGCTGTACAGACTCATATAGGATTGAAGGAGTCGCAAACTGCGGTGCAGGTAAATGAACAGAAGGTGAAACTGGAGCGTTCTGCACGCTTGCCGAAAATATCGTTGATGGCTGCGGAACACTTGGATGGTCCGATTACAATCGAAGTACCGGTGTTGGATAATAACTTTAATTACTGGTATGTGGGAGTAGGAGTGAAATATAGTCTTTCTTCTTTGTTTAAAAATAGTCGTAAACTGAAGCAGGCTCGCTTGGAAGTTCGTAAGGCAGAGGGAACTCGTCAACTGGCGCTGGAGCAGGTGGAGAATGCGGTTCAGGCTGGGTATGTGAATTTTTTAACGGCTTTTACTGATTTGCATACACAGGAGAATAGCGTGAAGCTGGCGAATGAGAATTATGAGGTGACGAGTAATCGATATGAAAATGAAATGGCGTTGCTGACCGATATGCTGGATGCCAGTAATATGAAGTTGACTGCTGATCTTGGATTAGTTAATGCCCGCATCAATGTGGTATATAATTATTATAAGATGAAATACATTACCCATACATTATAGAAAACCGATAAAATTGAACTGTTATGATGACAAGAAAAACAAAAAAGTTAATTTACAATACATTTATTATTTGTGTATTATGCATAGGGCTGGTTTATGTCTGTGCTCGTTTTATTCATTTAGGAAATGTGGAGTATACTGACAACGCACAAGTAAAGCAGCACATTACACCGGTTAATACCCGGGTATCTGGATTTATCAAGAAAATTTATTTTGAAGAATATAAACCGGTTCATAAGGGAGACACCTTGTTGGTTATTGAAGATACTGAGTTTCGTTTACGCTTGGCACAAGCTGAGGCTGATCTTGCTAATGCTCTTTCGGGGCAGGAAGTAACAACAGCTGGTATTGTTACTGCTCAGAATAATTTGAGTGTGAATGATGCCAGTATAGAAGAAGTACGGGTACAGATGGAAAATGCGGCTCGTGAGTTGGAACGTTATAAAAAGATGTACGAAAAAAATGCAGTTACCCGACAACAGTATGATAATGTGCAGACTGCGTATGAAGCGGCTAAAGCTCGCTATGAACAAGCTATGCGGGTAAAACGCTCCACTTCTTTGGTGAAAAGTGAACAGACACGAAGACTAGGGCAGAATGAGGCTGCGGTCCGGGTTGCACGAGCTGCTGTAGAGCTTGCTAAATTAAACTTGTCTTATACGGTGATTGTGGCTACTTGTGATGGGGTAACAGGGCATAAGGATATTCACGAGGGCCAATTGGTGCAGCCCGGACAGACCATGCTCGACATTGTAGACGGTGGTGACTTGTGGGTAATAGCCAATTATCGGGAAACGCAGATTTCTCATATTCAGGAAGGGGCTGAAGTGATGCTGACAGCGGATGCGGTACCAGGAATAACTTATACTGGAATTGTAGAATCAATATCGGATGCGACGGGAGCTGCTTTTTCTATGATTCCACAGGATAATGCTACCGGAAATTTTGTGAAAGTAGAACAGCGTGTTCCGGTACGTATCAGTCTGAAAGGGAATTCGGCAGATAAGCTGAAATGTCTGCGAGCTGGGTTTAATGTAGAATGTAAAGTGAAATATTGATTATGGGAGCACCTGCGTTGAACGGTCCTTTTACTATGCCCATGTTCCGGGACTTTGTGCCTCGGAAATGGCAGCCGTGGATTTATGTGTTTTTTGCCTTTACGTTTCAGTTTTCCGGAGGGCTTTATTTGGGCACGTTGAATCAAATGATGGGGGAGACTACGCTTATGCGCGAAGACTTGCTGATGTGCCTGTATGCCAACCTGTCGGGAATGGCTATTTATTTCCCTTTGCTTTTCCGGATGAAGTTCCGTTTTACGAACAAGACTTTATTAATTGCGGCTTCATTGGGAGTATTGGTATGTAATCTGGCGGCTCCTTATATTACTTTTTTACCGCTTCTTTGGGCTGTTTGTTTCGTAGAGGGAATCTGCAAGATTCAGGGAACTTTTGAATGTATGTCAAACATTCAACTTTGGATGACTCCCAAGCGAGATTTTACAGTCTTTTTTCCGTTATTGCATATTGTTATTTTGGGTAGTATGCAGCTTTCAGATATTCTGGCTACTTACCTGATGTACTATTATCATTGGACTTATATGCATTGGTTTATGGGAGGGGTCATGCTTTTCAACCTGTTGGTGCTATATGTTTGTACGAGGCATTTTCGTATCATCAAGAAATTTCCTTTGTTCGGTATCGACTGGTTAGGGGCGGTTATCTGGGCTGCTTTGTTGCTGGAAATTGCTTATTTCTTTGATTATGGGGACTGGTATGACTGGTGGAACAGTCCGGTCATTCGTTCGCTGGCTGTCATTATTGTGGTTACGGCAGTAATAGGTGTCTGGCGGATGTGTACGATACGCCATCCTTTTCTGGAACCGAAAATGTGGACATATCGTTATCTGTTTCCCATTTTTATTCTGATAACTTTGGTAGAAGGATTCTTGTCCGCTGAGCGTGTATTGGAAGAGGTTTTCTACGAAGAGGTAATGCACTATACAGAGATGGTCAGTGTACGGTTGGACTGGTTTGCAGCTATCGGTGTGTTGGCAGGGTGCTTGTTTGCCTATTGGTGGATGCATGTGAAGCGTTTCAACTATCTTCGCTTGCTGATTGTTGGAATAGTGGGACTGGTGCTTTATCTGTCAGGATATTATTTTGTGATTTCTTCCGACATTCATTTGTCTCAGCTTTATTTACTCATTGTGTGTCGTGGGTTTGCCTATGCGGTGTTGAGTGCCACTTTTATGGTGTGCTTGGAAGAAATCATGACTTTCCAGCATTTCTTTCAAGCGTTGAGCGTATTCAATATGTTGCATATGGTAATGGGAGGTGTAATTGGTTCTGCTATTTACACGCAGGGGTTATCCTATTATGTGTCTGATAATCTATCCCGTTATGGGGGAAACATCAATCATGTCAGTTTCAGTCGTGCACCCTTCGATTTGGGAAATTATATGGAGACGTTTGTTTCTTATATAATGGAAATCAGCCTTAAACAATTGTATGGATGGGCGGCTTATGCATGTATTTTTTTGTTATTGTTGTTTTTGCTTTATGATGCTCCTATACGTCGAGAACTGAAACCTATGCCTAGTTGGAGAAGTATTCGTAAAGAGGTAGCTAATTCTTTCATGAAACTTACAGGTAAGGAATCGTAACATTCGTTTCTTTGTCGTATATTTGCCGGTAATAATCGAAAATTTAAGAAGGAAATGACATTTGCGAGCATTGTATGGGATGTGGATCCGGTGCTGGTTCATTTGGGTTCGCTCGAAATCCGTTGGTACGGACTGATGTGGGGGCTGGGATTTATTCTGGCTTACGAAATGGTCTCCCGTTTATTTAAGAAGGAAGGATATCCGGAAAACTGGGCCGATAAACTGTTTGTATATTGTATTGTCAGCAGTGTAATTGGGGCTCGTCTAGGGCACTGTCTGTTTTATGAATGGGATTATTATGGAGCTCATCCGGCAGAAATCCTGAAAATCTGGAAAGGTGGACTGGCTAGTCACGGAGGAGTGTTTGCCTTGATATTGGCCTTAATCTGGTATTCCAAGAAAGTGACGAAGAAAAGTGTGTGGTGGTTGTTCGACTGTATGATACCTGCCGTTGCGGTGGTTTGTATGTGTATCCGTTTTGGCAACCTGATGAACTCCGAGATTTTTGGTTATCCTACGACTTTGCCATGGGGATTTGAGTTTGTCCGCTCGCGTGAATGGCAGGAGTTGTACAATCAGAATGGAGTGGCGCAGGCTTGTCATCCTACCCAGATTTATGAGATGCTTTATTGTCTGGTGGCACTGGTCGTATCATGGTTCATGTATCACAAGCTTCATTTAGGAAAACGAATCGGATTGACTACAGGGGTTTCTTTGCTAATCTTTTTCGGTGCTCGTTTCGGGTTGGAGTTTATGAAGAATCCGCAGGTTGCTGAAGAAGTGGGCATGACTTTGAATATCGGACAATGGTTGAGTGTACCGTTGATTCTGCTAGGAATTTATCTGATTGTAACCAGCGGTAAGCGGAAAGAAGCATTTTAAAAAGACGTATCTTGTAATTGCTTGATAAGTAAATTGTTATAAATGTTTCCTCTTGTTGTAATTTTGTTTCTTTGTAACAAAAATGCAAGGTGAGGAAACATTTTTTTTATATGAATTTCTGAAGTTTCCCTACTTTCGTAGCATCAAAACAATTCAAGTTTAAACTATTAAAGTTGATGCTATGAGAGCAAATATTCAAACCAAACAACGTGTTAGCGCACTTGTTCTTTTATTAGCTTGCGCATGTACAGGTGCATTCGCGCAACAGGATTCTACAAAGGTTGCTTCTAATACGAAAGAAGAAGCTAACCGTAACGTAATGTTGAATGCCGCCAGTGCAAACGGACCTCGTGAAATTCAGATTGGTCTTCCTTCTGCAGATGTGAATGTGCTTGAGAATGGAGTTCCGGTAACCTATGCTACCAATCCGCACAGTGTAAACTCTTTGTGGCGTGCTGATGCCAGCTTGAGCCATGTGGGGTTGTTGAAGATTTCAGAAACTGCCATTACAACCGGTAATATCGGATATGCAGTCAACTCTTTCAGTCAGCTTGGTGAAAAAGGTTTTCATGGAACATTGAATTATAAGTCCAACCATTTTGGCATGCAGGAATTTTCTCTGAATCTGAACGGAGAAATTGCCAAAGACTGGTTCTATAGTGGAAGTATCTATCAGGATTTTGACCCGGGAACATTCAAAATCAAATCTACTCCTTTTCAGGATCGTACACAGATTTATAAGTTTGCCTTGACAAAGCGCTATAATAATAACCGTGGTGAGTTTACAGCTATGTATCATTACAGCAACAGTCATCCGGTGTATATGTATGCCACTCAGTCGGCTCCGTTTGTATACGTAGGCGATGGCAGTGTAAGAGAATTGGGTGCTTTTGCTTTGGGTACGACTTCTTATCTTCCGGTTGATAATGAAATGGTATATCGCGATATGCGTACAGGAGAGTTGAAGAAAACGAACTTGTATGATGCCGTACAGAATAAAGGTAGTGAGTTTACTTTGATGAACAACTACAACTGGGATAACGGTTTGTCTTGGAAAGTAATCATGAAATACGACCATGCGACCGGTTCTTGCGTATACCAGACTCCGATGGAACTTTCACAGCGTGCAAACAGTGCTATCAATTATCAGTATGAAGCAGAAGACGGTAGTATGAGAGCATACGATGGTGAATATGTACAGAGCCGTATGTCTTGCTTGAACCGCGGTTTCATTGATGAAGTGATGTTTACGACGGAATTGTCTCGTAAATTGTCTAACGGAACATGGCGTTTAGGATTGAACGAATGGTATTATGACATTGATTATGCATCAAATACTACGATGTATGACCAGTCTGTACCGACTGACGGAAGTTATCCGGTTCGTCTTTATAATCCGGACTATGCCACATCATCAGCTCGTGTATATGGAGGAAATGGATATTACTATGACTTCAACAAGAATGCATCAGAATATTATAAAGGTCATGAAAACAAACTGGCCGTGTACTTCACTCACGACTGGGATGTGACAGATAACTTTAATCTTTATTACGGTGCGCGTCTGGAATATCAGGCACTTCGTGGAAACAATGCAGCGGTTAAAGATGCCGATGGCAATTTTGTAGGACGTTTTGCTGATTATTATCTGGGAGCTACTGCATCTAATGGAACAAAAATTGAACCGACTCCGATGGAGTATGACTGGTTTAATTACGCACTGAGTGCAGCCGCTACTTATAAGTTGACCAAACAGTTCGGATTTACTGGAGACTTTACTTACATTACCCAGCATCCGAGAATTGAGAACTTTGCTCCGGCAGTATTGCCGAATACCGATAAGATTTCAGTACCTCTGGGACGTGCCGGTATTTACTATAACAATGAATGGTTGAGTTTGACTTCCTTGTTCTCTTATATCTCAAAGACCAATAATAACTCTACGTTGAACTTGCAGCATAGCGTGAATGGAGTAAACGAAATTTTGGCTGCTCCGTTGAACTATGATATTAAGACATTAGGTTGGACCACCGACGTGGTAGCTCGTCCGTTTAAAGGTTTTGACTTGCACTTCCTCTTCACTTATCAGAAGCCGACTTACAAGAAATATGAAACTTCTGTGAAATTCTCAGACGGTTATGTAGGTCAGATTAATGCTACAGGTAACATTGTAGCAGAAATCCCGCAGGTAATCGTGGAAATCGACCCGAGCTATATGATTACAAAAGACTTGAAAATCTGGACCAGCTTCCGTTACTTTAGCAAGACATACGCTAATATCAATGATGCCTATTATTTCAATGGCCGTTGGGAAACCTTCGGTGGTTTGAACTGGCAGGTAAACAAGAAGCTGTCATTAGGTTGTTCAGTAGTGAACTTCCTGAACCAGACTGGTGCAAAAGGAAGTATCGCAGGTGCAGAACTCGTAACGAAGGAAGAAGCTGGAAAATATGCCAATACAGTAATGGCAGGAAGCTATATCCGCCCGTTCACTGTAGAGTTTTCTGCACAACTTAAATTCTGACATTCATTTTTCTATTCCGACAAAAATCCGGCACAGCGATTCAAGGAGTTGTGCCGGTTATAAAAAGTTTTCAGTAGGTATTTTAAAAGAATAATTTGTATTTTTAATCCCATAAAACAACGTATCATGAAAAAGAATTTTGTTAACCTCGCATTAGGAGCGTGTTTTTTGACTGGTATGTGGGCATGCCAATCACAAAAAAGTAATCTGGTATTTGAGCATCAAGGAGATACTTTGACAATCGTGCATATTAAAAATCCTTCTAAATATCTTTTGCTTCCTATTCAGGAGTCATCTGATGAAGGAAAGGTGAAATTAGTGACCGGAAGTCCGGCAGATATGCCAATGGATGTACGTTTGGCAATAGATAGTGTGGAATATTATGTGCCGTTTGAGTTGCCCGCAGGTACAAAAGAAGCGACAGTGACGATTAGTAAAGTAGCCGCAAATGCTGTTTGCTGGGACCACATTCAGTTGTCGGATACCTTTAATACAGCTAATACGGATTATTATCGTCCGGTATATCACCACACACCGCTTTACGGATGGATGAACGACGCCAACGGACTGGTTTATAAAGATGGAGAGTATCACTTGTATTTTCAGTACAATCCTTACGGTTCTAAGTGGGGAAATATGCACTGGGGACATTCTGTTAGTAAGGATTTGATTCATTGGGACCATTTGAATCCTGCTATCGCACGTGACACATTGGGTCACATTTTCTCAGGAAGTACAGTGGTAGATAAGAACAATAGCGCAGGCTACGGAAAAGACGCCATGATTGCTTTCTATACCTCTGCCAGTGATGAACACGGACAGATTCAGTGTATGGCTTATAGCAACGATAATGGGCGCACTTATACAAAATACGAGAAAAATCCGATTTTAACTCCGTTTGACGGTCTGAAGGATTTCCGTGATCCGAAAGTCTTCTGGTATGAACCAGCTCAGAAATGGTATATGATTGTTTCTGCGGATAAGGAAATGCGTTTCTACTCTTCTTCTAATTTGAAAGACTGGGAATATCAGAGCGGATTCGGAAAAGGCTATGGAGTACAGCCGAACCAGTTTGAATGTCCTGACTTTATCCAGCTTCCGGTAGATGGTGACAAGAACAAGATGAAATGGGTGATGATTGTGAATATCAATCCGGGATGTATGTTTGGTGGAAGTGCTACGGAGTATTTCGTGGGTGAATTTGATGGAAAAGAATTCAAGTGTGACACGAAACCGGAAGTAACAAAATGGCTGGACTTCGGTAAAGATCATTATGCAACGGTTTGTTTTTCCAATACGGGTGACCGTGTGATTGCAGTTCCTTGGATGAGCAATTGGCAATATGCGAATGTGACTCCTATCCGTCAGTACCGTGGAGCAAATGCCTTGCCGCGTGAACTGTCATTGTATACGAAGGACGGTCAGATTTACATGGCAGCCAATGCTGTAAAGGAAACGGAAGGCTTGCGTAAAGAAACACGTGCTATTGATAACCAGACCGTGAAAGGTGAAAGCAAGATTGACGAAATCTTCCCGCAGAATGACGGTGCATTTGAAATTGAAATGGATGTAACTCCAGATGCATCTGCCGTAGCTGGAATGGAACTGCTGAACGATAAAGGTGAGAAGACCAAGATTTACCTGGATATGAAAGCAGGTAAACTGGTGATGGACCGTACAGAAAGTGGATTGGTTGCTTTTGGCGAAAAAGCAGAACCTCATGCCATTGAAAATCATGACCGTCGTAAAACGACTTCTATCAACTATAAGAATGACTTTGCATTAGGCACATGGGCACCTCTTTCATTGTGTGAAGGAAAAACTTATCATTTGCAGATTTTTGTAGACAAGTGTTCTGTAGAAATCTTTGCCAATGGAGGTCGCATTGCCATGACAAACTTGGTATTCCCTACAAAACCCTATAATTCTATCCGTCTTTACAGTGAAGGAGGTGATTATAAGGTAGAGAATATGAAGATACATAAATTGGGGTTATAATTCTTAAAACCAGACATGACCATGAAAAACTTTTTTATTACGGCTTTAGGCTTGCTTTGGGGGATTCAGTGCATGGAAGCAGCAGAAGAAAAGGTTATCCGGATTTCAACGGATAATACAGATTTGGTGCTTCAGGTGGCTGAAAACGGACGGCTTTATCAGACTTACTTAGGCGAAAAACTGTTACATGAATCTGATTTGAAGAAACTGGACTGGCAGATACACCCTGCATCAGACGCCAGTGTCTCTCCACGCGGATGGGAAGTGTATTCAGGTTCAGGTAACGAAGATTTCTTTGAACCGGCTTTGGGAGTGACTCATGCCGACGGCAATGCTTCTACCTGGCTTTATTACGTATCTTCTTCCACGAAAGCTGTGGAAGGAGGTACACAGACAGATATTCATTTGCGTGATGACAAATATCCGGTGAACGTAACCTTGCATTACGTGGCTTACGAAAAGGAGGACGTAATCAAGACTTGGAGTGAAATCTCACATCAGGAGAAAAAGCCTGTACAGTTATTCCGTTACGCTTCTACAATGTTGTATTTCAATCGTCCGTCTTACTATTTGACAGAATTCAGCGGAGACTGGGCGAAAGAAGTGCAGATGAGTACACAGAAGCTGGAGTTCGGAAAGAAAGTGGTGGATACCAAGCTTGGTAGTCGTGCTGCCATGCATGCACAGCCTTTTTTCATGGTCGGTCTGGAGTCCCCTGCCGCAGAAAATCAGGGGGAAGTCCTGATGGGTACATTGGGATGGACCGGTAACTTCAGTTTTACTTTTGAAGTGGATAATGTGGGAAATCTGCGTGTGATTCCTGCCATTAATCCTTATGCTTCGGTCTATGAACTTCAGAAGGGTGAAGTGTTTACCACTCCTGAATTTATTTTCACTTTGAGCAATAAGGGTACAGGTGAAGGAAGTCGTCGCTTTCAGAACTGGGCACGGAATTATCAGTTGAAAGATGGAAAAGGTACTCGCCTGACGTTGTTGAATAACTGGGAGAATACAGGATTCGACTTTAATCAGGATATGCTTGTTGACTTGATTAAGGAAACAAAGGAACTGGGGGTAGACATGTTCTTGCTGGATGACGGATGGTTCGGCAATAAATACAAGCGCAGTGATGACAAGGCCGGACTGGGCGACTGGAATGTGACGGCCGATAAACTGCCTGATGGAATCAATGCCCTGGTAGAGGCAGCCGAAAAAGAAGGGGTGAAATTCGGTCTTTGGATTGAGCCGGAGATGGCGAATCCGAAAAGTGAATTGTTTGAAAAACATCCCGACTGGGCAATTCATTATCCGAACCGTGACACGTATTACTACCGTAATCAGTTGGTGCTTGATTTGAGCAATCCGCAGGTACAGGATTATGTGTATGGCATTGTAGACAAGTTGCTGAAGGAAAATCCGGGAATTGCATATTTCAAGTGGGATTGCAACAGCCCGATTACGAATATCTATTCTTCTTACCTGAAAGGTGCACAGGGACGTTTGTATATAGACCACGTGCGTGGCGTGTACAATGTCATGAAGCGGGTAAAAGAGAACTATCCGAATGTTCCGATGATGCTTTGTTCGGGTGGTGGCGCACGCTGTGACTATGAAGCCTTGAAATATTTCACGGAATTCTGGTGCAGTGACAACACAGACCCTGTGGAAAGAGCTTATATACAGTGGGGATTTTCCCAGTTCTTCCCGGCAAAGGCCATGTGTGCACACGTGACGAGCTGGAACAAGAATACTTCTATTAAGTTCCGTACCGACATGGCATCCATGTGTAAGCTGGGATTTGATATTGGCTTGAAAGAACTGAAAGCGGAAGAACTGGAATATTGCCAGCTTGCGGTAGCCAATTGGAAACGCTTGAAGCAGGTTATTTTGGATGGCGTACAATATCGTCTGGTATCTCCGTATGAATCCAACCACATGGCTGTAAACTATGTCAGTCAGGATGCTTCGAAAGGAGTGGTCTTTACATACGACATTTATCCTCGCTTTCAGGAAAAACTGCTTCCTTTGAAGGTGAAAGGACTGGAACCGAACAAGATGTACCGGATAAAAGAAATCAACCTGATGCCGGGTACAAAGTCAGATTTGGAGGCCGATGGAGAATTGCTCTCCGGTGATTATTTGATGAAGGTCGGACTCAATGTCTTTGGTTTTAAACCCACTCAGAGTCGTGTGATAGAGCTGACGGCTGAATGAGGAAAAGACTCTCTGACAGAGAGAAGGCTGAATTTGAACAGGATTAAAAACAAGAAAAAATGACAAATACTCAATTAAAATATGCCAAGCTGTTTCCCGTGATGCTTTGCTTCTTTGCCATGGGGTTTGTAGACTTGGTGGGAATTGCTTCGAACTATGTGAAAGAAGATTTGCACTTGACCGATTCAGAGGCAAATATATTCCCGTCTCTAGTATTCTTCTGGTTTTTGATATTTTCAGTACCTACGGGAATATTGATGAATCGGATTGGAAGAAAGAAAACCGTATTGCTGAGTCTGGGAGTGACTTTCTTTTCTTTGTTGCTTCCAATGTTTGGAGACAGTTATGGCATGATGCTTTGCTCGTTCTCTTTATTGGGAATTGGCAATGCCTTGATGCAGACCTCTCTGAATCCGTTGCTGAGTAATATTATCTCCGGTGACCGTTTGGCCAGTACACTGACATTCGGACAGTTCGTGAAAGCCATCGCCTCTTTTCTGGCTCCATATCTGGCTATGTGGGGAGCTTTGCAGACGATTCCGACGTTTGGTCTGGGATGGAGAGTCTTGTTCCCTATTTATATGGTAGTAGCCATTTTTGCGATTCTCCTGCTTTCGGCTACTCCTATTACAGAAGAACAGCCGGACAAGGCTTCTGGATTTGCCGATTGCCTGAAACTTTTAGGAAAACCTTTTATTCTGTTGTCTTTCCTTGGCATCATGTGTCATGTGGGAATCGATGTGGGTACGAACACTACTGCTCCTAAAATTCTGATGGAACGTATTGGAATGACATTGACAGAAGCTGGGTTTGCCACTAGTCTGTATTTTATATTCCGTACATTGGGATGTTTTTCTGGTGCATTCATCTTGCGGGCCGTATCCTCTAAAGTCTTTTTCCTGATAAGTGTGATTTGCATGATGCTGGCTATGATCGGACTTTTTGCTTTCGATTCTCAGATGGTTATTTACATTTGCATTGCATTGATTGGTTTTGGAAATTCCAACGTGTTCTCTATAATCTTCTCTCAGGCTCTTCTGGCTATGCCCGACAAGAAAAATGAAGTGTCCGGATTGATGATTATGGGATTGTTTGGCGGTACCGTATTCCCTCTTCTGATGGGAGTTGCCAGTGATGCAGTGGGACAGAATGGTGCGGTGGCTGTGATGACAGCCGGTGTGATTTACCTGCTTTTTTATACATTGAAAATTAAACATTAAGACTATGGAAAATACAATAGTTGTTGGAATAGGTGAGGCGCTTTGGGATGTGCTGCCTGAAGGAAAGAAAATTGGTGGAGCTCCAGCTAACTTCGCTTATCATGTGTCGCAGTTTGGACTGGATGGCCGTGCGGTCAGTGCGGTAGGAGAAGATAAGTTAGGAACAGAAATTTTGGAAAATTTCTATGAGAAAAATTTGCATTGCATGATTGAAAAAGTTCCGTATCCCACGGGTACGGTTCAAGTAGAGCTGGATGCAGAGGGAGTTCCTTGTTATGATATAAAGGAAGGAGTGGCCTGGGATAATATTCCTTATACTCCGGCTTTGGAAGGATTGGCCAAGCAGACCACGGCCGTTTGCTTTGGTTCATTGGCTCAACGAAGCATAGTTTCCCGGGAGACCATTAATAAGTTTCTGGATGCCATGCCGCACGAAAATACGTTAAAAGTATTTGATATCAACCTCCGTCAGGGCTTTTATACGAAAGAAGTACTTTGTAATTCTTTCAAGAAATGTAATGTGTTGAAGATAAACGATGAAGAGTTGGTTACCGTAAGCCGTATGTTTGGTTATCCGGGTATTGACCTGCAGGATAAATGCTGGATTCTACTTGCAAAGTATAACTTGAAAATGTTGATTCTGACTTGTGGAGTGAACGGAAGTTATGTCTTTACTCCAGGTAATGTATCATTTGTAGAAACTCCGAAAGTAAACGTTGCTGATACGGTAGGTGCAGGTGATTCTTTCACGGCTACCTTCGTGGCTTCTATTCTGAAAGGTAAGACTGTGCGTGAAGCGCATGAACTGGCAGTAGAGGCGTCGGCATTTGTATGTACTCAGAATGGTGCCATGCCTGAATTCCCTCTGTATTTGAAGGAAAAAATTTAAGCTATTATAGTTTATCTTGTGAAAAATCTCCGGAAGTATGTTTCTGTACTTCCGGAGATTTTTTTGTCTGATAAGATTGGAAAGCCTGCTGAAGATAATGACGCTTCGGCTTTGTCTGTTTTATGTTTTCCGCGTGAAAACCATACGTTTCCCGAAGCGAAAACGTAGGTTTCTCACGCGGAAAACGTATGGTTCCGCTTCGGGAGACATAAAATGAGTAGAGCCGTTGAACGAATAATTGTGGGTCGGTTTCGTGATTTTTGTATCTGTCAGACTGTATAAATCGCTACGATTTTCATACATTTGCAGAAATAGATATGAAAATATGAAACATTTAGTCTGTGGTTGGATAGGTGTGATTTGCTTGCTGCTTTTGTCTGTCGCTTGCTCCCGAAACGAGGCGGACTATACGATAGCCGTATCACAATGTAGTGAAGATGATTGGCGTGCCCAGATGAACAAAGAGATTCTTCGTGAAGCTCTGTTTTATCCGGGGGTAAATGTGGAAGTTTATCAGGCGCATGATGATAATACCTATCAGATTAAGGACATAGAATCTTTAATTGAAAGAAAAGTCGATTTGCTGATTGTGGCCCCTAATGAAGCCGAAGCTATTACGCCGGTGATTGAGAAAGCATACGATGCAGGAATTCCTGTCATCCTGGTCGACCGGAAAATCAATTCTAAAAAATATACAGCCTATGTAGGTGCTGACAATTATGAAATTGGCCGTAAGGCAGGTGAATATATAGCGGACCGTTTAGGAGGAAAGGGACGGGTAATAGAGATTACCGGACTGAGAGGTTCTACTCCAGCCGTGGAGCGTCATCGGGGGATGATGGAAGCCCTGAAGGCCGCTTCGGGGGTGCAGGTGGTGGCTTCTGCTGAAGCCGGGTGGTTCCGGCAGAAGGCTGGGGAGGTTATGGATACGTTACTGGATGCTCATCCACAAGTAGACCTTGTTTTTGCACAGAATGACCGCATGGCCATCGGAGCGTATGAGAAGGCACGCCAGAAGAATCGTGCCGGACAGATTGCGTTTGTGGGAGTTGATGCGGTAGCTGCTGGAGTAGAAAGTGTGGCGGAAGGCAAACTGGATGCCACCTTCATTTATCCCACAGGCGGAGATAAGGTGATTCAGGTGGCCATGGCTATATTGCGGGGTGAACCCTATCAGAGAGAAAATATTCTTTCTACTGCATTGGTGAACCGTGCCAATGCCCGTGTGATGCAGATGCAGATGAAGCATATTCTGACGCTGGATCAGAAAATTGAGCTTTTAAATCGTCAGCTGGATGATTATTTTCTTCGTTACTCTGCACAGAAAATGTTCTTATATGCTTGTGTGGTGATATTGGTGTTGGTTGGATTCTTGTTCTTTTTCCTGGTACGTGCCTTTTGGGTAAAGAACCGGATGAATACGGAATTGTCCAGTCAGAAGCAACAATTGGAGCAGCAGCGTGACCAGTTGCAGGAACAGCGTGATCAGCTGATTGTATTGTCTCGTCAGTTGGAGGAGGCTACACATGCCAAGTTGGCCTTCTTTACCAGTGTGTCGCATGATTTCCGTACACCGTTGACCTTGATTGCAGACCCAATCAATCAGTTGCTGGAGGAAAAGCATTTAGGTGAGAGGGAGCGGAATATGCTGGAGATTGTGCGGAAAAACGTCGCAGTCTTATTGAGATTGATTACTCAGATTCTGGATTTTCAGAAATATGAACATGGTAAACTGGCTTTGCGGCTTTCTGAATTTAATGCGCTGGAATGTATAAAGGATTGGACAGAGGCATTTCATACCTTGGCATTTCGGAAGCATATTCAGTTTGAGGTGAAGGCGGAAGGAGACGCGGCGCAGTATGTGATGGTGGCCGATGCGGAAAAAATAGAACGCATTACCTACAATTTATTGTCCAATGCCTTTAAGTTTACTCCGGAAAAAGGTGAGATAAAAGTTGCGCTTTCACGGATAGAGAAAGATAATCAACCGTATTTATGCATGGAAGTCAGTGATACGGGTATTGGTATGTCGGAAGAACATGTACATCATGTGTTTGAACGTTTTTATCAAATAGATGTGCAGCATACAGGCTCAGGCCTGGGATTGGCTCTGGTAGAGGCTTTTGTGCAGTTGCATAAGGGTACGGTACAGGTGGAAAGTGAAAAAGGAAAAGGTACATGTTTCCGGGTTGTACTTCCGATGAAGCAGGAAGGCGAAGTGAAGGAGGTTATAGAGAAAAATGAATCCTTGAAAAACTTGCAGGAAGGGGCTGTGCTGGATGCTGGACAGGAGACTTTGCATCAGTGGGTTGAAAACGTGGAGGTGGACGGAACAGCAGACAAAGAAGTGGTGCTGGTTATTGATGACAATCAGGATGTGCGTGATTACGTGAAGATGTTGCTGCAAGATAAATATACTGT
Organism: Phocaeicola sp.; assembly: GCF_048170425.1. Taxonomy (GTDB): domain Bacteria; phylum Bacteroidota; class Bacteroidia; order Bacteroidales; family Bacteroidaceae; genus Phocaeicola. The sequence goes on from NZ_DBEXBB010000234.1 coordinate 15,448, forward strand.
AATTGAAGCAGTTAACGGGCAGGAAGGCATAAGACAAGCTATGAAATATGTGCCGGATGTAGTGGTATGTGATGTCATGATGCCTGTTATGGACGGTATAGAATGTTGTAAGCGGCTGAAAAGCGAGTTGCAGACGTCTCACATTCCGGTATTGATGCTGACGGCATACGCTATGGATGAACAGCGGATTCAGGGATATGATTCGGGTGCAGACTCGTATCTGACGAAGCCTTTCAATGCCAAACTCCTGCTGGCGCGAATTCGCAACCTGATAGACAATCGGAAGCGGTTGAAGTCGTTCACAGAAGATGCCACAGCTGTAGGCGGAAAACAGCAGCTAGGCGAAGTGGACAAGGGATTTGTGGAAAAACTGAAATCCTTGATAGAAGAAAAGATGGGTAATTCAGATTTGAGTGTAGAAGACTTGGGGGCTGAATTGGGATTGGGGCGCGTGCAGTTATATCGTAAAACAAAATCCTTGACCGGATATGCTCCGAATGAATTGTTGCGCATAGCCCGGCTGAAAAAGGCTGCCTCTTTGCTGGCATCTTCTGAAAAGACGGTGGCCGAAATTACATACGAAGTGGGATTCAGTTCCCCGTCTTACTTCACCCGGTGTTATAAAGACTATTTTGGAGAAAGCCCCAGCGAATTCCTGAAAAGACGGGATGGGAAGAATTGAGAAGGAAAAGATTCTTTCTAAAAGAAATAGTTGTATATTTGGGCACTTTTTTGAATAGCTGGTTATGAAACGTATTTTGATATTGATATTCGTGTTATGTGTATATGGTGCTGCTGGGCGTGCGCAAGATTTGAAAACGCTTTTTGTAGCATTGCCAGATTCATTGTCTCCGCTTTTGACAGAGGTTAATCGGGCTGATTTTGGGGACTTTCTGGAAAGCGGGATGAAGGCAGAGGTGAAGAACCGTTTTGGAAATATGTCGGAAATGACTAAATTGACCTCAGATTATTTATTCCTGAAAACGACTTCTGCCAGTACTTTGGAACTGAAATTACTTCCGTTAAATGACTCCGTGAAAGTGATTTGTGCAGTTTCTACTTATTCGGCTCCAGCGGCTGACAGCCATATTGCTTTTTATGATATGAAGTGGCATGAATTGCCGATTTCTGATTTTTTACAGCTTCCGCAGGAGGATGAGTTTTATTTGAAACCGGCTTCGGCAGAACAGGCTGATTCTTTGAAAAATCTGCGTGCTTATGCAGATATGTATTTATGGAAGGCTGAGCTGTCGG
>NZ_DBEXBB010000235.1:0-2506 GCF_048170425.1 Phocaeicola sp.
ATTTCTCTAACGGACAAAACCCACTTACGTGACCTGTTCGATAAGACTAATTTCAATGATGTCAAAGAACTCGATTGTCCCCTTTTTGAAGGACTATTTGATTAAATTTTTAACTCGTCCATTTTTATTGGACACTAATGACGCTGTATGTTACTTTCATCGCTGACAGACGTATTGTTTTCGTGATTGAATTCTTCCACCCAGTTGTTGATATAGTAATTATTGTCAGAGTAATTCTGATACGCATTGATTTCATACGTCAGTCCGTTCTTGAAGCTCTGTCCGAAGTTTACATACGATTTATGTGTGTTGAACGAACCGTATGAGTACGACGCATCCAGAAACCAGTTGCGTTTCTGTTTGTTGGTTACAATGTTGATAACTCCACCCAAGGCATCGGTACCGAATCCTACGGGTACCACGCCTTTGTATACCTCAATGCGTTCGGCAAAATTGACCGGAATATTATTCAGGTCGAAAGCTGTTCCTGCTCCTTCCTGTGGCACCCCGTCGATAAATACTTTTACATGCTTGCCACTGAAGCCGTCGAGCATCAGCTGCATGTCCGAACCTACACCTCCAGACTCGCGCAGTTTCATTCCCGGAAGTTTCTGCAACGCTTCACTCAGGTTTTTGGTAGAGTTCTGTAGTTCACGCGTATCTACAGCCACGGCATTGAAGGCTGAGCGTTTGATACGTCCGACCCCGTTGGAAACGACTACGACTTCATCCAGCTCGGTGACCGAAGGCTTCAAGATTACATTTTGCTTGCTGCGCCCGTCTGCCAGAATTTCCACCTCCTTTTCTACCGTCTTGAATCCGATGGCAGAAACCGTCAGTGTATATTTCCCGGCGGGTGCTTTCAGATGATACAACCCTTTTTCATTGGTTGTACAGCCGTATTGCGTACCTTTCAGGTATACCGTAGCGAAGTCAATGATACTTTTGTCCGAAGAAAGAACTTTCCCGGATAGCAACGCACGGCCTTGTGCGGAAAGAGATAAGACACAGGCACCTGACAATATAAAAAGTATCCCCCATTTTAAGTTCTCGCTTCCCCGCGAAAAAGATAAATGTCTCATTTACTGTAACTCGTATTTTTTATTCAGGACTAATTTTCTGTGTGCAAAATTAAGGCGATTGTCCAGGTGGGGCAATCGCCAAATATGGGTAATTTAGACTATGTATAAATACCTATTTGTAGGTATTGTGTAGGTTGTCCTATGAGGTGTAACAAGTTACAGTTAGAGAGTCTGTATATTATAAGATATGGAAATGCCTCAATGCCTGCATGATACCTTCTTCATCCACTGATGTGGTGATATAATCGGCAGCTGCTTGTATGTGAGGAGCCGCATTTCCCATGGCAATTCCTGTGCCTACATGTTTCAGCATCGGAATATCATTGCCGCCATCGCCAAAAGCCATGGTGTCTTTCAGGTCGATGCCGTAGTAAGCCAACATCTGGTCGATACCGTGACTTTTACTGTTTCCCCGTGCAATGATGTCGGCAAAAACCGGATGCCAGCGCATGGGTTCACAGTGAGTCAGCACTTTTCCAAATATTTCTCCGTCTTTCTCTTCAGGGAAATATCCCATGATTTGCAGAATTTCTTTCTCTCTTGCGGTTTCTATAGGACGGATTTCCGGAATGTCAATTTGAATCAGACGGGCAATCTCTCTGACAGCCTCATCTTCGTAAGTCAGGAACCAGGTATTGTCGTGTACAAACACGAACGGCATTTCCGGATGGTCATGCTGGTACTGGATGAGTCGCTCAATGTCTTCCTGAGGCACACAGCCCTTGTAGATGTCCTCATGATTTGCCGTGAAGCAATGTGCCCCGTTCAGCGTGACATAACCGTCGAAATCCAGTTCACCCACGGCATCCATCATCAGCGTCTTCGGGCGTCCGGTAGCGATAAATACCTTAATCCCTTTTTCTCTCAAAAGTCGCAGGGCTTCGCGGGTAGACTCCGGTACGGTGTGAGTCTGGAAAGATACTAATGTTCCGTCAATATCAAAGAATATCGCTTTTATCATTTTTCGGGTATTAAAAGTCCGTGCAAAGATAATGAATAAAAGAGACTACAGAAGAACAACCCTCCCTATTTATAGCACAATTGACACAGAACTCCTAAATGTGGTGAGAATTATATTATACGGATTAACATCAATCAAAATCTGAGTTATCCCCCGAGAATAATAGGTTGAGTAACCTTAATAAAGAAAAAGGCTATCCCTATTTAAGATAGCCTCTTTAAATTTCTTATTATCCTGTAATTTTACCCTAAAAGCCCTCAGCAACGATTAGGAGTTTCCCAGATTTTTGTTCCCTTACACTGAAGGCCAATCCACAAATCGCCACATTTTACCTTAAAATTTCCTTTTTCCAGTCTCCATTTCCATCATACCCCACAAAAAAACAAGTCACTTGTCCTAATCTTTATCACGACATTTTTTGACAAAAGAAAAACTTTCAAAAAATTACGAAGGCGTATATTTT
>NZ_DBEXBB010000236.1:0-9259 GCF_048170425.1 Phocaeicola sp.
CTTGCATCAAATATATCAGGGAATTCTGTCAATTCATTATGTGAAAAAGATAACGACTCCACATCGTCCATGCCACAAAATATACCATTTGCATCTGTAGCAATACTTGCAATCTTATTATAATCAAAAGTCGCCTGGACCAAATTCACATCTTTCCCAAAAGCAGGAAGAGCTGTCAACTTATTGTATATCATATCAATCTTACCCAACTTCTTCATCTTAGAAACTTCTACAGGTAAAGATGCGATATTATTATAGCCTAAATAAAGAATCTGCAAAGATTTGCCAGCTTCACCTTCTGCCAATGCTTTAATTCCATCTGGGAACGCTGCTGCCAGTTGAGGATTCATTGCCATATTCAACTGAGTCAGGTTCTTCATTCTAGCCAATTGGGCAGGGAATACTGTCAAGTGCGAGCAGTTGTAAATCTCAAGATCTGTGCAGCTTTCCAGATTGCCTAAAGCATCCGGCAAACTTGCAATAGGTGAATTGGCAATATATAACACTTCAAGTTTCTGCAACTTTCCAATTGCTTCACTGATACCTGTAATACCGTTGGTCATGTCACCATGAATTACATCCTTAGGCTGTACTATGGATTTCTTAATGGCTGGTTGCCCAGATTCTACCATACAGCGTTGCATCTGCACATCCCAGTCCTGTCTGGAATCACGCAATGCAAAATTATCCATGTAGTCAGAACGAAGCTTTTCAAGAACTGCAGGAGTCAAACCACCCTTTAAATCAGCCAACGGATTTTCCCCGGGGCGCAATTTATCATTGTGTGTACCTAAAGCCAGACTTTGAAGTTCTGTAAACTCACCAATCACATCAGGCACTATTCCTGTCGGATTAAAATCACCAATAGACAAACCTATAACACGGCCATTCTTATCAAGGCTTACTCCCGGCTGGTCGCCCCACATGTCCACATCTTTGTTATCAAAATCCCAGTTGGTTCCTTGCGGATAGCTTTCACCTACATAAGACCAGTTTGAACCTCCCAACTGCTCCCACAAAGTACGAAGATTATAATAGTCTTTTATGTTTGCTGCTGTTTCCAATATAGTAACAGGTACTTTTGCTTCCGTCTGCTTGTTATCAGTGACCGTAAATGTAGCCTCACCTAATACTTCATCATTAAAATATTGCAGAAGTTCATTACGGTTATATGCCGCATACGAAAGAATCTTATAAGTTCCTACCTCAACTGCAACGAGTGAATCAATCTTACCTACAGAAGTACGATAACCGATACCCTGACCATCAAAGTCTTCTACATACGTTACGCCCAAAGACTTAAACTCCTGAGTTTCCTTGGTATCCATATTCTGAACCTTTATATCCACTTTATTAATATCGCTAAATGGATAGGGTTCAGAATCACTTGCACCACGAGATGCCTGAATATTCTTTATCAATTCAAACTTTACTATACCTTTACCTATTGCATCAACCAGCAGGTCCTGCATAACAAGCCCCCCACTTACAATTGTGAAGGTTGTTTTTTCAGACGGGATACCGGCAAAAATAGGCTCTTTCTCTGCTCTATCGTAAAGATAAAAACCTACCACAGTATATTCACCCGGCTGCAATTCCAGTTTGTCACTACGCAAACCGTATTCTGCACTTTGTTCATCATACGCATGCAACATAAGTGTCTGAGAGAAGTCATAATCATTGCTTCTCAATACTACTTTCACTTTATTTGCCTCATAAAGTGAATCAAGTACATTTCCACCTGCACGAGAGGCCTCATCTTTTACATAAGATGCGCTCTTGTACACCTTAAACTGTACATAACCGTTACCGGTCTGAAACACTTCTTTGTCATCATTACATCCAAAACCTAAAAATAACAACGACAGAAGAATCAGGTTAGTACAGATCACATGTATATTTCTTAGTTTCTTAATCATATCATGCATTTTATTGGATATTTAATATCAATACTTTACAAACCATTCCAAAATCATCTTTAAATATAACAAGCAAAGATTCATTTCCACACTGGAAATACACATTACTATTTTCATAAGTATCCCCTTCTTTGCTTACCGCAATTGATGAATCTGGGCTCCATGGATTAGAGAAAGATCTTACTTCACATGAACCGATAGGAGAATTTTCACCAAAGTAGTTTTTGATATAAGGAGTAATGATTACCTCGCTCTTTGCCGATACAGAATAATTAAATATATAATCATTCTTATTCTCATTATCTGCAAAATAAAGTTGATTAACAGCCTCCAGCACATCCGGATTCAAGATTTCTCCCATGCCCTGGGTAGCTTCGATATCACCTTCACCATTTACATTTACTTTCACAGGAACAACAGAAGAAGTTTGTGAACTTTCCTGATCAAATACCATCACAATATATTCATCACTCACATCCTCAGAAAGATCCGTTCCCTCAGGATTTAACAAAGTATTCATATCAGACCATGTACCTCCATGAGAAAGTTCATCATACACACTTTTAGGGAATACCAGTATATAACCTCTTCTTTTAGCTGATGTATTTTCCTGCACATCACACAACTCCAAATTCCCATGAGCATCATCTTTGATATCAAAGAATGCTTTTGCTCCATCAACTCCATCTATCCAAAGATAGTCTCCATCCTGATAAACAGACTTCACCACATATTCACTGTTCTTTGCTAAAACTCTAAATGACAATGGGAAAGAAAGTTTTTCAGGTTCGTCATCACCTTCTGTCAATCCGCCTGTCCAGTATTGCAGTCCATCCGTTGAAACACTCCAGTTCCACTTCGTAGAAATTCCTCTGATAACTAGCTCATCGACAGGCAATCCAGTATATTTTACAGGTACATCTGCATAACGTTCTTCTCCCTGCATCTTGAAGCGAAGGCTTCCTGTCCATTCATTTGCCAAATAATCATCTGTAATCTCCATAGTAAGTTTTGCCTGCTGGTGCATGTCTCCCTTCACTGGTGGGTTCTTTACAGCTAACCATTCCGGCAATGAAGCTTGATCAAATTCCCAAGGGAAATTCAACGTAAAACTCTCAGTAAAGCTCAAAGTGGTACTTGTTCTAGAAAAATTCAACAATAAAGGAGCTTCTTCCGTAAAGATTTCACCTTCTTCACCTACAGCCAGCAACATTTCACCCTGCCGAGTCAGTTTTGCAATGACCTTTTCCACATCACCCTGCTTCAAGGTAATTTCGGCCTGCATTTCTCCATAATTCAGCATGTCTTCATTTACAGACACCTGTACGGTCTGCTTTCCAGCCTGTCCGCTAATAGAAGTCATTCCATTAGAGAATCTACACCACAAAGTTGAAGAATACAGTTTCCAATCCATTGAGGCATCAAAAACGATTTCAACAGACTCTCCCGCTTTCACCGAGAGGATTTGTTCTTCTTCTGGGAAAGAAGGAGTCACAGGTGACCCTTCATCCTCAGAACAAGCTACAACCATCGCAGCTACAGCCATAAGCCACATTTTTGATAATATGTTTATATATTTCATACGTCTATTCTTTTGACATTACGTGTTAATATCCTTGTTTCTTCAGATAATTATATTCTTCTTCAGAAATCCATTCAACTACAGTCGGGTATGTACCTATCGGACCAGCTGACTCATATCCCTCCACATAGAAAGTGTGATATAACAGAGCAAACCCCTGACATACATTAAAGTATGAAACTACTCCTGTATAAGGCACAGCCAAAACCATATCTGTTCCCAATACCGCTCCACCACTAATCTCTGACAACTTGGTAACCGCTTGAGTTTCCATTTCCACCTTAGGTTCAAGGGGTTTCTGCGTATTGAAACTGATTTTCAAATCCATTCCATCCAAGAAGAAATCATTGATAATAACCCCGTTCTCTTTTTCCGGATCTTGTTCAACAGTCACCAGGCGGAATTCCGTATTCTGCATATAGTCCGTAAAGAAATTAGAAGTGACCTTAGCATATCCTACAAAACGCTGAATATCAAACGGGCAAATCTTTACAAACTGCACCTTTGTTTCATCCCCGTATATATCCCAAATTTTTTCTTGTGGTGCAACCAATCTCAGATTGATACCCAAAGAATCCGTATCCTCAAAGTTCTCATAGAAGCCTTTGATTTTTACAGAAGAAGCCAATTCTCCAGCTTTAATGGTAACAGAATTCGACTGCAGTTCATAATGTAATCCTTCAATGGCATTACTTCCCTTATCGACTACCTCTACGGCATACGTACGATCATAATCACATGCCGTAGTAGCAGATATAGGAATATCATAATAGGTCTCTGAGTTTTGTATAGCAATGGTCTGCAACGAATCAGAGAACATCACATAATCAGGACCTGCATAGGAAACACGGTCTTCACTGCATCCAACAAACAATGTGGCAGCAAAGGCAATTATTCCCAATTTTCCGAAAAATCTTTTCATCGTTATTCCTTTATATTATTCGTTATTTATTACTTTCATTCGGTTCAATGGCAGAACCCGGCAAGTCAAGTTCATGCTGCGGAATTGGCCATACAAACAACGGATTTCCAGCCTCTATTTTCAGACTGCTTCCATCGCTCACACTTTGTTCCTGAGGCTTACGTTCAAAGCCTTTTCCCCAACGCTTCAAATCCTGCAAGCGGAATCCTTCCATAAACAATTCACGAAGACGCTCTTTGTCAATTTCATCCAGCCAGTTTTCTGAAGTCAGAGTAGCAGAGCCATACGTTTGGTAGCGTGCCTGGCGCAAAGTAGAAATATCAGCAGATGCCTTTGCAAAGTCTTCTTTCTGGCAATATGCCTCGGCACGAATCAGATACTGCTCTGACAAGCGGAATACTTTCGGCATATTCACATGATAAATACGATAATTAGAAACAAACTCCATATTTCCATAATACTTCATCAGCAATGGCCAAACCAAGCCATGAGAATATCCGGTCGGCATATTCTGGAAGAAAGAAACATAACGCAAGTCATTTCCCTCATACGTGTTCAGCGCAGCTTGCCCAGGCACATAATCCGGACGATAACTGATTTCATCAAAATTCAAGAACACCTGTCCCAAGGCACCACCATAGGATGTGGGCAAGAAACCGACTTTCCAGATGGTCTCAGTAGAGGCATCATATTTCCACATATAGTCATAATATGACATGTCGTTCGTATAGACTGTAGTAGCACTTGAAAGCAGATACAAATTACTGTCAATCAATTTCGATGAATACTTAATGGCATTATCCCAATCCTGCATATAGAGGTATACACGAGCCATCAGGGCCTGCACCGTAAATTCATTAAAATAGGGCGAATCATAATAGTCAGATGCCACAAGCGTAGTACCTTCATCCGGCTCCATATAATCATAAGCTTTTGCCAAATCATTCAGGACAAACTGATATGAATCATACAAAGAGGCACGCTTCATTTCGCCCGGGTTAGAATAGCTTGACACAAGCACTACCCCCAGTTCATCCTTAGCAGTAGCCGGATCGTATGCTTTACAGAAACATTTGATTAATTCTGAATAAGCCAGAGCACGGGCAAAATATACTTCTCCCTTATACGCTTCCAGTTTCTCGTAAGCATCATCATCTACAATGTCATTTTCCCATTTAGCCACTTGTTCAAAAAAGAAGTTACAGTCACCAATTACTTTATAAAGTGAACCGTAAACGGCTTCAATATCTGCATTGGTAGGATTGATGTTCCAGCGCCAGATATCACCATAAGTATTGGAATAGCCATTTACAGCATATACCAAATCTGACTGGATATCAGGCAACAAAGTCAGATTACCACTATACAGATAACGACTCATGAAGTCTGAGTAAATTCCCATGACAGCCTGATTGGCTTCTTCCACTGTAGTAATGGACTGATCGGCCAGAATAGCATGTGTAGGGTCCTTGTCCAAACATGAAGTAGAGAACAGCATCGCCGCTACTCCTAATAAATATATTTTAAAGTTTCTCATCGTTGTCTTCAGCTTTTAAAAATTCAATTCTACGCCCAAAGTAAACTGACGTGACATAGGATACTGTGCACGGTATATGTTAGAAGAAAATTCTGGATCGAGTCCGGTGAACTTAGTAAATGTCAATAAGTTCTGTCCTTGTACATATACACGTGCTCCGTTAAAGAATTTCGTACTTTTCAATACACTCTGAGGTAGATTGTAAGAAAGCATCAGGTTCTTCAAACGCAAGAAAGAAGCATTTTCCAGGTAATGCGTATCAAACTGAGGTGTGATTCCATGGCGAGGAATATCTGTCACATCTCCTGGTTCTTTCCAGCGGTCATAAAGCAAACGTTTTGACTGATTGTAAGAAGTATACAAACCATTACTTTCATCCATAATACGGTCATTGTTGTAAGCCCAACGGTCTGCCATCCAGCTGAACTGTGCAGAAAGCATCAAGCCCTTCCATGAAAGAGTCGTTCCGAAACCGCCCTGCCAAGGAGCAATGAAGCTCTTTCCTTCAATCAACACACGGTCTTCTTCGCTGAACACATTAGTTATCTCACCGTCTTTAGTGTACCAAAGTGCATCACCGTTCGCCGGATTCACACCTGCATAACGTACCATGTAGAAGTTTGCTACGTCGTGTCCTACTGCATACATGTTTACGTTACTGTCTACATACTGATCAATTCCGTTATAAAGTTCTGTAAGCTTGTTCTTATTGAAAGAAGCATTAGCAAACACATTCCAGGTAAAATCTTTTGTACGGATAATGTCTGCATCTACCGACAATTCAATACCACGGTTAACCATTGCACCTACATTGTCCCAATAAGCTCCGTAACCTCCATCGGCATAGCTCACAGGCACCTGCATCAACATGTCAGTAGTCAGCTTATTATAAAATTCGGCTGTAAAGTTTATACGGTCAAAGAAACCCAGACGCAATCCCACGTTAGTTGTCCAAAGTTTTTCCCAAGTAAGATTCTCATTTCCACGCTGTGAAGGTTTGATTCCTGTTTCACCCAGATAGTTGGAACTACCTGTCACCAAAGCCAGATGCTCATAGTTAGAAATAGAAGAGTTACCAGAGGTACCCGTACTGAACGTCAGCTGGGCATTGGTTAGCCAGTCATAACCCTTAAAGAATTCTTCCTTCTTGAAGTCCCACATCAGACCTACAGACCAGAAACCAGCCCAACGGTTGTCTTTACCAAAACGTGAAGAAGCATCTGCACGTACAGAGAAGTCTGCATAATATTTGCCATCTAAGTTATACTCACCACGTCCAAAGAAAGACAAGAAAGCATATTCCGTAGTAGAATCACCCCATGAAGCTGCAAATGAACCTGACGAAAGATTTACCAGTGCGTCATTGTTCTGCTTGCTTGTAGTAACATTGAAATTCTCTGAATGATAATTCACCCCTTCCTGACCCAGCATAAAATTAAAATCATGTCGGTTCTTCAGGTTAAAGCGATAATTAACCGTATTGGTAATGGTCAGAGTCAGGTCATCTAACGATGAGCGTCCAGCACTACCTAATCCTGCATTCAAAGAATAACTTGGAGTAGAGGTAGAGAAAGCAGTATCATGTGAATAGTCCACACCAAACTGAGAACGGATTGTAAGTCCTTCAATTGGAGTCACTTCAGCAAAAACCGATGAAATCACTTTATAGGTTTTATATGTAATCGGATTGTTAGTCAACCATTCAATAGGGTTTACTCCACTTCCTTTCCAGGTTCCATCATTAGTAGAAGCCAAAGAACCATCTTCATTGTAAGGATTCCAGTAAGGCAACATAAAGTGTGATGCTGAAATCGGCGCATAAATGGCGTAATCTCCATCCACAGCCTGCTGTGTTTCCTGATATGCAAGCATGGTACTTGTTCCCAGTTTCAACCATTCTTTTGCACGGTTCTCTACATTGGCACGCACATTATAACGACGGAAAGAAGAACCGAAGGTAATACCATCCTGATCAAAGAATCCTCCCGACACATAATAGTTCGTTTTTTCGGTAGCACCATTCACGGCAAGTTCGTAACTCTGGGTAGGAGCATTGTTGTTAAACACTTCATCCATCCAGTTTACGTCTATACCTCTTACCTTATCATAATACTCATCACCGAGGTCAAGGCCTATTTCTTTTTCATATTGTATACGTTCTGCCGTATTCATCATATCCCAGTTACTTCCGGCCAGCTGTGAGAACCCCCACTGACCACGGAAAGTCACATTGGCATCTCCTACATTACGTCCACGCTTAGTGGTAATCACCACTACACCGTTTGCGGCACGGGCACCATAGATAGAAGTAGAAGAAGCATCTTTCAGCACTGAAATACTTTCAATGTCACTAGGACTGATTGAATTAAAGCTTGATGACTCTACAGGAACTCCATCCAAGATAAACAACGGAGTAGTACCAGAGTTAATAGAGTTTGTACCACGAATCTGGAAAGTGGCTGCACGGCTAGGTTCACCAGAAGCTGCCATCACGGTCAAACCCGGTGTCTGTCCCTGCAATGCCTGGTCAAAGCTGGCAGTAGGCACATTTTCCAGTTTTTCACTTTTCACAGTCGACACAGAACCTGCAATGGTACCTTTCTTACGCACACCATACGCCACGACTACCACATCATCTATCAGCTGTGAGTCGTCTGCCATTACCACATTCAATATGCCTGTACGGGAATTCACTCGCAGTTCCTGTGTCTGCATACCGATATAAGAGAAGACCAAAGTGGTTTCACCACCCTGAATCTGCAACTCATAGTTACCGTCAATGTCGGTAACCACTCCATTAGTAGTTCCTTTCTGCAAAATAGATACTCCTATCAGTGGCTCATTCCCCGTTTTTGACACCACATTTCCCTTGACCACATACGACTGAGCCAAGATTGACTGAATACCTAATACAGCAAAAAAGAGTAACCAAAGACTAAATCTTTTCATCTTTCGCCTGTTATAAAATTAATGATTAAATAAAAAAATACAACTAAATACAAAAAAATAGCCACACTAGCCCCACTGTCAAGCGCAGCCAAATATGCACAGAAAAACACATTCCTAATTAAGAAGTATTCTCCAGAAAAAAGGATGAACAGTATCATCCATTAAAGCTCTCTCCAGAGCTTAATAGACATACTAATATGAATCACGTGATTTCACATTGCGAAATACCAGATCCTGATTATCAATGCTAAAAATCACATAAAATGAATTTATATTCATACCCCCTATACATATTAATAATTTAGGTTGCAAAGGTATATAAAAACTATAATATGACATATTTTTATCTA
>NZ_DBEXBB010000237.1:0-10237 GCF_048170425.1 Phocaeicola sp.
TTGTTTTTAAATTTAATGGCAAATAGCGAACTGCATGCCCAAAGGGAGGAAGGGGTATTTGTAGAATTAGGTGGAGCATCAACCACTGTAGGGATTCATTATGATACACGTTTTAATGAAAAGACTCATTGGGGAGCAAGAATCGGAATAGCTCATACTCGCTCCAAGTCTCCAGCCTTCTTTGATAATCTTGCTGATCTAACAAAAGGTTGGACTTTTCCTATAGCTGTAAATTATCTTATAGGAAAACGGAAAAATCGTTTTGAAATAGGTATAGGAGTTAGCTATGGTCTTTATACCTGCGTGTTTTACGACAAATTGGGACATCAAATAGAGGATAATAAATCTGGTTCATTTGCCTTTCTTGATTTAGGTTACCGTTATCAGTCTAAGAAAGGGCTCATGGTACGCCTTGGTATTAACCCCGGAATGGCTTTGTATAGGAGTACTGAAGGGAAAAGTGACGAAGCTGTTTTCCGAGCAGCGGTTATTTATCCTTATTTTAGTTTAGGTTATAACTTTTAATTTTCAAATTTAATACACATAAAAACAACGAACTATTTACTAACTATTTCTATCGGTTTATTAATATGTGCATGTAATTCTGAAGATATTGTAGAACAGGTGGAAAACAAGGATTTCATATCTCATGAGAATGTTATTACCGATATAATGTCCTTTGATAATAAAGATGCTTTTACGAAAGCACTTGATAATTATGATATTACTAAAGGATATGGGACAAGAGCCACTGGTTCTTTTTATTCTGCTGATGATATTTATAATAATTCTTCAGGAGAGGATGCTGAAATTGAAAAAATAGGATTTCTTGTTCCAGACGAGAAATTCCGACATTTTTTGAATAAAAATTTAGAGATTATTGTCAATGATACGTTATATCGTATCACAAAAGATGGTACATTCTTCGCTCACTTGTCCGATAAAGAAGAACTTGAAAAGGCAGTTAAAAGAGTTGGAGACTTCACCCGAACAGCCAATGATTTGAAGGAATTGGGTAATGTGAGGTTGAAAAATACTTTTAACACGTGGGATGGAGATTCCTTAAATCCAATAAACGATGAAAATTATTTCGATGAAGAATCAGATGATGTCATAATTCCTAATAACCATTTTCAGTACTGCCAAAGAAGTACTCCAGTACTATCAAAGGAGTACTGCAGTACTTTCAGAGGAGTACTCCAGTACTTCCACGGAAGTACTGGAACTAGGGGAAATTGTAGTAGCTTTAATTACAGAATGTCTTGCCTGGAGTGCTTTATCCTTGTATATCCTTTTTCAAGGTGAAGACAAATTCCAGTCCTCCTTTCGGCATGTTCTTGGCGAAGATGGTTCCGCCATGGAACAACACGGCGTTCTTCACGATGGCCAGTCCCAAACCTGTACCTCCCAGTTTCCGTGAACGTCCCTTGTCTACCCGATAGAAGCGTTCAAACAGGCGGTTCAGGTGCTCTTCGGGTACTCCCACGCCGGTATCAGAGAAACTGAAATAGTAGAATTTCTCATCCTCGCGGAAGCAGTTGATGGTAATCTGTATGTTATTACCTGCATAGGCTATGGCATTGTCGGTCAGGTTGCGGAAGATAGAGTAGAGCAGCGAGCTGCTTCCTGTCAGTATGACTTCCGACGGGAGCTTGTTCACCACAGTGATATGCTTTTCTTCCAGACCGAGTGCTACCTCGTTCAAAATGTTTTCTACAATCTTGCTCAGGTTTACCTGTTCCTTTTCTACCAGTTCCGGTGCCTCGTCCATTCGGGTCAGCACAGAGATGTCGCGCAGCAGGAAGGTCAGGCGGTTGCTCTGGGCATAGCTTCTTTCCAGGAAGACACGGACATTTTCTTGCGGAATGTTCGGGTTGCTGATAATGGTTTCCAGGTATCCCTGAATGCTGCTGACGGGCGTTTTCAGCTCGTGGGCGATGTTCTGTGTCAGCTGACGTTTCAGGCGGGCCTGTTCTTCTTCCTGCGTAATATCGTTGATGGATATTTCGAACGACATATCCTGAAAGATGATGCATTCCACGGTGAACGAGCGTGCGTTCTTGTTGAGGTGCATGGCATACCGTTTTTCCTCTTTGCTGAAATTACCTTCGTTCCGGTTTAAGAACTCAATGATGGGCTGCAGTTCCGGAATATCGAAAATTTCATTGGTAGAACGCAGATTACGGTCGGATATGTTGTTGATGTATTGCGTAAACAGATTGTTGACCAGGATTTCCTGCCGTTCTTTGGTAAAGACACCCAATCCTTCGTGTGAGGTCTGAAGGTGCGAAATCAGTTTCTCACGCTCAATGTAGAGAGCTTCTTTCGCCCGGTGCAGTCGTTTGTATATCTTAATGATGTGTTGTGATATCTCTCCCAGTTCGTTCTTGGGGAACGTTTGCAGGATGTCCATGTCAATCGGTTCGTTCCGGTCGGCCTTCATGGCAAACTGTTGCAGTTTGGTGATAGACTTGCCCAGCTTCCTAGTAAAACGGTAGAAGATGAATATCAGCACCAGGCAGATAATCAGTGCAAACCATAAGTAGCCGGAGTCAGCCT
Source organism: Phocaeicola sp. (assembly GCF_048170425.1). Taxonomy (GTDB): domain Bacteria; phylum Bacteroidota; class Bacteroidia; order Bacteroidales; family Bacteroidaceae; genus Phocaeicola. Next base: position 2,560 of record NZ_DBEXBB010000237.1, read on the forward strand.
GCAAGTGTTCTGCCAGACTCAGGTTGTAGGGAAGGGCAGACCGTATGATGATGCGGTAGGGAGGATAATAGCGTGCGGAATAAAAATATTCCTCTCCCTGAATGCTTTCCGACTGGCGGCTGATGGAATAGCCGCTTCCATACATGAGTGCGTCTTGCACTTCCTTGCGTGAAGAGTGGTTGGCAAAGCTTTCCCAGTTGGCATTTGTGTTGTCGTACACTACCTTCCCCGACGGCTCAATGAGCGTCACCCGCAGGTTGGGCATCATGTGAGTCGTCACATAAAATTGCATGGAATCGGGATTGACTCCATGATGTTCGGCAAGGAAATCGCATAATTGGTTGTTATAGTTTTGCAGTTGCGTGTTCAGCAATTCTATTTTATAGGCTTTTTCGCGTTTGTATTGAAACAGCATGAAGCATACTGCATATCCCAGGAAAAGGAATATGACAGAAAAGAACAGCCTCTGATTGAAAGGGAGGATGCGATAAGAAAATTTCGTCATGATAGTACCACCGTAATTTATTCACATTCGAAACAGTATCCATAACCGAGACGGGTTACGATACAAGCACCGTATTCACCGATTTTTTTGCGGAGTCGGGTGATATTCACATCAATCGTACGGTCGAGCACGTACACTTCATCGTGCCATACTTTCGCCAGAATGTCTTCGCGGGAGAATACGCGTCCCTGGTTCTGCAAAAGGAGCAGAAGTATTTCAAACTCTTTTTTGGTTAATGAAACCTCCTCGTTATTGATGGTTACTTTCTTCTTCGGAATGTTGACCGACAGTCCTTTATAAATCAGCTGTTCGGGCACCTGAGTCTGTACGCCGGCTGTGCGTCGTAACACCGCCTTTACTCTCATGATGACTTCACGCAGAGAGAAAGGTTTTGAAATATAGTCGTCCGCTCCTAAGTTGAATCCGGTCAGCGTATCATTTTCCGTATCCTTTGCAGTGATGAAAATGATGGGAATATTCTGTGTATCCTTGTTTTTTTTCATCATGCTGGCCATTTTGAATCCGGAAATTTCTCCCATCATCACGTCCAGCAGTATCAGGTTGTAACGTGGCAATTCAAGTTTCAAGGCTTCTTCGGCGGAATTGGCAGTATCTACCATGTATCCTTCCATTTCGAGATTGAACTTTAGAATCTCGCACAAGTCTTCTTCATCGTCTACAACTAAAATCCGGTAATCGTTCATGCGTATTTTCTATTAATTAATACAAAATTCAATGTGACTTAGTTTTCGTTACAAAGATGACCCTTTCTTGTTTCGTCCTTATGAAATAGATGTTACATTTAGGTTACAACACGGGCTTGGTAAACTCTCCGGCTATGGAACGGTTCATTTCACTGCGTATTTCCCTGGGAGTAAGGCCGTGGCCGAGCAGGAACATCAGCTTGGTGAGCACGCTTTCCACGGTGGCATCATATCCGCTGATGACGCCCGCATCGAGCAGGTGCAGACCGGTTTCGTAACGTGCCATTTCGACCATACCCGTCTGGCATTGTGAAATGTTGACGATGACGATTCCCTTTGCCGTAGCTTCTGCCAGCAAGTGGATGAACCAGGGCTTCTGGGGCGCATTTCCGGAACCGTAAGTCTTGAGTACTACCGCTTTCAGACCGGGCGTGTTGAGCACCGTGCGCACGATGTTTTCCTGAATACCCGGGAAAAGTGTCAGGATAATTACATTCGTATCGAAGACATAATGTGCGTGCATAGGCAGGCTGGAATCTACTTTCCGGATACGGTCGTATTCGTACTTGATGTGGATACCGGCCGTAGCCAGTGCCGGATAGTTATAAGAACGGAACGCGTTGAAGTTTTCCGCATTAATCTTGGTCGTACGGTTTCCGCGCAACAGGTGGTTCTCAAAGAAAATGCAGACTTCCGGTACCACGGCAGTTCCGTCCGGATGTTTTGCTGCGGCTATTTCGATAGAAGTAATCAGATTTTCCTTTCCGTCTGTACGTAGCACACCGATGGGCAACTGGCTTCCGGTAAGGATGACCGGTTTGCTCAGGTTCTCCAGCATGAAGCTCAGTGCGGAAGCGGTATAAGCCATGGTGTCCGTGCCGTGCAGAATCACGAACCCGTCGAAGTTATCGTAGTTATATTGGATAATCTTGACCAGTTTGGCCCACAAGGCCGGCTCCATGTCCGAGGAGTCGATAGGAGGGTTAAACTGGTAAGAGGAAATGCGGTAGTTGAACCGTTTCAGTTCCGGTACGTTTTCCTGAAGTTGGTCGAAGTTAAAAGCCTCCAATGCACCGGTTTCCGGATTTTCAATCATACCGATTGTACCTCCAGTGTAGATGAGTAATACGGAAGGATAATCTGGTTTTATCATTTGATGCTTCGTTTAGTTTGGCACAAAGATAGCGAAAATATGCTTTGACTAAAAGAATAAGCCGCTAAAAATAGCAGAATGATTAATTATCCTTCGTTTTTCAGCATTTCCAACAGTTTGTCGATGGCCTTTCCGGCATCTTTTTCCTCCTCAAGCAAGGTCACGAACTTGCTTCCGATGATGCACCCGGAGGCGTATGCCGCTGCCGATTCGTAAGTGGATTTGTTGGAGATGCCGAATCCGATCATCCGTGGATTCCGCAACTGCATTTGCTTGATACGCTGGAAATAAGCCTGCTTTTGTGCATTGAACTCCTTTTGTGCTCCTGTCACGGCCGCAGAAGATACCATATAGATGAATCCGTCGGTATGCGCATCGATTTGCCGGATGCGTTCTTCGCTGGTTTCCGGCGTAATGAGCATAATCACGTGGATGCCGTATTGTTGTGCAATGGGACGATAGCTTTCCAGATAATCCTTATAAGGAAGGTCGGGAATAATCACGCCGTCGATGCCGCATGCCTGGCATTGCCGGCAGAAATTCTCGAAGCCATATTGCATGATGGGGTTCAGGTAGCCCATCAGCACCAGCGGGATGCGGACATCTGTGCGGATTTGTTCCAGTTGGCCGAAGAGCTTGCGGAGCGTCATGCCGTTGCGCAGGGCCTGTGTGGCTGCGTGCTGAATGACGGGGCCGTCGGCCATCGGGTCGCTGAACGGGATACCGATTTCAATCATCTGTACTCCTTTCCGTTCTAAGGTGCGGATGACTTCGGCAGTACCTTCCAAAGTCGGGGCACCTGCACAGAAATAAATGGAAAGCACGTGGTCTTTATGTGTCTGGAATAATTGGTCAATGCGATTCATATCACTAAGTTTTTAGAGGTTACACTTGTTTTGTTTGAAAGAATAAATAAAGTCAGAGAGGGCAGCCGCATCTTTCATACCGGGAGCCTGTTCAAAGCCGCTGTTCAGGTCGATGCCGGCCCAGCGGGGATGGCTGAATTTCAGTAATGCATCCAGGCTTTCAGGCTTCAGCCCTCCGCTTAGCAGGAAAGGCGTCTCGCCGTGGTAGTGCGTCAGGATTTCCCAGTCGAAGCTTTTGCCGGAGCCTCCGTATCCGTTGCAGGGAGTGTCGAACAGAAAATAGTCGCAGCAGGCGGTATAGTTTTCCGTTGCCAGCAGGTCGTCAGGCGTACGCAGGGAAAAGGCCTTGATGACGCGTATGCCAGTCAGTTTCACTTCCCGGCAAAACTCCGGCGATTCCTTTCCGTGAAGCTGAACGTAATCCAGTTGCCACGTCGTCATCCTTTCCCGGATTCGCGGAAGGGAAGCATTGACAAACACCCCCACTTTCTGCACCGACTCCGGCAGATATTCCGGTACGCCCGATACATAGCGGGGAGAACCTTCGTAGTCGATGAATCCCATCCAGTCGGCCCCGGTTTGCTCCACCTGACGGATGTTCTCCGCCTCCCTCATGCCGCACACTTTGACAATCATAAGGCAACAGCTTGAAGAAAGTCCGACAAAGCCTTTTCCGGCGAAGGCGTTTTCATGAAAGTTTCTCCCATCAGGAATCCTCTGAATCCGGCTTCACGCAGTTGCCTGAACGTGTCGGGTTGCGAGATGCCGCTTTCGGATACCCACAGCAATTCTTGCGGCAACTTCCGGGCCAGGCGGAACGAATTTTCCACATCCGTATGAAACGTGCCCAGGTTCCGGTTGTTGACCCCAATCAGGTCTACATGCTCGTGCAGGTAGTCGAGTTCCTTTTCCGTGTGTATTTCCAGCAGGACTTCCATCTCTAACTGATGGGCTAATTTCCCCAAGGCTTTACATTCTTCCACGGTCAGGGCGGCTGCAATCAGAAGCACCACATCTGCACCGGCCAGCTTGGCTTGATGTAGCTGGTAGGGACTGACGATAAAATCTTTTCGCAGCACCGGAAGGTGTGTCAGCGGGCAGACGGCCTGCAAGTCTTTCAGGTTGCCGCCAAAAAACTCTTGGTCGGTCAGTACGGAGGTGCCGGAGGCACCTGCACGCTCATAGCCGGGGACGATGACGGTCGGGTCTGCCTGTGGGGCAATATCTCCTTTCGACGGAGAACGTCGTTTGAATTCGGCAATGATGCCCGAAGGCGATGCGGCCAGTGCCTGCTTCAGGCTTTTCGACGGACGGGGAGTGCCCAACAGCTGGATGAGGAAGTCTTGAGATGCGGCCTCTTCCTGAAGGGCAATTTCTGTGCGCTTATGAGCCACAATGGTATGTAAGATATCAGTAGTCATCATTCGTTTATTGGTTAAGAGTAAGGAATTTGTGTAAAGTAGTTAATGCTTTTCCACTTTCGAGCGATTCTTTGGCCAGTGCCACGCATTCTTCTATTTTCTTCTGAGGCTCCAGTGCCTGGATAGCAAACGAAGCATTGATCAGCACACAGTCGGTCTGTGCCTTGCTGCCTTCATTATGCAGCACCCGGTCGAAAATGGCGGCTGCCTCTTCCGGTGTGTTCCCTCCGTAAAGCTCTTCCTGACGTGCCATGGAAAAGCCCAGTTCCGAAGGGCGATAAATGGTTTCGTAACGGTTGGTCATCACCTTGAATTCATCGGTCAGCGAGATTTCATCGTATCCGTCCAGGTTGTTGACCACGGCAAACTGGATACCGAGCTTCTGGAGCGTGTTGGTGTAAAGCCGCATCTGCGGGAGGTCGGCCACTCCTAACAACTGGCAGGCCGGATGGCAGGGGTTGACCAGCGGGCCTAATAAATTAAATAAGGTTCGTACTCCTAATGCCTTCCGTACGGGAGCCACGGTTTTCAGAGCCGGATGGAAGAGGGGAGCGTGCAGGTAAGCCATGCCGCATTGTTCGATGGAACGTTTCAACTTGTCCGCGTCGTTTGTGAATTTTACGCCGTAGCGTTCCATCACGTTGCTGGCCCCGCTCACCGAAGTGGCTCCGTAATTCCCGTGCTTGGCTACCCGGTAACCGGCTCCGGCCACGACAAAGCAGGCACATGTGGAGATGTTGAAGGTGTTTTTCCCGTCTCCTCCGGTGCCCACGATGTCAATAGGATGAAATTCATGCAAGTCGACGGGCACGCAAGCCTGAAGCAGCGCGTCGCGGAAGCCGACCAGCTCGTCCACCTTGACCCCGCGCATCTGAAAGGCAGCCAGCAGGGCGGCAGTCTGTGCTTCATTCATCTCGCCGCCTGTCATTCTCTGCATCAGCGTGCAGGCTTCTTCACGTGTCAGCTCTTCGTGGTGGAATATCCGTTTCAGTATTTGTTTCATATTGTGTATCATAAGTTTTATGAGTGAGAAAATAGGGTTTTCTTTATTGATGTTGTATCCAGTTGCGCAGCATCTGTTTTCCTTCGGGAGTGAGAACGGACTCTGGATGAAACTGCACGCCTCGCACATCGAGTGTGCGGTGGCAGAGTGCCATGATGTATCCTTCTTCACTTACGGCGGTTATCTCCAGGCAATCCGGGAAATCTTTCCGGTCGACTACCCAGGAATGGTATCTTCCTATTTGTATGGTAGAGGGAAGTCCTTCGAACAGATAGTCCGTCGCAGTCAGGCTGACGGGACTCTGTATGCCGTGGAACACCTCATCCAGGTTGGTCAGTTTTCCTCCGTATACTTCGCCGATGGCCTGTTCGCCCAAGCAGACTCCCAATATCGGTTTCTTTCCGGCATACTTGCGGATGACATCCAGCAGCAGGCCGGCTTCTTCCGGAACGCCGGGACCGGGCGACAGCAGAATCTTGTCGAATTCCTCCAGCTCCTCCAGCCGGAACTGGTCGTTGCGTTTCACGGTGACTTCTGCTCCTAGTTCTTTTATCGCATGACTCAGGTTGTACACAAATGAGTCGTAGTTATCGATGATGACAATTTTCATGGTGTGTTATATTTTTTCGGCCAGGAGAATGGCTTTTTTCAATGCTCCCAACTTGTTGTTTACTTCTTGTAGTTCATTGTTCTCGTCACTTTTGGCTACGATGCCCCCTCCGGCTTGGAACCAGAGTTCGTTGTTACGGCTCACGAAGGTGCGGATGGTGATGGCCTGGTTCAAATCGCCGTTCAGCCCGATGAAGCCGATGCACCCCCCGTAAGCCCCCCGGTTGTGCGGCTCTATTTCACTGATGAGCTGCATGGTCTTTACTTTGGGAGCCCCACTGAGAGTGCCGGCCGGAAAGGTATCGATGAATGTTTTAATCGGGTCGGCTTCCTTGTCCAGTGTGCCGCTTACCCTGCTCACCAGGTGAATTACATGGCTGTAGTATTGCGGCTGTTTGTAGAATTCCACATGTGTGTCGTGGCAATTCCGGCTCAAGTCATTCCGTGCCAGGTCTACCAGCATCACGTGTTCGGCATTCTCCTTCGGGTCGGCCAGCAGGGCTTCGGTCAGTGCGGCATCCGTCTTTTTGTCTCCACTTCTGCGGGTGGTGCCGGCAATGGGGTCGATGGTGGCCTTTCCCGCTTCAATCTTGCAATGCGTTTCGGGAGAGGAACCAAAAATCCGGAAACCGCCGAAATCAAAATAGAACAGGTAAGGCGAAGGATTGATGCTTCTCAACGCCCGGTAGAGGGTGAAATCATCGCCCTCATAGCGCTGGATGAAACGGCGGGAAAGCACAATCTGAAACACGTCGCCTCTCTTGCAGTGGGCAATGCCCTTGCGGATATTGGCCTTGTGTTCCTCGTCGGTCAGCGTACTGGTGGTGTCGCCCGTCGCCCGAAAGGCGTAGGTGGTGTAGTTCCGGTTCAGTACCGCCTTTTCCACTTCGTCAATGTGGCTCGGCTCGTCGTTGCCCTGCAGCTCCACCAGCACCATCTCGCTCTGGAAGTCGTTGAACACAATCAGGTACTTGTAGAGAATGTAGAGAATCTCCGGCGCATCGTTCTTCGGGTCGCTGCTGTCTTTCACCGGAATCTGTTCGAAATAGCGGACGGCATTGAACGTGGTGTAGCCGTACACTCCTCCGTAGCGGGCATATTCTCCTTCCACCTGAAACTGTCTCAGGAAATACTGGAAAGCATCTTCCACCTGGAACTCGGGAGTGAGTGGACGTTCTTCACGGCTTTTGTCCGGAAAGACCGTAGTCACGATTCCGTGGTTTACGGAGAAACTGGCAATGGGGTTCAGTCCGATAAAAGAGCGGTTGTTTTCCACTCCGTGATAATCGGAACTTTCCAGCAGAATACTTTGCGGAAACAGGTCGCGCACCTTCAGGTACGTGCTCACGGGCGTATGCAAGTCGCCGGGCAGCGTTTTGTAGTGGGTGGTATAAGCAAATTTTTTCATGGCTTTTCT
>NZ_DBEXBB010000238.1:0-12634 GCF_048170425.1 Phocaeicola sp.
TGTATTACAAAAAAGCCTTTACCTTTGCATTTGTAAACGAAAAAACGAGAGAAAAACAGATATGATTACATTGAATACATTGGTAAATCTGGCAGTCCTGCATATTATTCGCGTCGTGGTCGTGGCACCAAGAGGTGAGAAGGTTTCGTGTATGTAATCATATAGTTATGATAGTATGGAAAGCCTTTCTCACCAGACGATGAGAGAGGCTTTTTAATTAAAAGAGTGAGGAATATGAAACATCAGTTACGTAGTTCGATGAGTACGGAAGGTCGCCGTATGGCGGGTGCCAGAGCATTGTGGGTGGCCAATGGAATGAAAAAGGAAATGATGGGAAAACCGATTATTGCCATTGTGAATTCTTTTACACAATTTGTACCGGGGCATACTCACCTGCATGAAATCGGTCAGCAGGTCAAGGCAGAAATTGAGAAGCTGGGATGTTTTGCTGCAGAATTTAATACCATTGCCATTGATGACGGAATCGCGATGGGGCATGACGGGATGTTGTATTCTTTGCCTTCACGTGACATCATTGCCGACAGCATAGAATATATGGTGAATGCGCACAAGGCGGATGCGATGGTATGTATCTCCAACTGTGACAAGATTACTCCGGGTATGCTGATGGCTTCCATGCGTCTGAATATTCCGACTGTGTTTGTGTCTGGTGGGCCGATGGAGGCTGGAGAGTGGGGTGGACAGCATTTGGATTTGATTGATGCCATGATTAAGTCGGCCGATGCAACGGTAAGTGATGAAGACGTAGCTGAAATAGAACGGCATGCATGTCCGGGATGTGGAAGTTGCTCTGGTATGTTTACCGCTAATTCTATGAACTGCTTGAATGAGGCTATCGGACTGGCTCTTCCTGGCAATGGAACCATTCTGGCTACTCATGCCAACCGCAAGCAGTTGTTTAAGGATGCGGCGGCTTTGATTGTGAAGAATGCATATAAATATTATGAGGAAGGAGATGACAGTGTGTTGCCGCGGAGCATCGCCACTCGTCAGGCTTTCCTGAATGCCATGACGCTCGACATTGCCATGGGTGGTTCTACTAATACGGTGCTTCACCTGCTGGCTGTGGCTCATGAAGCGGAAGTAGATTTTAAGATGGACGACATTGATATGCTGTCGCGCCGGGTACCTTGCCTTTGTAAGGTGGCTCCCAATACACAGAAATACCACATTCAGGACGTGAATCGTGCGGGAGGTATCCTGAACATTTTAGGCGAATTGGCTAAAGGTGGACTGCTGGATACCACGGTTCATCGTGTAGACGGTACGACATTGGCTGAGGCGATAGCTAAATATGACATTTGTCGTTCGGAGGTGGATGCAGAAGCACAGCGCATCTATTCAAGTGCACCGGGTGGTAAGTTCTGTATTCAGTTAGGCGCACAGAATGCCACTTATAAGGAACTGGATACCGATCGTGTCAACGGATGCATCCGCGACCTGCAGCATGCATACAGCAAGGATGGCGGATTGGCTGTCTTGAAAGGAAACATTGCACAGGATGGCTGTGTGGTAAAAACAGCTGGAGTGGATGAAAGCATCTGGAAGTTTTCCGGACCAGCTAAGGTGTTCGATTCGCAGGAAGCAGCCTGTGAGGGAATCCTTGGGGGAAAGGTTGTGAGCGGTGATGTGGTAGTCATTACTAATGAAGGTCCGAAAGGTGGTCCGGGTATGCAGGAGATGCTGTATCCTACCTCTTATATTAAATCCAAGCATTTAGGTAAAGAATGTGCATTGATTACCGACGGACGTTTCAGTGGAGGAACTTCCGGATTGAGTATCGGACATATTTCTCCGGAAGCAGCTGCCGGAGGTAACATCGGTAAGATTGTAGATGGTGACATCATTGAAATAGATATTCCTAACCGCTCTATCAATGTGAAGCTCTCGGAGGAAGAACTGGCTCAGCGCCCGATGGCGCCGGTGACACGCGACCGGAAGGTTTCGAAGGCTCTGAAGGCATACGCTAGCATGGTGAGCTCGGCAGATAAAGGTGGAGTGAGAATCGTAGAATAGTTGCTTATGAGTAAAGAAAAAATATCAGGTTCGGAAGCATTGATGCGCTCTTTGGAGCATGAAGGCGTAAAGACGCTTTTCGGTTATCCGGGAGGGGCTATCATGCCGGTGTTTGATGCGTTGTATGACCATCGGGATAGATTGAACCATATTTTGGTTCGTCATGAACAAGGAGCTGCACATGCAGCTCAGGGATTTGCCCGTGTATCGGGAGAAGTAGGTGTTTGTCTGGTAACAAGTGGGCCAGGGGCAACCAATACTATTACAGGTGTGGCTGACGCCATGATTGACAGTACCCCGATTGTGGTGATTGCTGGTCAGGTAGGAGCTGGGCTGCTGGGTACGGATGCCTTTCAGGAAGTAGACTTGGTGGGTGTGACTCAGCCGATTTCTAAATGGAGCTATCAGATTCGTCGTGCGGAGGATGTGGCCTGGGCAGTGGCTCGTGCGTTCTATATCGCACGCAGCGGACGACCGGGACCGGTGGTGCTGGACTTCGCTAAGAATGCGCAGGTGGAAATGACGGACTATGAGCCGATGACTGTTGATTTTATCCGAAGCTATGATCCGGATCCAGAAACTGATTCAATGGCAGTGGCTGAGGCAGTTGCCTTAATCAATGCAGCTAAACGTCCGTTGGTGCTGGTAGGTCAAGGAGTAGAATTGGGAAATGCCCAGAAAGAGTTGAAAGACTTTGTTGAGAAGGCAGATATTCCGTGTGGATGTACTTTGTTGGGTCTGTCGGCTTTGCCAAGCAATCATCGGTTGAACAAAGGTATGCTGGGTATGCATGGTAATTTAGGCCCGAATGTAAAGACCAACGAGTGTGATGTGCTGATTGCCGTAGGTATGCGTTTTGATGACCGTGTAACGGGAAAACTGGAGACATACGCCAAGCAGGCTAAGGTAATTCACCTTGATGTAGACCCCTCGGAAATCGGCAAGAATGTGGCGGTGGATGTACCGGTGCTTGGAAACTGCAAACGCACCTTGTCTTTGCTGACTGAATTGATTCAGCCGCAGAAGCACGAGGAATGGATTGCAAGCTTCCAGCCATACGAGGAAAAGGAGTTCAATCAGGTAATTGATAAAGAGGTATTCCCGAAGGAAGGGCCGATTAATATGGGTGAAGTGGTGAACGCTGTCAGCGAGGCTACTCATAATGAAGCAATTTTAGTGACCGACGTAGGTCAGAACCAGATGATGGCTTGCCGTTACTTTAAGTTTACGAAACCTCGCAGTATCGTTACTTCCGGTGGTATGGGAACCATGGGGTTCTGTCTTCCGGCTGCAATCGGTGCCACATTCGGTCGTCCGGACCGTACGGTGTGTGCCTTTATGGGTGACGGAGGTTTGCAGATGACCATGCAGGAATTGGGTACGGTGATGGAACAGAAGTCTCCGGTCAAGATTATATTGATGAACAACAATTACCTGGGTAATGTGCGTCAGTGGCAGGCTATGTTTTTCAACCGCCGTTATTCATTTACTCCGATGATGAATCCGGATTACATGAAGATTGCTTCAGCCTACGGAATCGCTTCACAAAGAGTGATGAGCCGTGAGGAACTGAATGACGGTATTCAGGAAATGTTGTCGACCGACGGTCCTTTCCTGCTGGAGGTTTGTGTGGTAGAAGAAGGAAACGTGTTGCCGATGACTCCTCCGGGAAGCTCGGTCAACTATATGTTAATGGAATGTTGAGAGGAGAAGGAGGTGAATTATGAATAGCAACAAGACTTTATATACAATCATCGTTCATTCGGAAAACATTGCCGGTATACTGAACCAGATTACAGCTGTGTTTACCCGTCGTCAGATAAACATCGAGAGTCTGAACGTGTCGGCTTCTTCTATAAAGGGAGTGCATAAATACACTATTACTTGCTGGACTACTCCAGATGTAATTGATAAGGTAGTGACGCAAATCGAGAAGAAAATAGACGTGATTCAGGCGCATTATTTCACGGACAAGGAAATCTTTCAGCGTGAGGTGGCCATGTACAAGGTCTCTACTCCTGAATTTCAGTCAAATCCGGAAGCCTCGAAAGTGGTGCGTCGTTACAGTGCTCACATTGTAGAGGTGAATCCGACTTTTTCCATTGTGGAGATGGTAGGGATGAGCGATGACATTACTTCGCTTTATCAGGAGTTGAGGCAGTTGAATTGTGTGTTGCAGTTTGTACGTTCCGGGCGTATTGCTGTGTCGACAAGCTGTTTTGAACGGGTAAATGAGTATCTGGCGCATCGTGAAGAACGGTACCGGAATGAAAAAGAATAGGCCTATGGCAATAGATAATAAAGTGGGGACTTACCAGTTTGTGGCTGAACCGTTTCATGTGGATTTTATGGAGCGGCTGACCATGGGCGTATTGGGCAATCATTTGCTGAACTGCGCTGGGTTTCATGCAGCTGATAGAGGATTTGGTATCGCCACGTTGAATGAGAATCATTACACATGGGTACTATCTCGTCTGGCAATCGAACTGGAAGATATGCCTCGCGCATACGAAAGTTTCTCTATACAGACGTGGGTGGAAAATGTGTACCGTTTGTTTACGGACCGAAATTTTGCCATTCTGGATAAAGACGGAAAAGCCATCGGCTATGCTCGTTCGATATGGGCCATGATCAGCATGGAAACCCGCAAGCCGGCCGATTTGCTGACACTGCATGGCGGGTCGATTGTAGACTATGTGTGCGTGAAGGACTGTCCGATAGACAAACCCGGACGCATCAAGGTGAGTCATCCGGAGCGGGTGGGCGAATGTCAGGTGAAATACAGTGACATTGACTTGAACGGCCATGTGAACAGCATCAAGTATATCGAGCATATTCTGGATTTGTTCCCTATGGAAATGTTTCGTGAAAAGCGTATCCGTCGGTTTGAGATGGCCTATGTGGCCGAAAGTTATTACGGAGATACCTTGAGTTTCTATCGGGAGCAGACGGGCGAAAACGAATACGACGTAGAGGTGAAGAAAAACGGCACGGAAGTCGTAGTCCGGAGTAAAGTGATTTTTAGAGATTAACATTATACTAACAACTTGCAGCTTCAGGCTGCGTAAAAAGATTGTAAGAAAATTATGGCACAAATGAATTTTGGCGGAGTTATTGAAAATGTAATGACCCGCGAAGAGTTTCCATTGGAAAAAGCACGTGAAGTATTGAAAGACGAAACCATTGCAGTTATCGGTTACGGTGTACAGGGACCGGGCCAGTCTTTGAACCTGCGTGACAACGGTTTCAACGTCATTGTCGGACAGCGTCAGGGTAAAACCTACGACAAAGCTGTAGCTGACGGATGGGTACCGGGAGAAACTTTGTTCAGCATTGAAGAAGCTTGCGAAAAAGCCACTATAATTATGTGTCTGTTGTCGGATGCAGCTGTGATTTCTGTATGGCCTACTATCAAGCCTCGTCTGACTGCAGGAAAAGCACTGTATTTCTCTCATGGTTTCGCCATCACTTGGAATGACCGTACAGGTGTAGTTCCTCCGACAGATGTAGATGTAATCATGGTGGCTCCGAAAGGTTCAGGTACTTCTTTGCGTACCATGTTCCTGGAAGGCCGTGGCTTGAACTCTTCTTATGCTATCTACCAGGATGCTACGGGCAAGGCATACGAACGTACCATCGCATTGGGTATCGGTATCGGTTCTGGTTATTTGTTTGAAACTACTTTCCAGCGTGAAGCTACTTCTGACTTGACCGGTGAACGTGGTTCTTTGATGGGAGCTATCCAGGGATTGCTGCTGGCACAGTATGAAGTACTTCGTGAAAACGGACATACTCCGTCGGAAGCATTCAATGAAACTGTAGAAGAGCTGACTCAGTCATTGATGCCGTTGTTTGCAAAGAACGGTATGGACTGGATGTATGCGAACTGCTCTACTACTGCACAGCGCGGTGCACTTGACTGGATGGGCCCGTTCCACGATGCTATCAAACCGGTTGTACAGAAATTGTATCAGAGCGTGAAATCAGGAAACGAAGCACAGATTTCTATCGACAGCAACTCTCAGCCTGATTATCGTGAGAAACTGAATGCAGAATTGAAAGCATTGCGTGAAAGCGAAATGTGGCAGACTGCAGTAACCGTACGTAAACTTCGTCCGGAAAATAACTGATAAAAATCAGTCGAAAATAAATGCATTGGCCGTCCGGTATCCGAAAGATGCCGGACGGCTTTTTTTATTTGGATGAACAAGAATCTGTGATATTTTGTACCTTTGTGCCGACTCTATAGAATGTATATGAATAAATTTGCTATTTTGCTGTTAGGCTTTCTTTGCCTGGCAGGGGCGGTGTCTGGACAAAGTCTGGAACAGACCACAGAGCAACGTCTGAAAGATTTTTTTACCAGTTATGAGACTTCGTATGCCCGTATCGGCAAGTGCAAGCTGGAAGGTTTTGAGGTAGACCATGAGAAGAAGGTATTGCGTGTGTATGCCAATCCTGCTTTTGGCTATCAGCCGTTTACGGAAGAAAATGTGTCGGCTATCTACCGTTTGTTGAAGCAGTCGCTTCCAGGCCCCGTGAATTATTATACCTTGCAGGTGTATGCCGATGGCAAGCTCATTGAAGACCTGGTGCCTAATGCGTATCGCAAGAAACAGGACAAGACGCGTCTGTATGGCAAGCTGGAGGCAAAGGGAAATCCGTGGGTGATGAATGTGTCACGTCCGTATGAAATCAGCCGGGGACTGGAGGGACGGCATGTAGCCTTGTGGCAAAGCCATGGAAAGGTGTACCGGAACGAGCGGAATGAGTGGCGCTGGCAACGTCCTCGGTTGTTCTGTACCGCAGAGGATTTGTTTACCCAGTCATTCGTGGTACCTTACCTGATTCCGATGCTGGAGAATGCCGGGGCAGTGGTCTTTACGCCACGTGAGCGCGACTGGCAACGTCATGAAGTCATTGTGGACAACAATACCTGTACGCAAGGCAGCCATTATCTGGAGGTGGAAGATAAGAAATACCGCTGGCAGGATACCGGCAAGCCGGGATTTGCCCAGAAGTACCAGCAGTATCCTGATAATTATAACCCTTTTACAGACGGTACCGCCCGGTTTATTCCTACACAGGACAAGCCGGAAAAAGCCTTTGCCGAATGGATTCCTGCTATTCCGGAAAAAGGGAAATACGCGGTGTACGTAAGCTATCAGACTTTACCGGAGAGTGTGTCGGATGCCAAGTACCTGGTGTTTCATAACGGCGGGGTGACGGAATTTAAGGTCAACCAGCAGATGGGAGGGGGAACCTGGGTCTATTTAGGTACCTTTGAGTTCGACAAGGGACGAAACGACTATGGCATGGTGGTGCTGAGTAACGAAAGTTCCCAGAAAGGAGTGGTATGTGCCGATGCCGTCCGTTTTGGCGGTGGTATGGGAAACATTGTGCGAGGCGGACAAGTGAGCGGAGTGCCCCGTTACTTAGAAGGAGCGCGCTACTGGGCACAATGGGCCGGGATGCCTTATCCGGTGTACAGCAAGAGCCAGGGTGAGAATGATTATACCGATGACATCAACGCCCGCTCGCTGACGGTGAACTACCTGAGTGGTGGTTCGGTATACAATCCGACGGAAGAGGGGCTGAAGGTACCGTTTGAAATGACATTAGGCCTGCACAGTGATGCCGGATTCAATACCGATGATGAACTGGTAGGCTCGCTGGGCATCTATACCACAGATTTCAATGACGGCAAGCTGAATTGTGGCGTATCCCGTTATGCTTCGCGCGACCTGACCGACATGGTGCTGACTGGATTGCAGCGTGACATCTCTTCCCGTTTTGGCGTGCAGTGGGCCAGACGGAGCATGTGGAACCGCAACTACAGTGAAACCCGTCTGCCGGCTGTGCCTTCCATGATTTTAGAGCTGCTTTCCCACCAGAATTTTGCCGATATGAAGTGGGGACATAATCCGGATTTCAAGTTTACGGTGGGACGCTCCGTGTATAAGTCCGTGCTGAAGTACCTTTCTACCATGCATGGTACGGACTATGTGGTGCAGCCGCTTCCGGTGAATCACTTTGCCATCCGTGAAGGAAAGAAGAAAAATACCTTTACGCTGAACTGGAATCCGGTGGAAGATGTGATGGAACCCACTGCCAAGCCTCAGGGATACATTGTCTATACACGTATCGGTTATGGAGGATTCGATAACGGGGTGTATGTGCGAAAGCCGGAATATACGGTGAAAGTGGAGCCGGGACTGGTCTACAGCTTCAAGGTGACGGCTGTGAACCGGGGAGGAGAGAGTTTCCCTTCCGAAATTCTGTCTGCTTATAAGGCCAAAAGAAGCAAAGGTACCCTGCTTATTGTCAACGGATTTGATGCCACGTCGGGACCGGCAGAAGTCAACTCTGCTCTGTTGCAAGGGTTCGACCTGAAGGCCGATCCGGGAATTCCTGACGGACAGACACCTGCTTATTGCGGATACCAGCAGGGATTCAACCGCGACAAAGCCGGACTGGAAACGGGCGACGGACTGGGAGTAAGTGATGATGTCTTGGAAGGAAGACTGATTGCAGGCAATACCCGTGATTATGTATTCGTACATGGCAAGGCCATCCAGCGTGCCGGACGCTATTCGTTTGTGTCATGCAGCGATGAAACCTTGGAAAGTGGAAGTACCGATTTGACTCACTATGACATGGTCGATTTGATTTGTGGTGCCGATGCCAAGACCTTTTCCGCTTCCATGCGAGAAGCACTGGCTGGTTATTGCCGTCAGGGAGGCCGTTTGCTGGTCAGTGGTTCGAAGTGGGGAGCGAATTTGCAGAAAGACGATTTCGGCAAGAACGTGTTGAAATGCACGTATGGAGGTCGTTTCAGCAACCTTTCATCTGCTCCGGTGAAGGGAGCCGGTACAAGCTTCCGTATTCAGGGTGGAGCCAATGAAAGCATTTACGCCGTTCCGTCCATGGAGTGTGTCATGCCGGTGGAAGGAGCTTACTCTGCGTTTGCCTATACCAATGGAAATTACGGTAGCGGTACGGTCTATCGTGGAGAAGATTATCGTACTTTTGTATTGGGATTCCCTTTGGAATGTGTGGAGAATACAGACGTTCGCACTTACCTCATGCAGACTATTGTACAAACCCTGTTGTCTAAAAAACGATAGGGAAGGGAATAAAAAAGAATGAAAAACCAAGAATCAAATAGAGTGACAATATGGAAAATGATTTTTTAAAGGTTATCGAAACGCGGCGCAGCTGCCGCAGGTACAAACCTGAACAGATTACAGACGAAGAGTTGAAAGCCGTACTCGAGGCCGGTACCTACGCACCGACTTCACGAGGCATGCAGTCGCCTTACATTGTGGCAGTGCAGAAGAAGGAAGTGCTTGCCCAGTTGGCAAAAATGAACGCGGAGATTATGGGAGTGACATCAAATCCTTATTACGATGCACCTACCTGCGTGCTGGTATTTGCGCCTTCGCTGGCCAACAATCCGGTGCAGGACGGAAGTTGCGTGCTGGAAAATATGATGCTGGCCGCTCATGCGTTGGGATTGGGCAGCTGCTGGATTCACCGCGAACGGGAAATGTTTGCTACGGAAGAGGGCAAGCAGTTGATGGAAGAATGGGGCCTTCCGGAAGGATTGATGGGAATCGGTGCCCTTTCTTTAGGCTATCCTGACGGGGAGATGGCTCCGGCAAAACCCCGTAAACCGGAATATTTCCGGGTGATAAAATAAGGCATAAAAAAACGCAAGGACGTTTCCCTGAGAATGTCCTTGCGTTTACTTTTAAACGCCTTTGCGTTTTCCCTAAAACGTCCTTGTGTTTGGTTTCAAACGTCGAAGCGTTTTAGTTGAAACGCAAAGGCGTTTTTTCATGTCTGCTTTCAGCTTAGTCAATCGCCACAATTTCAAACACTTCCGCAGCTCCCTCCAGGCGAATCTTGGCTACGTTCTTGTTGGCCAGTTCGATTTTGGCAAAAGGAGTTTCAATCATGGTTTCCGACATCACCTTGCCCTTCTTGTCCAGCTGGATGCACTTCAACGGGGCAGACAGGCGGTTCATGAGCAGGGTATATGCCTTGACATTTTCCTTTACGCCGAAAGTCAGTGACTTAGTGCTCTTGTAAGAAGTCGCCAGGTTGTTGTCGAAAGCGTAGATGGCCTTGTCCAGGCTGTCAGCTTCAAGTGAGAATCCCATGTTTTCCGGACACAGCGGGTTGACGTCGAACGAGCGGACAGACGCGTAGTTGGTACGTTTGGAATCCAGTCGTTTCAGGCGTACGTAGCGTGCCTTTTCCGGAGCTCCCTGCCAGTGGATGATGTATTGCTTGTCGAGTTCTCCGGTCAGTGCCTTCCAGGTCTTTCCGTCTGCCGAGCATTCCACGATGGCATGGTCGAAATAGTCCACATCATCCTTGGAATTTCTTCCCTGAAGAATGGAGATTTCCGTTACGTCACGCACATCGCGCAGGTCTACGCCAATCCAGTCGTTCGCTTTCTGGGCAATCCCAGAGGTATAGAAGGTAGTGGAGTCATTGTCGAGCATCAGCTTGGTTTGTACGGTATGTGCGCTGCTGAAAGAACCGATACCCTTGTAGTCAGTCGGTACCTTGCCCGACAGCTTTTTCAGGTACTCGTGTGCCATGTCATCCATGGCATTCTCATAGAACGGCTGAAGTTTCAGCGTGCCCGATTTGTGAGCTTCATAGTTTCTCCGGTCTTCAGGAGTCATGATATTCTGTATGTATTTCTCCCAGAACAGCGCATCGTCCTTGCCTGAGCGGTAGATGCGTGCCAGTTCGATGGCCTGCTTGCCGCGTGTGCCTAATTTACCGAACTCAGTCAGCCAGGGGCGGAGTTCATTGAGCAGTGCCGCATTCTTGCAGTTGCTTTCCAGACGTGCCGGTGCACTTTCTACCTTCTTGAATTCTTCTTCCAGCGTGTTAGCCGCTTCGTCTGTCCAGTCAGCCAGGCGGAAAGTCTGAGTTTCCCACGACTCATCCCGTCGGTATCCGTTTTCGGTATCACTGGAATGGATGGCAAAGGTGCGGTAGGCATCGGTTGCTTCCGGAACCAGCTCCGTCAGTCCGCGTTCCCAGTTGTCGATGGCATTGTAGCCGGCAATGTTCCAGGTATAGTCGGCCACTCCATACAGAGCCAGCTTGGATGCTTCCCCGTGTTCCATCGGGTTGCTCACGATACCGCAGGTTTCATTGGCTGTGAGACTGGTATCCAGTCCGTACACCGGTCCCTGAAGCAGGAAGTTGCGGATGTAGTCGGTCACCGGGTAGTTCCACCAGTAGTAAGCCGGACGCTTGATGCGTGAGTTGATGAAATCGAGTGTTTCGGGTGTCAGGTCGCTGCACACCACGTCGCCTGTCCAGAACACCTTGATTTCTGGATTAAGCGTTTTTCCGTAGATGGCCAGACTTCCTTTCTCGGTTGGGTTCGCCCAAAGCTTGGAGTAATCGGTAGGGCAGACCGTAAGCGGAGACACGTCGCCTTTCACCTTCACAAACTCTTCCGTCAACCGGTTGAGCAGTTCTGTCTGTTTCAGCGGGTTGGTACCCTCTCCGGAAATATCGTCAAAGAAGATGGCAAAATGACGTACCCCTAAGTCATACATCCAGTTGAACTTGTTAATCAGGTTCTGATAATCTTCCTCGTTCCACTTGATGTCCTGTCCCGGATGGATGGCCCATACAAAATCCACGTAGTTGCGGTTGCAGGCATCCACCAGTTCCTTGATGTGCTGAGCCTCTTTCTCCGGATAAGGCAATCGCCAGTTCGGACAGCTGTGATAAGGGTCGTCTTTCGGACCGTATAAGTAAGAATTCATCTTGAACTTTCCGTAGAAGTCAATGAGTGACAGACGTACCTCGTGCGACCACGGAGTGCCGTAAAAACCTTCCACTACTCCACGGTTGGGCAGGTCGGGATAATCGTTTATTTCTACAAAGGGGAGGGCACCGCCGGAAGAAACCGGGCTTTCCACCAGTTGCTTCAAGGTTTGTATGCCGTAAAAAGCACCGCGTTCGTCGAATCCCGTGAGGGTGATTCCTTTCTCGTTGACAACAAGGGCATAAGCACCCGATACAGCTTTTACATTGGCCTTGCCGGCAACTTTCTGTCCGAAATCGATGGTCAGTTTAACTCCTTTCTTGTTCGGGGAAAGGAAATCAAGGTAACCCGCAAATTTATCTTGCTTGTCTTTCAGGTTGATACCCTGAGAAAGGTCACACGTTTTTCCGGCTATCGTCACAATCTGATGAGGCTGCGGGTTCAGGATAAGTCCTTTGTGGTCTACTTTTTTTCCGGGAACAGCTCGTACATCTTGTTTCTCCGAGCGTTGGGAAGACAGATCGAATGTGTCTTGCGCGCATACATTGCCGTACATCAGTGAACACACAATGCCGGCGGTTACGCATTTTACATAATGATTCATTTTCATGATAGGAATAATTTGAGGTAAATACAAGGTATTTGCTTGATTAAAACTCTGATTCAAAGATACGATTTGTTTCTGAATCGTGCAAACGGAGAATTTTGTTATGGCTTTTTCGTATATACATTTTTTAATAGGTAGTATGCATATTATATGCAGTTGAAAATAAATATTAATATTCTGTA
>NZ_DBEXBB010000239.1:0-3404 GCF_048170425.1 Phocaeicola sp.
TGATAAATGCATATTTGCTCAAACCTGATGAATAATATTCACGAAGTAGAGCCAGACGGTCTGATTCATTGTAATGCTTACGATTCATGATTGGTATAGGTTATGTGTTAATAATGTGTCTACCTATACCAGCATAAGTCAGCCTTCAATACCACTTCCGTTCCTTTCAGAAGAGGAGAACTCAATTTCACACGAATCTCACCTTTCTCACCTGTAGTCTGGATATAAGCCAGCAAACGTCCGTGGAAAGCACGGTGATGATTATCCGTATAATCACTCATATCTCCGTTATTTGAACCTTCCAGTCCCAACAAACGTGCCGGCCCTTCAATCTGACAAGTAATGTCGTTATCGCCTAATTTTACGATAGTACCTTGTTCATCCACCACTTCGATAGTTACATGCGCGGTAGCCTTATCCGGTGACAAAACTTCCTTATCCACTGTAGCCCGCAAGGCGTATGGACGTCCAGAGGTCTTGATTGCATAAGATGAAAGCACCTTTCCTGTTGCATCACAACCTTCTGCACGCAATTCTCCATCCTGATAAGGAATATCCCAGTAAATGATACCACTCTTGTCATCGTATGGCTTCATCTGGCCCACTTCTTTTCCATTTAGTAACAAACGAGCCTGCGGTGCATTGGTATAACAAACCACCCGAATCAACTGGCCCGGTTCGTAGTTCCACAAATCCCA
Organism: Phocaeicola sp.; assembly: GCF_048170425.1. Classification (GTDB taxonomy): domain Bacteria; phylum Bacteroidota; class Bacteroidia; order Bacteroidales; family Bacteroidaceae; genus Phocaeicola. The sequence goes on from NZ_DBEXBB010000239.1 coordinate 699, forward strand.
TGCATCCATTGATACCCAGTCGTGCTTGGGATATGTACCGATGTAAGTCACAGGTTTTTCACTCCAAAGCGAAGCACGGAAATATCCACGGGGTTTAGGGAAGCTACCAAAGTCCAGCAAACCGGTGTACAAACCTCTGGAAGGCCATCTGCCTGATTCACCCAGATAGTCCGTACCCGTCCAGAGGAACTGTCCGAAAATAAATTCCTTGTCGCGTACTGCATGCCAGGCTTCAATTCCCACACCCGTTTCACTACCATAAATCACACGGTCAGGATAAGTGGCATGGTCTTCGTCATAACGGTTTTCCGTGTAATTATATCCTACCACATCCACCGCTTCAGGATATTCTGTCTGGTTCGACATCACCACTCCGGCCAATGCACCGGTCACAGGACGTGAAGTATCTACCGCACGTACACACGCAGCCAGACGCTTTGCAATCTTACCGATACGCATGGCATCCGGCGCATCAGGCTTGTATCCTCCGAACATAGGCTGATTAATGGTTGTGCCATCCAGAACCGGATGAGAATACGGGTCGTTCGGATAGTCTACCTCATTGCCGATACTCCACAAGAATATACAAGGATGATTCCGGTCACGACGCACCATATCCGTCACATCGCGTTCAATCCATTCCTCAAAGAAATCAAATGTTCCGTCGTAGCTTGGTTCACCTACATTCCATCCCTTTATCCATTTCCGTTTTGGAAACTCCCATTCATCCGAAGCCTCATCCATCACTAAGAAGCCCATTCGGTCACACAAATCATACAATACCGGTGCCTGCGGATTATGGCTCATACGGATGGCATTCACACCAATTTCTTTCAGGTTTCTCAGACGGCGCTCCCATACTTCAGGAGGAACTACTGCACCCAGTACACCTGCATCATGATGCAGACACACTCCTTTCACCTTCATCCACTTTCCGTTCAAGGCAAATCCCTTGTTGGCATCGAACTTCAATGTACGGAGACCTACATTTGTCGAACTGCCATCTATCCGTTTCCCGTCACAAAGCAGCTCTGTCTTCAACGTATACAGATAAGGCGCATCCAAATTCCAACGGCGAGGTTTCTTCACCTTCAATGATACTGTTTCTTTCGCAATGCCCTCAGCTTTATCCGCCACTTTCTTACGGCCCTGTGCTACCAATGTACCTTCTGCATCATAAAGTGCCGCAGAAACCTCTAATGAGCCAGCAGCCTTCACATGTTTCTCCACTTCCATATCGACTGCCACTACCGCCTGCTTGTCGGTCAGCGAAGTAGCGTGCCAGCCTATTCCCCATTGCGCAAAATGAATGTCTGGAGCGGAAATCATCCACACATCCCGATAAATTCCGGAACCGGTGTACCAGCGTGAATCGGCATAACGGCTATGGTCAATACGGACTGCCAGCACGTTATCTCCTTCCTTCAAGTAAGGAGTCATATCATACATAAAAGATATGTATCCGTTCGGACGCTTACCGAGCAAGTGTCCGTTCAAATAAACTTCGCTGCGGTTATATGCTCCCTCAAAATAGATGTAATGGCGTGCAGCCTTATCAGTAACTTGAAAATGTTTCCGATACCAGCCTATACCTCCCGGCAAATAACCGGTACAACTTGCCAATGAAGGCGAAAGCTGTCCTTCCACCGACCAGTCGTGCGGTAAATCCAGCTTTCGCCATTTACTGTCGTCATACGATACGGAAGCACCCAGACTGTCATCCGATAAACTAAACAACCAATTGTCATTGAATCTTTTTGCTTCGCCAAAAGAAACTTGAGCTTGTACGACAGTACATATCAATAACCCCAAAAGAATAATAAAAAATGCCTTGTTCTTCATATAACTTTTTTATTTTAGTTCATAGACTACAGTTGTCACACTTTCTGCATCTAACACAACAGAGGCCTCAGTTTCTAGAACCTTCTCAACCAATTGTTTATTTGCAGAGGTTGTATAAGTTTTTATAGACTTAAGTTCTCCGGGCCAATTTTGACGTGTCTCATTTAAGCGTACTCCCTTGCTTGATAAGTTTGTATACACCGCTACGATACAATCTTGCTGCGGTGAAATCCAAGCAGAACCAAAGAAACTCATAGACTCATTTAAAGCAACAGAGATTCGCTGATAATCAGGACGAATGAAACGGCTATAGTTTCCTAATACCCACAAAGTGGCAGTGGTATTAAAACTTCCCTCTTCTTCCAGATTATCCACACTTTCTTTATCTCCAGCCCATCCCTTCGGCGTCAGTGAAATCAGCAAGAAACGGTTTTTCTGCCCCCATCTTGAAACATCCATAGCTACCCAATAATTCCAGGACGTTACATTGGCAACTGTCAGGTCATTATGAATTACCTTAGACATATACAAAGCAATATCCATTTCCGAGGCCGCATCATATCCTACAAATTCAGACGAACTATAATTATCTCCCAGCATACTCCACTCACTTTGCCAAACTTCCACGCCGTACTGTGTAGCAGCTTCTGCCACTTTCTTACGTACCTCACGCATTCCATCCCATGTTCCATCTGTCCAGTAACTATGTCCGCAAATTAAATTCTCCATATGTGATAAATCGCCCACATAAGCAGATGATGAGGTAGAAAAGAATGCAGAAAGCACATTGCTACGGCTTGCATCGTCTTTCACCTTGTAAAGATACTCCCAATCTCCAGATTCTCCTAATAAAATATTAGTAGA
>NZ_DBEXBB010000240.1:0-6196 GCF_048170425.1 Phocaeicola sp.
AATTATAGATTCTTTCTTTGTAAATCTGCTGCCTAAATAAAATTAATTTTGTACTTTTGTACCCAAATCATTTTATATAGAATGAGACAGTTAAAGATTACTAAAAGTATCACTAACCGAGAGAGTGCTTCTTTGGATAAGTATTTACAGGAAATCGGTCGTGAAGATTTGATTACTGTAGAAGAGGAGGTGGAACTCGCTCAACGTATCCGTAAGGGTGACCGTATTGCATTGGAGAAGCTTACGCGTGCTAATTTGCGATTTGTGGTGTCTGTAGCTAAACAGTATCAGAACCAGGGACTGAGCTTGCCTGACTTGATTAATGAAGGTAACCTGGGTTTGATTAAAGCTGCTGAAAAATTTGATGAAACTCGTGGATTCAAGTTTATCAGTTATGCAGTTTGGTGGATTCGTCAGTCTATTCTTCAGGCACTGGCTGAGCAGTCGCGTATTGTGCGTTTGCCGTTGAATCAGGTAGGCTCGCTGAATAAAATCAGCAAGGCGTTTTCCAAGTTTGAGCAGGAAAACGAGCGTCGTCCTTCCCCGGAAGAACTGGCCGATGAACTGGAAATCCCGGTAGATAAGATTTCGGATACGCTGAAAGTTTCTGGTCGTCACATCTCTGTAGATGCTCCTTTTGTGGAAGGAGAGGATAACAGTTTGCTGGACGTACTGGTAAACGATGATTCTCCTATGGCCGACCGCTCTTTGGTAAATGAATCACTTTCTAGGGAAATTGACAGAGCGCTTTCTACGCTAACCGAAAGAGAAAAGGATATTATCCAGATGTTTTTCGGTATTAACACGCAGGAAATGACGTTGGAAGAAATCGGCGATAAGTTTGGGCTCACACGTGAGCGTGTTCGTCAGATTAAGGAAAAGGCAATTAGAAGATTAAGACAAAATTCTCGTAGTAAGTTGCTCAAATCTTATTTGGGATAAGGTAGAGATTGATTTCCAAAAAACAGAAGAGATGTATGAGGGTTCGCTCAGACCTGGATACATCTCTTTTTGTATGTAGAAAGGCTTTTTCTTTGTTAATTTATATATCTTCTTTCGGTTTTTACGCATAATTGTGTACTTTTGCCCTCATAAATTGATGAATTATGCGTTATACAAAGTTTTTCTGTTTCCTGTTAATGATGGTATTTGCTGCTTCAGTATTCAGTAAGCAGCCGAAAGATAAGAACAAATATGGAGTATATCTGGCTGGAGTTTCCGCTTCATTTACTGACTCATTAGTGTATTTCACAGACGTGCAGTATCTGGACAGTGCGGCTGTAGATGATAAAGGAATGTTGGTTGGCCGTGCGCTGTATAGTATTCAGTTGAAGGATTATCTGGAGCAGAAACAGAATGGCAAGAACCGTACTTGCTTTATGTTTTTCAGCCGGAAAAAGAAGAACGTGCAGAAGGAACTGAAAAAGCTGAAGGAAAAATATACTAAGGGAGGTTCGTTGTTCCTTCAGGATGTGAATGCGGAATTTAAGTTTGAAAAGCCTGATTTTGAATAATGCAGATGAAGAAATGGCTTTACATCCTGCTGGTGATTGTGCTAGCTGCTTGTTCCAATGAAATTCCGGAACAACAGCCTGCGAAACGCTCTGGGCGTACGGTGCTGGCATATCTGATTTCGAATAACAAAGCAGGTTCTTTAGATACTTATTTGCGTAATAACGTAATCGATATGTACACTGCATTGGGCAATATGAAGGAGTCATGCGCTTTGCTGGTGTTTTATCGCCCTTATACGGGTGATACTCCTCTGAGTAATCCTACCTTAATGAGTTTCTATGCTGATGGACGTGGTAATATCAATAATGTTGCAGCTTTGACAGGTGAGGAGCTGACTTTTGATGCGGTTTGTAGTATAGCTCAGAAAAAGGAGTACACCATGAATAGCCAGATTGCAACTGACCCGGCTGTGATGGAGGAAGTCTTTACCGATATGCAGACTGTAGCTCCTTCTGACAGTTACGGTCTTATTTTAGGTTCACATGGCACCGGGTGGATGAAGGGGACTTCTGTTCAGACAAAGGCCTTTGGTGATGATAGTGGTTATAATATTGATATTCCCGATTTAGCAAATGTTCTAAAGAATAGTTTTTCTGAAAAACTTGATTTTGTATTGTTTGATGCTTGTATGATGGCCACTGCTGAAGTGGGCTATGAATTGAAAGGGGCCACTTCACATTGCATTGCTTCGGTAATGGAGACTCCGGTATATGGATTCCCGTATAATCAGATTCTTCCTTATTTGTATTCTGAAGACGTAGATTATTCTGCTGTGTGTCATGAATTTATTTCTTTTAATAAGACAAATAATTTATGGGGTACGTGCGCAGTGATGGATTGTAACCAAATGGAAAATCTGGCTGCAACAGTGAACACAAAACTTTCTGAATGGCGGGATGCATTGCCTTCCGTATCTATGCAGAACGTACAACAGTATGGTGTAGGTAGTTATCGATACTTTTCTTACGATGTATTAGACTTTTTCCGTGAACTGGGAAGAAAGAGTGGACTGGTAGAAACGGATTTGAATGAGGCTATTGCTTCCGTACAAACCGCATTAGATCAGGCTGTGATAGCTAAAGATTGTTTGTCTGGGGTAGATTATGATTTTGATGGACTTATCGTTGATGGAACCCGTTTCTGTGGAATAGGTATGTATATTCCTAAAAAGTACAATGATTATGTCGTTAATAAAACAGCTTGGAATGATTATTACGAACAGTCAATCTCTTGGTATCATGCCGCAGGTTGGGCCGATTTAAATCTGAACTAATTACAAATTTCTTTACTTTTTGTGTGAACATTCTATCAGCTACGTATGTTTTTATTTATTAAAGCAGATTTGTAAGTATGTGGAATTTCATCAAAGAATTACGACGTAAGGACCATCAGCGTTATCTTGGTGGTCTGGATTTCTTTAAATATATAGGTCCCGGTTTGCTTGTGACCGTCGGTTTTATTGATCCGGGCAACTGGGCCTCCAATTTCGCTGCAGGAGCTGATTTCGGGTATTCCTTGTTGTGGGTAATTACTTTATCTACCATCATGCTTATTGTGTTGCAGCATAATGTGGCTCACTTGGGGATTGTTACCGGACTTTGCTTGAGCGAAGCTGCCACTAAATATACGCCAAAATGGGTGGCGCGTCCAATTCTGGGAACGGCCGTATTAGCGTCTATTTCTACTTCTCTAGCGGAGATTTTAGGAGGAGCTATAGCCTTGGAAATGTTGTTCGGTATTCCCATTATCTGGGGTTCTCTTCTTACTGCTTTCTTTGTCACAATCATGCTGTTTACCAATTCCTACAAGCGGATTGAGCGCTCTATTATTGCATTTGTGTCAGTGATAGGGTTGTCTTTTTTGTATGAACTTTTCCTGGTTGACATTGACTGGCCTTTGGCTGCCCGTTCGTGGGTGACACCTTCCATTCCCGAGGGAAGCCTGCTGGTGATAATGAGTGTGCTGGGAGCCGTGGTGATGCCTCATAACTTGTTCTTACACTCGGAAGTAGTACAAAGCCGGGAATACAATAAGAAGGACGATGCTTCTATCCGTAAGCTGTTGAAATATGAATTTTATGACACCCTGTTCTCTATGGGAGTAGGCTGGGCTATTAACAGTGCGATGATTCTATTGGCTGCGGCTACCTTCTTTGCCAATCATATCGGAGTAGAAGAGTTGCAGCAGGCCAAGAGCTTGCTGGAGCCTTTATTAGGGAATCAGGCTGCTACTATCTTTGCTCTTGCCTTGCTGATGGCAGGTATCTCCTCCACTGTAACAAGTGGGATGGCGGCCGGTTCTATTTTTGCCGGTATGTTCGGAGAATCCTATCATGTAAAGGATGTGCACTCTCGTGTAGGAATTCTGCTTTCATTGGGAATTGCACTGGTTGTCATTCTGTTTATCGAGAATCCTTTTCAGGGATTGATTATCTCACAGATGATACTGAGCATTCAGCTTCCATTTACCATTTTCTTGCAGGTAGGGTTGACCTCCTCAAAACGGGTCATGGGGCAGTATGCCAACTCCCGTTGGAGCAGTTTTGTGCTTTACACCATGGCAGTGATTGTATCTGTGCTGAATCTGGCTCTTCTTTTCTCAGAAAGTTTTTAAGCTGTCCGTAAATCGGTGCCTGACATCTTTTTCTTATAGTGGTATGCCAGCATCAAAGCTGCCACAGCGAAGGCCAAGGCATCGGATAGCGGCATGCTGAACCATACCCCTTCCACGCCATAGAGGGGTGGAAGGAAAGCCAGTCCTGGAAGAAGGAAAAGCAGTTGTCGGGAGAGGGACAGGAAAATAGAAATCCGGGCCTTTCCGATGGACTGAAAGAACTGGGTGATGACAATCTGTGCACCTACTATCGGGAAAGCAAGAATACCGATTCGCAGGGCCAATGTGGCTTCGTCCGTCAGTTCGTGGTTGTCGGTAAACATACCGACAAATACGCCGGGAAACAGCTCACCGATTATGAATCCCAATGTGGTAATGATACATCCTGCTGTGATTCCCAGTTTCAAGGTTCTTTTTACACGGTCGAAATGTTGTGCACCGTAGTTGTATCCCGTGATGGGTTGCATTCCCATGGTGATACCCATCACAATCATGACAAAGAGCATCTGGATACGGTTGAGGATGCCGAATGCACCGATGGCCATATCACCTCCATAGTTGAGCAGGCGGTTGTTGATGAAAATCACGATGCAGCAGGCACATACGTTCATGACGAAGGGCGACATGCCGATGGCAAAGATGTTGGCTATGATGTGCTGTTTTAACCGCATGCTGTGACGCTGGAACCGGATATAAGTTTTCGGACTGTAGAAGTGATACAACACCCACAGCATGCCGATGAATTGTGAGCAGATGGTCGCAAGTGCGGCTCCCCGGATTCCCCAGTTCAGTACAAAAATGAAAATCGGAGCTAGAATAATGTTGCAGCCTACGGTCAGCATGGAAGAAAGCATGGCTTTTTTCGGATAACCGGTGGCACGCATGATGTTGTTAAGTCCGATCATGACATAAGAAATCGGACTGCCCAACAAAATTACCTGCATAAAATCGCGGGCATACGGCAGGGTAGCCTCGCTGGCTCCGAAGAAAAAGAGAATCGGTTCCAGAAAGATAAATGCCAGTCCGCCGTAGAAGATGGCGTTGATGACACAGAGAATAGCTACATTTCCCAAAATATCTTCTGCTCCCTTTTTGTCCTTCTGTCCCAGTCGGATGGAAGAAAGCGTAGCACCTCCTACGCCTACCAGTGTACAGAAGGCTACCAGCAGGTTCATCAGCGGAAAGGTAATGGCCAGACCGGAGATGGCCAGGGCTCCCACACCGTGACCGATGAAAATACTGTCGATGATGTTATACAGGGAAGTCAGTGTCATTCCGATAATGGCAGGAATGGAATATTCTACGAGCAGTTTCCCGATAGGGGCCTCTCCCAATATGTGAGGGTTGTTTTCTTTCATGTCCGTTTGTTTATTTTAATTTCCAAAGTTAGGAATATGCGGCAATATTTTAGAACTTTGCACCGTTAAATCAAACTAAACATACCGATGGACAAAACTAAATGCGTGGCAGCACTTTTTGATTTTGACGGAGTAGTGATGGATACAGAGTCACAGTACAGCATCTTCTGGAATGAGGTAGGGAAAAAATACCATCCGGAATACGAGGAATTCGGAAAAATCATCAAAGGACAGACGCTGAGTCAGATTTACGACCGTTATTTTCAGGGAATGGAGCATGAACAGGCTGAAATCACGGAAGACCTGAACCGTTTCGAGGCGGAGATGCGCTATGAATATGTGCCGGGAGTGGCGGAATTCATGCAGAGTCTTCGTGCTCATGGAGTGAAAATAGCCATAGTGACTAGCTCGAATGAGAAGAAAATGGCCAATGTGCATGCGGCACATCCGGAATTGAAGGACATGGTGGACCGGATACTCACAGCCGAGATGTTCCAGAAATCCAAGCCAGAACCCGATTGCTTTTTGCTTGGAGCCAAAGTTTTCGAAACACTTCCGGCCAATTGCGTCGTGTTTGAAGATTCATTCCATGGCATTCAGGCGGGAAACGCCGCAGGCATGCCTGTAGTGGGACTGAGCACCACCAATCCGGCGGAAACCATTCAGAATCAGTGTGCCCGGGTGATTCCAGATTTCACTCATTTTACATA
>NZ_DBEXBB010000241.1:0-3566 GCF_048170425.1 Phocaeicola sp.
AGTCAAAGGAAAACATTCCTATGTCGGAGGCCCTGCCTATTACATGGAGCGTGGATTGAAGAAACGTTGGATGGGAGTACTTTTTGCTGTACTGATTACGGTCACGTTTGGTCTTGCATTCAATTCGGTGCAAAGTAATACCATGAGTGCTGCCTTGCAAAGTGCTTTTTCTGTAGAGCCTTTGAACTCGGGAATTGTCATTTCGGTATTAACCCTTGTCGTCATTTTTGGAGGAGTACATCGTATTGCTGCTATCAGTAGTATCATTGTTCCTGTCATGGCTGTCGGTTATATTGCATTGGCTTTGTTTGTTGTATTGGCTAACATTGACCGTATTCCAGCAGTTGTTGAACAAATTGTCGGTAATGCTTTTGGCTGGCATCAGGCAGTTGGTGGCGGAATAGGAGCGGCTCTGATGCAAGGGATTAAACGGGGACTTTTCAGCAATGAGGCCGGTATGGGATCTGCCCCCAATGCTGCGGCAACGGCTCATGTAACCCATCCCGCTAAACAAGGATTTATTCAGGCACTGGGAGTGTTTACAGATACTCTGCTTATTTGTTCGTGTACAGCTTTTATCATTTTGTTCGGTGAGGATTATATTGGTAGTGGCCTGGATGGTATTCAGTTGACCCAAGCGGCGCTGACCAGTGAGGTTGGTAATATTGGAGGCGTCTACGTTGCCATTGCTACTCTTTTTTTCGCTTACAGCAGCATTTTAGGAAACTATTATTACGGAGAAGCTAATATCCGCTTTTTCACTTCTCGTCAGTGGCCGGTAGTTTTATACCGTATGTTGGTTGGAGGGATGGTTTTGTTTGGTTCATTGGCAAGTCTGAATCTGGTATGGAGCTTGGCTGATGTTACTATGGCTTTAATGTCCATTTGTAATCTGGTTGCAATATCCTTACTTGGCAAATATGCTTTCCGTTTGCTCGATGATTACTTGGCACAGAAGCGGAAAGGCATCAAAAGTCCAGTCTTTCACAAAGAGCAGATGAAAGATATTGAGCAGGATTTAGAATGTTGGTAACTATTTTCGTATCTTTGCAAATCAAAAAACAATAAAAAGTACAAGTATGAGTATATTTTCAAAACTATTAGGCAAGAAAACAGCAGAAGGTGCTGATGAAACGGTACGTGTGGGTGGAATGGAAGACTTCATGACGCTGATTCGTGTATACTATCAGGCAGTAATGGCGGCTCAGCTGGGTATCAGTAACATTAACTTTCTGCCGGATTTGGCTGTATTTAAACGTACATTGAAGGTTCCTACGCAGAATAACAAACTTGGTATCGCAGAGCGTACACGCTGCCGCAAGATGCTGATGGATATTTATGGTCTGCCTGAAATCTTTTTCAAGGAAATCGACGGATCTATCAAGCGCAACTGTCGCAATGTGAACGATATAAAGAATTATCTTTTCATGTTCCAGGGATTCAGCCAGGATTTGATGATGGTTATCGGCAACCTGATGCAATGGAAGTTCCGTATGCCGGGTGTGTTTAAGAAGATGCTTCGTAACATGACGGAAAAAGCCGTACACGACATCCTGACAAAAGTAGACTGGAAGGATGATGGCGTACGTAAGACTTGCGGAAACATTCGTCAGTATCAGCATGCGCTGGGCTATTCTGAAAGCTGGATGACAGAATATGTCTATAACATCGTATTGCTGGCTAAGAAGGAACCTAAACCAAAAGCATGACGTTGGACGAGCATTTGCTTTCAGGAGTGGAGCATCATCCGCTGGAACCCTTTCTTCCAGAAAATGCAGTCCTGCTGATGTTGGGAAGTTTTCCTCCGCAGAAAAAACGCTGGAGTATGGATTTCTTTTATCCTAACTTGCAGAATGATATGTGGCGTATTTTCGGCTTCATTTTCTTTGGCGAAAAGGATTATTTTCTCAGTCCTGAAAAGGTTTTTGACAAAGAACGTATTGTTGCTTTCTTGCGTGAAAAAGGGATTGCCTTGTACGATACGGCTTCGTGTGTGCGTCGGTTGCAGGACAATGCGTCTGACAAGTTTTTAGAGGTCGTTTCGCCCACGGATATTGGTCTGCTTCTTCAGCAGCTTCCTTCCTGTCGGGCAGTGGTAACTACCGGTCAGAAAGCAACGGATGTGTTTTGTGAACAGATGGAAGCGAAAGAGCCTTCAGTAGGAGGGGGAAGTAGGTTTCACTTTAGAGATCGTGAACTAACCCTCTATCGTATGCCGTCTTCCAGTCGAGCCTATCCTTTAAAACTTGAAAAAAAAGCAGCGTATTATCGTCAGATGTTCAACGACTTATCTTTATTGTAGAGAGAATATTGGGAAATATTTTTCAAAATCCCTTGCAGTTTCCCAAATTTATACTACTTTTGCAAACGCAAACACGGGAATAGCTCAGTTGGTCGAGCATCGGTCTCCAAAACCGAGTGTCGGGAGTTCGAGCCTCTCTTCCCGTGCCGAGATAAAAAGCTGTAACTGAATAAGTTGCAGCTTTTGTCCGTTTATAGGTCGGACAAATTTCGGACAACCAATTTTCATGATGTCAAACCGTACTGCGTTTTCGAATTCGAAAAACGTAGAAAAAAATGTGTTCATCACTTAGAAAAAACGCATCGATTCAGAGTGTAATTTCGTACACAGAACCCAAGTTACATGCAGGTAAGACATGGTATATTGACTTCACGGCATACGATCCGCTGGGACAGAAAATGAAGCGGAAAAAGTATATGCTGGATGGAATACCCAAGCTGACCGACCGTCGCCGTCGGGCAAATGAAATCATCACCAATCTTAATGTAAAGCTTCGTTTCGGATGGAATCCCTGGGCTAATGTGGAGAACTCCAGGCAATACACCCCGTATATAGATATTATCCAAAGGTATCATATATATCTGGGCAAACTGTATGCAGCTGGCACCATTAAGGAGAATACTCTGAAGGATTATGAGAAGCGCCTGCGGGTATTTGAGGAGTATACAGCCAAACATATTCCGGCCATCGTGTATGCGTATCAGATTGATTAGTCTTTTATCTCTGACTTCTTGGACTACGTGCTGCTTGACCGGGATTCATCGGCCAGAACCCGGAATAACTACCGTACCTGGTTGTCTTCACTCTGTAACTGGATGATGGAAAAGCAATACCTTACTCATAATCCGGTTGAGAAGATTCGACAGCTGGCAGAAGAAGAGAAGAAACGTTCTGCCCTGACGGTTCCGGATATTCAGAAATTCAAGAAGTATCTCCAGAAAGAGAATCCACATTTCTTGTTCTTGTGTCAGTTTGCTTATTACACCTTTATCCGTCCGGATGAGATTTCCAATATCCGATTGGCTGACATCAACCTGAAGGAACAGAAAGTATTTATCGGCTCCAGTATCAGCAAGAACCGGAAGGATGGCATGGTCGGACTGAATGATGCACTGATTAAGTCGGGACACTCAGTAAATAGTATAAAATTAGCCAACTAATTCATACAAAAAGTATTGCGAATTAGTTGGCTTTTTTGTATCTTTAGGTATTCCCCCGAAAATAAGGTTTGGCAGCCAAAACGGGGGAAATACTCCGACTAAGA
>NZ_DBEXBB010000242.1:0-9713 GCF_048170425.1 Phocaeicola sp.
TCTTAGTCGGAGTATTTCCCCCGTTTTGGCTGCCAAACCTTATTTTCGGGGGAATACCTAAAGATACAAAAAAGCCAACTAATTCGCAATACTTTTTGTATGAATTAGTTGGCTAATTTTATACTATTTACTGAGTGTCCCCATTTATAACTACCTCTTACGAATTATTCCTTATCCCGTTCTGGCGAGAAACGTACGGGGTCATCATACTGTTCCTGAAGTTTCAGCATTTCTGCCTTCAACTCGTCAACCACTGTCTCATACTCCTTCTGCCCGTACAGATTGTGCATTTCGTGCGGGTCTTCCTGCAAGTCGTACAATTCCCATGTATCAATGTCATTATAGAAATGAATCAGTTTATAACGGTCTGTACGCACTCCATAATGACGTTTCACCATGTGCTCTGCCGGGTATTCATAGAAATGATAGTACAAAGCCTTACGCCAGTCTTTCGGGTGTTCACCTTTCAGCAACGGCAACAAAGATACTCCATGCATATCAGACGGAATTTCTACTCCTGCCAAATCCAGGAAAGTAGGTCCATAGTCAATGTTCTGTACCATTTCAGTAATGTCTCCCCGACGAGTGAAACCGTCCGGCAAACGCATAATCAGCGGAGTACGCATGGATTCTTCATACATGAAACGCTTGTCGAACCAACCGTGTTCTCCCATATAGAATCCCTGGTCGGAAGTATACACTACCAGCGTATTCTCCAATAATCCTTTTTCCTTCAGATAGTCCAATACGCGACCCACATTGTCATCCAACGACTTCACCGTCTTCATATAGTCACGCATGTAACGTTGGAACTTCCAGTTGGCCAAATCCTTTCCTTGAGGATTTTTCTTATAGAAATCTTCGATGATAGGACCATAGAACTTCTCCCATGCTGCACGCTGAGCGGTATCCATTCGGCCGAGGAAACTTTCATACAATGTCTTCAAACGAGAGTTCTTGTCCGGACGAAGCATCTTCAAGTCATAAATCATATCCATGTCCTTCACAATACTCATTTCCTGGGCGGCAGCCGCTTCACGTCCCTCATAGTCATCAAAGAAGTTATCTGGCAAAGGGAAGGTTTTGTCTTCATACAAAGCCAGATTACAAGTATCTGCCATCCAGTTACGATGGATAGCCTTGTGATGGATGAACAGACAGAACGGCTTCTTGTCATCACGCTTGTGTTCCATCCAGTCAATGGCATCATCGGTAATGATGTTGGTTATGTAACCATGTTTCTGAATGGTATCATTCTGTTGCGTAATAAAATCAGGGTTATAATAATCCCCCTGCCCCGGCACAATTTGCCAGTAATCAAATCCTGAAGGCAGACTTTCCAGGTGCCACTTTCCGATAATCGCCGTCTGATAACCGGCCTTCTGCAACAGTTTTGGGAAGGTTTGTTGCGCACTGTCGAACACGCAAGTAGTATTATCATAGAACTTGTTGCCACAAGAATGCTTGCCTGTAATCATACAGGCACGGCTGGGACCACTCAACGAGTTTGCCACAAAACTGTTCGTGAAGCGCACTCCCTCATTGGCAATGCGATCCAAATTGGGAGTTTCCATGTAGCGCGTATCATAACAGCTCATCATCTGTGCCGTATGGTCATCGGTCATGATATACACAATGTTGTATTGCTTCTTCTCTTGCTTATCAGCCTGCTGACAGGCTGTAGTGACGGCCGATAAAGCAACCATACCGGCAACAGGATAAAATTTATTCATAAGTCTACTTAGGTTATTCTATTCTTTCTTACAAAGCAGATATACGGAGCTTATAGCTCATCGGTTTCTGCGGAATTTGGTATTTCAGCATGGTTTCCGGACCACAACTTGCATTTCCGACTCCACGCAAAGCCGCATCCAGGTGAAGTACCACGTACGGGCGCGGCTGCAATTCCCAAGTATGCTTGGTATTCATCAAGTCTTCATCCGTATAACGCAAAGCAGAGAAAGAAACATTACCTTGTGTCTGAATACGAATACCCTTTCCAGAAGCATCCTTCAAGTCCATGCTACGTAAACCTTCCCGATTGCCCATAGACTGAGGTTTCACATACTTGCCGGTATCATTTGCGTCCAGCGTGTAACGTCCCACAGGACATGCATCCTTACGGTCGACATAGTTCTCCCAAGGACCGTGTGCATAATAGTCTACCTGAGTCAAAGTAGAATCCAGCAGGCAAACCAATCCACAGCGACGTAAGTTTGCAGTCTGAGGAGAGAAACGCACATCCATGTCTATTACTCCGTTCGGCATAAATGTGTACACAATGTTGGTTGCACACAAGGAACCGCCACGAGACGTACTTACCTGTACGATTCCTTTATCTACACTCACCTCACACGTACCAGCCGCATCCAGTCCGTTAGCAACTTCCTTAAACAAGTCATTCTCAATCCAGCGGTGATTATCATACAAGAAGCCGCCATTATGACTGATGATTTCCTTTCCAGCCATATTCAACTGTACCATCTGTCCGGTGGCTTTATCGAAAGCTGCACGGAGATGCTTGTTGTAAAGCATCAACAGTTTATCGGTTTCCTGAATGGTCCATTCATTTTTCTTCTTCTTAAACGTCAGTTGTGGTAAATCGGCTCTCTTCTGCAATTCAAACTGGCAAGCAGCTACTTCATGTCCAGCTTCTGCCCATACAGTAGGTGCTAACATACGTACATGCAAATTGACCATCACTTCATCACCTGCCTTCTTGGCATCTGCCAAATTAATTCCTGACAGTTTCAGATTCAATACTGCAGAATCTCCCGGAAGAATATTTTCCAGTTTCAAGCTGTCAGCTCCTACAATCACTCCATTTTTCACGCTTTCCCATTTCAAATCGAAGCCTTTCAATGACAAGAATGCATACTTGTTACGTACCTGTACATTGACCATATTATGAGAAGCATCGGTACCTACACACTTAAAGGCCACATACTGATAAATGGCTTTCACCTCTTTCAGTTTCGGAGATTCTTCACGTGTAGCCGGTACGATACCGTTGGAACAGAAGTTACCCTGATGCGGACCAGGGAAGTCATATCCTGTATGCAGGCGGTAAATACCTTTCTTTATTTCATGCGGTTCATAAATAGCCTGGTCTACCCAGTCCCAAATAGCTCCACCGATAGTAGCCGTACTGCCTTCAATACTTTCCCAATATTCTTTCAGGTTACCGATGGCATTTCCCATGGCATGCGCATATTCACACACGAAGAGTGGTTTTTCAAACGCACTTACATGTTCATCCATCCAGTCCATACTCGGATACATCTTGGAGTAGAAATCACTGAAGCGGTTACCACCGTATGACTTTCCGTCACGTGTACCTTCATAATGTACCGGACGACTATCCAGCTTTTTAGCTGCGTCATAACAATCACGGAAGTTGGCTCCTCCTCCGGCTTCATTACCCAAGCTCCAGAAAATCACACTCGGATGATTGCGGTCTCTCAGCACCATGCGGTCAATACGGTCTACGAATGAAGGTATCCAGGAAGGCATGTCACTGATAGACTGGTTGGCATGGTCTTCCAGGTCAGCCTCATCCATTGTGTACAAACCATAGTAGTCAAACATGGCATACATCTTGGCTGCATTCGGATAATGCGACGTACGAATCGTATTGATATTGTTCTGTTTCATAGTCAGCACATCCCACAACATAGACTCTGTTGTCACCGCACGACCATATACCGGATGCGTATCGTGACGGTTGGTTCCCTTGAAGAACACTCGTTTGCCATTCAAGTAAAGCAATGAGCCTTTCACCTCTATGTCACGGAAACCGTACTTCGTAGAGAAAGCCATTTCATCCTTTCCTCCCTGACGCTGTATCACTTGCACAGTATACAATGTAGGAGTTTCAGCGGTCCACAAAGACAAATCTGTCAAATCGAATGATACATTAGCCGTACTTACCGGAGAAGAAGGAGCGTATTTCACAGCCACTTCCGATTCGGCCACCTTACGGCCTTCCGGATCTAACAGACGTACCAGCAGATTCTTGGTACCCTTCAGCTTGTCACGGTTATCTAAAGACAACTTCACATTCATGGTTCCATTTTTATAATTCTTATCCTTATCCAATAGACAAGTAATGTAATGGTCGCGCACACTGACTTTCGGTACATTATATAAATACACATCACGGAAGATGCCACTCATACGGAACATGTCCTGACATTCCAGATAAGAACCGTCACACCAGCGGAACACCTGCACAGCCAGACGATTTTCGCCTGGTTTCAGGTACTTGGTCACATCAAACTCAGCTACATTGTTTGCTCCTTGTGAATAGCCCACATATTTTCCGTTGAGATACACAAAAGCCGCACTATAAATACCACCGAAATGAATGAAAGTACGTTTTCCATCCCAGCCTGCCGGCAAATTAAACATACGTACATACGAACCTACCGGATTGATACCATAGTTCTTTCCGCCATCGTTAAAACCTTTACGAGCCTGAATATAAGGCGGTGTGTTGGCATGCGGGAATTCTACATTGGCATAAATCGGACGGTCGTAGCCCTGCATTTCCCAGTTAGACGGCACAGGAATACGGTCCCATCCCGATACATCGAAATCTTCCTTATAAAAATCCAGCGGACGTTTTGAGGGTTCTGACACCCAATGGAAAGCCCATGTACCGTTCAGCAGCATATAGGCAGAGTTATGTACTTCCTCCCACGGGCGGTCATAGAAAGCTTTGTCTGCCAACATATCTTCCTCTGAAGGGTAAGGCATATACGTGGCATGGCCCGCTTCCTTATTTTCTTCAAAGTGGGTTTCATCTTCCCAGTACACTTTTTCGCGTGCAGCCATACCAGCTCCTTCGGGCATAGGCACAACGCTTACCCGTATCTGGAACAAAGAAGTTTCCATCGTTTCAGCCTTCTTTCTGTCCATCAACTGTAGACGGCCGTCTTTCTGACATACCAGCATAAGCGACGGAGTATTAGCCGGAGCCAGTCTCACCCCGTTTGCGGTTTCCTGTATGCTCCACAACTGCGCCTCATCACTGCCGTTTACCTCTGTAACGACCAATGCCTTATGGTCTACATCAGCTCTC
This sequence comes from Phocaeicola sp., assembly GCF_048170425.1. GTDB lineage: Bacteria > Bacteroidota > Bacteroidia > Bacteroidales > Bacteroidaceae > Phocaeicola. Next base: position 5,084 of record NZ_DBEXBB010000242.1, read on the forward strand.
AGCGCCTTGTCTTCAAAGACATTCACCAAACGAAAACTTCCAGACAACTCGTTGATGTTCCACTGCTGTTTCTGGTCGTCCTTACTCAAGGATTTCAATATCACAGACGAACCCTTATCATAACCCAGTACCTTATTTGATACCTTTGCAGGGAATACATTATAAAACTTGTCTTTATCATATCTGCTTTGCGAAGATACATTCTGAGCTATCCATACCAGAAGTCCCAGGACCATCAAAAAACGATAAATTTTTATCATAACATTTGCAATATTAAAGTGGAATACATACCAAGTTTCTTATTTTTCCCTTAAATCCCATCTTGCTATCCCCCAATTGTTTTAAAGGAAATATCAATGTTTCCTGATACCAGAAGCGCTCTTTTTTCTGCCGTTTCTCATTAAACACCTCGCTTGCCCGACCTTCCAGTCTTTCCTGAAGTTGTCCGTTCACAAACAGAGAAGTACCTTTCACATCACCTTCAATTCTTACCTTAGTCCATTGTCCGGCAGGCAAACGATACGCATGGAACACAAATTCATAACCGTCACGACGGAAAGCAAACTTACCGGTATTCTGCCAGTTGGACACGAATTCTGAATGCGGACCTTTGAACAATATGGCATCAATATCAGGAGTTGTATCCGGACACAATTCAAATTCTACAGCATAAGGATAGCCTATTTCATCTACTTCCGTGGTCACCACTTCCGTCCCTGACAAAGTCACCTCTTTTCCTGCTTCAATCAGTGTAGTCTGCTTGTCTACCTTGGCCAACAAGTTTACACCTGGAGCCTCAGGAGTAGTAGCACAAAGTTTCATAAACTGTTCAAAAGGCACTTTATCCGCATTTTCGCCCTTCCACATCTTTTCACACACCACCTGCAAACCTGGGAAAGTACGGTAATGCACATCCTGCTCACTGATACCATTGCCCACACGGTCGTTCCAGACTGCCAGCATAGCACCTAAAAAGTTGGGATGGCGCACAGTCATCTTTGGGTCATCCGCACGCATCATCTCCGGCATCCAGTTCTCATACAGCCACTGACAGTTCAGAAAATCATAATAATAATGTGCCGCAGGAACTATATACAATAGCCCATCACATAAGTTCACGACCTTGGCTCCTGCATCCAGACAAGTCTGTACATCCATCCAGCCATGATTCCATGCACTCACTACCTTCCCTTTCAAATTGACAGGAGTTTCTCCTCTCATCATATTCAAGCTTCCCCATAAACGTGGAATCTTGCCGTATCCTGACACAAAGTCCAGATAGTGGTTCGTAAAGTGTCGGAACTGCTCTGATTCTTTCCGGTTATACTCATCAGTTCCGATATGCACCTCCGGTCCTACAAACACCGGATTCTCGCCCGACAAATATTCATCGAACAAGGTATCTACAAAATCATATACCTCTTGTTTGTACAAATCCAAATGGTCCATACCGTATTCTTTCTTATCAGCAGCCAGCCGAGGGTTATAATGTGTGAAGGCCAATGAGTGAGCCGGTACATCAATTTCCGGGATTACGTTAATTCCATAACGAGCTGCCATTATCTGAAAATCACGAAACTCCTCTTTTGTGTACGAACCATCTTTCGCTGTCAGTCCTGGAAAACGTTCACTCTCCAAACGGAATGCCGAATAGGTTCTGTTCCAATCGTTTCCGAATAATTCCACAAACCCGTTATCATTCAAATGCACTTGCAGTTCGTTTAACTTATAGAATGAAAGAATTTTGACATAATCACGCAAGTAGTCCATCGTAAAAAACTTACGAGCCACATCAATCATGAATCCTCGGTTCGGATACAAAGGAAAGTCCGTAGCCCGGCCCTTCATCAATCCCTCCGGTTGGTTATGAATCATCTGGAGCAAAGTACGCGTACCCCAGAAAACACCTTTAGAAGTAGATGCCTCAATGGTAACCTCACCCTGAATGTTCATCCGGTATCCTTCTTCACCCAAAATTTTGTCCGGCTTACCCAAAGTCAGATAGACAGCTCCTTTTTCTTTCTTTCCTACTACGACACTATACTCCCAACCAAACATTTCCTTCAAGTCCTGCGCCAGGATTTCGGCTCCTTCTTTCAGCCCGTTTTCATCCTCCGGAGAAACAATCACTTTTCCAGTTTCCGGAAGTAGCAGCTTTCCTTTTGCCGATTTCCACTGCTGCAAGGCAGGAATCACTTGTGGCACATTCTGGCCTACGGCCATCATCAGTCCACACAACCACATCACACTACATAAAATCAGATGTCTCATTGTATCAGATTTAAAGTTCATATAATTATCTAATTTGTAATTCATCAAAATAATAACGTGCCGGTTGTCCAGGACGCATGTAATGCGATTCCGGACAAGAGCCAAAACCTTCAGCCGTAATTCGGACATAGCGGACCTTACGCGCCTTAATCGTAAATTCCACATCCTCTACATAGTTCCCTTCTCTGAAAATTTCCGCTTCCGAAAACTCCTTCTGTCCTACCTGAACAAAGATACGATTATCTTTTGAGACTTCCACCGTTACCCTCTTCGGTTTATGAACTGCCATGCCATAATTGGTCAAGCATCCCAACAGAACTTGTTGTACAGATTCTGTTTGCTGCAAGTCTACCGTAAATGAAGCAGAACTCAAGTTATCCCACGTGCACCACTCAAAATCAGACTGGCGCAAACTTCCGCGCACTCCATTTGTTAATAAATGAGCCATAGGAGCCTTACTCAACACGTGCTTTCCTGTCGCTTTATTGTTCAACAGCGGAAGAGTCAGAATTTCTCCTTTTCTCATATCTTTTACGAACGATGCACACTTTACAACCGTCCCCGCATCCAGCCTCAATGGCGCTGTATAGACTGAAGAATACATATCCGGTTCTCTTCCATCTAATGTATATCGTATTTCTACATCCGTACGTTCACAATTTAGCTTCACACACAGCTTTCCATTTTCAGGAGCAACTGTATGCTGAATATTATACATGGATGAGGCATAAGGCACATTCTTCTTTTCCAGATGAGCCAAATAATTATCCAGCCCCTGCTGAAAATCTGTCCAATTCTTCTTTCCTTTTTGTGACCAGGCCACTTCAGCCAAAGCAGCCAGACGAGGAAACAGCATATACATCACATCGTCTGCACTATAACAAAACTCCGTCCACATGGAAGCCTGTACTCCTAGCAACAATTTCTCATACTCCGGTTTCCAGTCTGCCTGTACCGGCTCATAATTATAAACATCACGCAGGGTATTATTCCCAAAGTAGGTAAGCGGTTCAAACCACTGGGGACCTTGATACCGAATCAAATAAAGTACACGGGCCGGTGTCATCACAAAGTTCAATCCTTGGTCTGCCGCCTTCAATGCCGCATTACCCAATCCTTGCCAGCCAAGAATCACGGCCTTTTCGGGCAACTTGCTATTGGTCAGTTCATCCCATCCCATCATCGTACGTCCCTTACTCCGGATATAGTCGTTCAGTCTGCCCATGAAATAGCCCTGTAAGTCCTCTACCTCTGTCAGGTGTTCTTCTTGCATGCGCTTTTGACACAACGGGCATGTCTTCCAATACGTTTTAGTCGCTTCATCTCCACCTATATTAATATAAGGGGAAGGAAATATCTGAAACAGTTCATCAATTATATCCTGTAAAAAAGTAAAGACCTTCTCGTTTCCAGCACAATAAATTATTTCCGGATTACGTCCTCCCAGCCCTGGTAACACAGTGATCTTTTCTTTTACCACCGGACATGCCAGTTCGGGATATGCAGCCAACGCCGCACACGAATGCGCCGGCACATCAATCTCCGGAATCACATTAATCTGCCGGTCGGCTGCATAAGCCACAATCTCCTCCATATCGTTCTGAGTATAGAAACCTCCCAGCGTAGTCTTTTCTCCCTCTGCCTGATTACGACGTGCATAAAACGGCAACTGCCCTCTGTCCACTCTCCATGCACCGACTTCTGTCAAGCGAGGATATTTCTTGATTTCCAATCGCCAGCCCGTATCGTCCGACAAATGCAAGTGAAGGGTGTTCAGCTTCAACAAAGCCATACAGTCCAATATACGCAGCACTTCTTCTTTGGGAATAAAGCACCGGGCCACGTCCAGCATCAAACTTCTATATCCAAAACGAGGTTCATCCGTCATAGCAAAGACCGGCAACCTCCATATTTGATTGGCCAAAGTCTGCCTCTCAATATCCGAAGGTAACAACAATCTCAACGTCTGGAAAGCATAAAAGAATCCTTTTATATCCGAAGCATAAATCCGTATATTATCTTCTGACACAGTCAGCCGATAAGCTTCCTTTTTCAAAGCTTTATCTGTAACTAACGATATGGCCGCATTCTGTACTCCGATTTCTACCATAGGAGTAAATCCAGCCGGAACAGTAAATAAATCAGCAAAATCAGATGCTATTCCCTCTTGTTCTTCATTCTCCACAGAAATAACTGTTTCTTCAGTAACCTGAAAAAAGCCATCTCCTTCCTCTATTTGCAGAGGAGCGGGAACTAGATTTATCGGATGCTGTGCATATAAGTAATCTGTAGAAAAGATAAAAAGACTCCACAGACAAATAAAAAAACATTTATTCATAAGACTAGATGTGTACATTTC
>NZ_DBEXBB010000243.1:0-7123 GCF_048170425.1 Phocaeicola sp.
TTATATATTGTATTTTTTCAAAGACTCTTTGCAAATCCCGTTCAGCCCGCAACTTTCACATTTAGGGGCACGTGCCGTACAAACATAACGTCCGTGAAGAATCAGCCAGTGGTGTGCAGTCGGGATAAGCGATTCGGGAATATATTTCACCAGGTGTTTCTCGGTAGCTAGCGGAGTGGTGCAAGTGCGAGGAACCAGTCCGATGCGATGGCTCACGCGGAACACATGGGTGTCGACTGCCATGGCAGCCTTATTGAATACCACGCTCTGGATGACATTCGCCGTTTTGCGTCCTACACCGGGTAGTTTGATTAGTTTCTCCAGCGTGTCGGGCACGGTACTTTGGAAATCGCGTACCAGCATCTGAGCCATTCCTACCAGATGCTTGGCCTTGTTGTTGGGATAGCTCACGCTGCGGATGTATTCGAACACCACTTCCGGAGTGGTGGCAGCCAAAGCTTCGGGAGTAGGAAAATCCCTGAACAGGGGAGGGGTAATCATGTTGACCCGCTTGTCGGTACATTGTGCACTGAGGATGACAGCTATCAGCAGTTCAAATGGGTTGTTATAGTGTAGTTCTGTTTCGGCTACGGGCATGGCTGTTTGAAAATATTCGATGACTTTCTGATAAAGTTCTTTTTTTCGCATATTGTGTAGAATAATTTAGGTGAATTGTTTGTAGTTAATACCATCTCTTTCGTTTGAAAAACAGATATACTCCGATGCCGGTAACCAGCATAAGCCCCCAGGCCATCAGGTAACCGTATTTCCATCCCAGTTCGGGCATCCATTCGAAATTCATTCCCCAGATACCCGCCAGGAATGTCAGCGGAATAAAGATGGTTGATACGATGGTGAGCTGCTTCATGATATTGTTCATCCGCTGGTCGTTGTTCGACAGATAAAGGTCTACCAAGGCCGAAATCATGTCGCGGCAGCCGTCGAGAGTCTGTAGCACGAATTGCAGATGGTCGTTCACATCGTTGAAAAACGGACGGTTGGCTTTGTGAAGCAGTACATTGTCAGCATGAAACAGTTTGTTCATCTGCTCTTTAAGCGGAAGAATACATTTTTTGATGAGGCGGGCATTTTTTCGGTAAGGCTGTATATCTTCCAGTATCAGTCCACTTCTGGTTTCAGGTGAAAGCAGTGATTCTTCCATATCTTCCAGTTCGTCTTCCATTCGGGATATGATGGACATAAAGCTGGCCATGACACTGTTCAGCATGACACTCAGCAGAAAATCTGACTGGCGGTTTCGGATTTTCAGGGTATTGTTCTTCAGTGCTGTGTGAATTTCATTGAAAAAATCGCTGTCGTGTTCCATGAAGGTAAGTACGAAATTGCTTCCCTGTACAATACAAAGCTGCTGGGGAAGGTAGGCATTGTCTTTATTAACAGACAATTGCTTCAAGATAACTACGTTGTAGGTATCGTGTTCTTCAATTTTTGTCAGATGTTCCGCGTTGAGAATATCTTGTGTGGTAAGAAAGTCGATGTGGAAGAAATCGCAGACTTCCTGCACGATTTCTGTATTCTGCAATCCGTGGATTTGTACCCAGTTGATGGCATCCGGCCGGATGAAAGGGGAAAACTCTTTGATGGAAGCGCCCTGATGAAACTCCAGGATTTCTGTATTGTAAGTACAGAAATGCAGATGAGTAGGAGTTTGACTGGCTCCCGTATAATTCAGCTTTTCGCTTAGCAGGTTGTTTTTTGTCATGGGGCTTTCGGTTTAATCAATACGTTTCAGTACCACCTCTTTTTTGTCTATGTATTTATCGAAGCGGAAAGACGGCATGCCTAACGCAATACCGGCATGAACGGTTCCTTCAATACCTAACAGTTTTTGCAGCTTTCCTTTACGGTCCATTCCTGCGGCGCTGCATACGAATCCGGTGTAGAACTGTGAGACTCCTGCCACTTCTGCCATGAGTGAAGCATTCTGGTAGGCAAGATTGCAGTCCTGACATCCGAAACGCTCTTTTTTATCGGTATAGAAAAAGATGGCAGCTGTGGCACCTCTCAAAATCCCGTCGTTGCCACGTTCAAATTCTTCGTGCAGTCTTTTGAACACCGGTACGTAGCGATAGCCCGAAGGCATGAGCGGTTTCAGTATCATTTTCAGCAACGGGTTTTCCACTAGGTTTACTATCGACATAAAGGTACCAATGGTGATGCGGCTGACTTCCTTCAAGGTTTCCGGACGGGTGACCAATATCATTTTGACTTCTTGTGCATTGGTTGCCGTCGGGGCCCGATGGGCAGCCTCTATGATACGCTGTAACAGCTCTTCCGAAACTTTTTCTTTGGAAAACGCACGGTTCGAGCGGCGGGAGCGGATGAGCAGTTCCACTTGGTCGGCACTGGGAAGCTGGCTGCGGTCGATGGTATGAACCTTTTCGGGTGGGAATTCTGAATGTTCGATGGAGTTGCTCGGGCAAACGGCCACGCAATGTCCGCAACTGATGCAGTCGTCGGCATTCACTTCAATACCTTTATCATCCCGAAGGGTAAACAGAGCAGAGGGACATATTCTGACGCATTTCTTACAGCGTATGCATGTATTCTGATTGATATGTATTTGAGCCATAGTGTGGAATAAATTTAGATACATTATTCACAAAGGTACGATTTTTATTTGTTTTTTCTGTAAGCGTAAGGAGAAAACGATATTCGGAGATTGACCTTGTGACGTTTTTGGGGTGCTGTTTTCTTTTCTATGTTTCCTTTTGGTAAAACTTACGTTTCCGTACCGGGAAACGTAGGTTTCACGTAAGGAAAACATAGGGTTCTGTATCGGGAAACATAGAAAATGAAGAAATATTTGCCACATATTTGCCGCAGGTTTGTAAGATAATTGGAGGAGAATGGAGTTTAATCCCGAAAATTCTTTGTATCTTTGCACCCGATTAAAAAGAGAACATTTACATGCGATGCCGTGAATAGCGGCCGTGTATTCTAGAACACCACGTAAAAAACAGGAGCGATGAAGAAAGAAAATCTCGTATCAGTGCCTTTTATGGTTTTGGGCATTGTGTTTTGTGTCTGCCTGGTGGCGGCCAATCTGTTAGAAACCAAAGTCGTACAGCTGGGTCCGATTTCCGTAACTGCCGGACTCATTGTTTTTCCGATTTCTTACATTATTAATGACTGTATTGCCGAAGTATGGGGCTTCCGTAAGGCGCGTCTGATTATCTGGATGGGCTTCCTCATGAATTTCATGGTGGTGGCCATGGGGCAGCTGGCTGTGGCCCTTCCTGCGGCACCGTTCTGGGAGGGAGAAGAAAGCTTCAACTTTGTATTCGGTATGGCACCCCGTATTGCGGCTGCAAGTCTGGCCGCTTTTCTCGTAGGTTCGTTTATCAATGCGTATGTGATGAGCCGTATGAAGGTGGCTTCGCACGGAAAGAACTTTTCGGCTCGTGCTATTTTGTCGACCGTAGCCGGAGAGGGAGCCGATTCGCTGATTTTCTTCCCGCTGGCTTTTGGCGGACTGATGCCGGTGAGTGAACTGGCCAAGATGATGCTGGTGCAGGTGATACTCAAGACCTTGTATGAAGTGATTGTGCTGCCGGTAACCGTTCGTGTAGTGAAGTATATCAAGCGGGTGGATGACACGGATGTGTATGACGAGCATATCTCGTATAATGTATTAAGAATCAAGGAAATTTAAGGAATATGGTAAATAATAAAGAGGCTCTCGTCGTATTTAGCGGCGGGCAGGATTCTACGACTTGTCTTTTCTGGGCGAAAAAGCATTTTGAGAAAGTATATGCGCTGAGTTTTCTGTACGGGCAGAAGCATGAAAAGGAAGTGGAACTGGCACGTGAAATTGCACGGAAAGCCGGGGTGGAGTTTGAAGTCATGGATGTGTCGTTTATCGGCCATCTGGGAAAGAACTCTCTGACAGATACGTCTATTCACATGGACGAGGAAAAGCCGGAAGATTCATTTCCGAATACCTTCGTTCCGGGAAGAAACTTGTTTTTCCTGAGCATTGCAGCGGTTTATGCCCGTGAGAAAGGTATTCATCATATCGTGACGGGGGTGTCGCAGACGGATTTCAGCGGGTATCCCGATTGTCGGGACTCGTTTATCAAATCGCTGAATGTGACGCTGAACCTGGCGATGGAAGAACAGTTTGTGATTCATACTCCGCTGATGTGGATTGACAAGGCGCAGACTTGGGCACTGGCAGATGAACTGGGAGTGCTTGATTTGGTGCGGAACGAGACACTGACATGTTATAATGGAATCCCGGGCGACGGGTGCGGGCATTGTCCGGCTTGTAAATTACGCCGTGAGGGATTGGAAAAATATTTGGCTTCAAAAGAAAATAAGTAAGTATGGAAAGAAAAGATGAACTCACTTTGTTGGGTAATAAGAAAACGGTATATAAGCAGGATTATGCGCCTGAGGTGCTGGAATCGTTTGTAAACAAACATCCGGAGAATGATTACTGGGTACGTTTCAATTGTCCGGAGTTTACCAGTCTTTGTCCGATTACGGGACAGCCGGATTTTGCGGAAATCCGTATCAGCTACCTGCCGGATGTGAAGATGGTGGAAAGCAAGAGCTTGAAGCTGTATTTGTTCAGCTTCCGTAATCACGGTGATTTTCATGAAGACTGTGTGAACATTATCATGAAAGACTTGATTAAACTGATGGATCCGAAATACATTGAGGTGACGGGTATCTTTACTCCACGTGGCGGCATTTCCATTTATCCGTATTGCAATTATGGTCGTCCGGGAACGAAGTACGAGGAACTGGCCGAGTATCGGATGAAGAATCATGATTTGTAATCCGGAGTTTGCCGAAAGATAAAAGAATACGGGCGGAGAAACGGAATGTTCAGTGTTTCTCTGCCCGTATTTTTTATGGATACTTCGGCATCAGGAAAGTTCCAGTCCGAGGGCTTCCTTGAGTTTCAGCAGGCTGGGGTTTTTCTTGCTCATCATCTGAAAACGCTCTACGTGACTGTAGGCACGTACGTTTTCGTTGGCTTCACTTACTCGCGTGGTCATTTTGATTTTGCGGTTATGCAATTTCTCTTGCAGGTGGGCTTCTATTTGGGGTGCCAGTTGTTGCATGTATTTCTGAACCATATCATTGTCCACCGCAACTTCGAATGTCTGCTGGTCGGCCAGCAGGTGAGGGTGCATGTTCATCATGCGTCCGGCATTGGCTGCCTCTTCCTTAGGTAACAGGCTGGCAAACTCACGCCAGTAATAGCCTAAGTCTTTTTCATTGAACATGTAATCTTCCCATGTCTCTGCCACGGGCTGTTGCACGGGTGTATGAGATGCAGGGCGTACAGCTGGCTCTGCGGAGGCCGTCTGTGTCTTGCGGATAGACATGCCTAAACTGCCGGCTTTGATGACCGGTGCCTTTCTTTCCTTACTGACTTTGGGCAGCGGACTGCTTTTGGTGTAGGGTACTTCCGGTTGCTGCAAGGTGCTTGTATAAGGTTGTGCACTTGCTGCTGCCGGTTGAGGCTGAGGAGTCGGCTGAGAGACCGGAGCTGTAGCTGCCGGAGTCGCTTGTGCGGGTTGGGCTACAGGCTGACTGGCTTGTGCCGTATGGAAGACGGGGGATAACTGTTTCTTAGGGCCATGCCCACTTCCGGCATCTTCCGGTTCGGCTGTGAGTTGTGCCACCTGGATAAGGGTGAGTTCTACCAGCAGGCGTTTGTTTTTGCTTTGCCGATAGTTCAGGTCGCAGTCATTGCACAGCTTCATGGCTTTGTACAGGAATTGTGGCGTACATTTCTGCGCTTGAGTCTGGTAGCGATCTCGGATAGAAGCGCCGACTTCCAGTAGTTGAAGAGTGGACGAGTCACGGCTTACCAGCAGGTTTCGGAAATGAGAAGTCAGCCCCGTAATAAAATGGTTGCCGTCAAATCCTTTTCGGAGAATATCGTTGAAAGTGAGCAGACACTCGGCTACCTTATTTTCCAGGAAGAAATCGGTCAGCTTGAAATAATATTCGTAGTCCAGTACGTTCAAGTTCTCAATCACGCTTTGGTAGGTGATATGACCGTTGGTGAAGCTCACTACCTGGTCGAAGATGGAGAGGGCATCACGCATACCCCCGTCAGCTTTCTGTGCGATGACGTTCAGGGCTTCCGGTTCGGCTTCGATGTGTTCCTTGCGGGCTACGTTTTCCAGATGCTCTACCGTATCGTTTACCGTGATGCGGCTGAAGTCGTAAATCTGGCATCGGCTCAGGATGGTGGGAAGGATTTTATGTTTCTCGGTCGTGGCCAGAATGAAAATGGCGTGCTGAGGCGGTTCTTCCAGTGTCTTCAGAAAAGCATTGAAGGCTGCGGTAGACAGCATGTGTACCTCATCGATGATATACACCTTGTACTTGCCGATTTGGGGTGGGATGCGCACTTGCTCAATCAAGGAACGGATGTCTTCGACTGAGTTGTTGGAGGCCGCATCCAACTCATGGATATTATAGGAACGCTGTTCGTTGAAAGCCTTGCATGATTCACATTCGTTGCATGCCTCTCCTTCACTGGTCGGGTGAAGGCAGTTGATGGTCTTGGCAAAGATACGTGCGCAGGTAGTTTTTCCTACTCCTCGCGGACCGCAGAACAGGTAGGCATGTGCGAGTTTATGATTGGCAATGGCATTTTTCAGGGTCGTGGTCAATGCACGTTGTCCAACTACGGTATCGAAAGTGGAGGGACGGTATTTGCGTGCTGATACGATATAATTTTCCATGTGTCGATTCTTTTGTTTGATTCCTTGATATTTCTGCAAATGTACACAAAATCTCTTTCTTGTCATGGGCTTGCTATGAAATAATTTCTATCTTTGCAAGGGCAATAAAGAGTGTGTTTTATGAGTAAATTGGCTAATATATGGGCTTTTATAGGAAGACATAAGTACTGGGTGACCATCGGTGCTTTTCTGTTGATTATCGGAGTGTTGGATGAAAATAGTCTGATACGCCGCATTGCACATAAACGTGAAATTCATCAGTTGAATACGGAAATTGAGCGTTACCGGAAGCAGTATGAGGAGGACAGCAAGTTGCTGAAAGAAATTACTTCGAACAAGGAAGCATTAGAGAAGGTGGCTCGTGAGAAGTACTTGATGAAGAAAGA
>NZ_DBEXBB010000244.1:0-6805 GCF_048170425.1 Phocaeicola sp.
TGTCAAAATTAAGATTCAGAGTAGTAGAAAAGGCATTTCACAAAAAACCGGTAGAAGTAGCCTCGCCAGCAACACGCCCAAGTGAATACTTTGCGAAATATGTATTCAACCGCGAAAAAATGTTCAAATATCTGCCGAGCAACGTATATGCCAAACTCATTGATGTGATTGACAACGGTGCCACCCTCGACCGCAGCATCGCCAATGCCGTAGCCGACGGAATGAAAAAATGGGCTATCGAATTAGGTGTGACTCATTATACACACTGGTTCCAGCCGCTGACGGAAGGTACAGCTGAAAAGCATGATGCCTTCGTAGAACACGACGGAAAGGGAGGCATGCTGGAAGAGTTTTCAGGTAAATTGCTTGTTCAACAGGAATCAGATGGTTCTTCGTTCCCCAATGGAGGTATCCGCAATACATTCGAAGCCCGCGGATATAGTGCATGGGATCCGTCTTCACCGGTCTTCGTGGTAGACGACACCTTATGTATCCCAACCGTATTCATTGCTTACACAGGAGAATCACTCGACTATAAGGCTCCGTTGCTGAAAGCATTGAGTGCCGTAAACAAGGCTGCGCTGGATGTAATGCATTACTTTGACCCTTCTGTAAAGAAAATCATTTCTTACCTGGGATGGGAGCAGGAATACTTCCTGGTAGACGAAGGTTTGTATGCTGCTCGTCCGGACTTGCTGCTGACTGGCCGTACCTTGATGGGACACGAAGCTTCCAAAAATCAACAGCTAGAAGACCACTATTTCGGAGCCATTCCAAGCCGTGTAGCAGCCTTTATGAAAGATTTGGAAATCCAGTCTCTGGAATTGGGCATTCCGGTCAAGACACGCCACAATGAGGTAGCTCCGAATCAGTTTGAACTTGCTCCTATTTATGAAGAATGCAACCTGGCAGTTGACCACAACATGCTGGTTATGTCACTTATGCGAAAAGTAGCACGCAACCATGGTTTCCGTGTGTTGCTTCACGAAAAACCGTTCAAAGGTGTCAATGGTTCCGGTAAGCACAACAACTGGTCACTTGGAACCAACACCGGTACATTATTGATGGCTCCGGGAAAGACTTCCGAAGAAAACCTGCGTTTCATCACTTTCGTGGTAAACACTTTGATGGCTGTTTACCGCCACAACGGATTGCTGAAAGCCTCTATCATGAGTGCTACTAACACCCACCGCCTAGGTGGTCACGAAGCTCCTCCTGCCATCATTTCTTCTTTCTTAGGAACACAGCTTAGTAAAGTACTCGACCACTTGGAAGAAAGCACCAATGACGATTTAGTGTCTTTGGGAGGCAAACAAGGCATGAAACTGGATATCCCCCAGATTCCGGAACTGCTGATTGACAATACAGACCGCAACCGTACCTCTCCTTTCGCCTTCACTGGAAACCGCTTTGAATTCCGTGCACCAGGCTCTGAAGCGAACTGCGCCAGTGCCATGATTGCCTTGAATACAGCTGTAGCAGAACAGCTCATTGAATTCAAGAAAGAAGTAGACGAACTGATAGAAAAAGGAGAACCTAAGATTTCAGCCATCCTTCAGGTGGTTCGCAAATGCATCAAGATATGTAAGCCTATCCGCTTCGATGGCAACGGATATAGTGATGAATGGAAAGTGGAAGCAGCACGACGCGGCCTGGACTGTGAAACTAACTGTCCGGTTATTTTCGATAACTACCTAAAACCAGAAAGCATCCGCATGTTCGAATCAACAGGGGTCATGACCCGTAAAGAGCTGGAAGCCCGTAACGAGGTGAAATGGGATATGTACACAAAGAAAATCCAAATTGAAGCCCGTGTATTAGGTGACCTGGTCATGAATCATGTAGTTCCAGTAGCTATTGAATACCAGACAAAACTGATAGACAATGCATACAAAATGAAATCGCTGTTCCCAGAAGAAGAAGCTCAGACTCTGTCTGCCGAGAACTTAGCCATCATCAAGGAAATTTCAGAACATACTTCCTTCATCAAGAAGCATGTGGATGAAATGGTAGAAGCCCGCAAGGTAGCTAACCGTATTACCAGCGAACGTGAAAAAGCTATTGCTTATCACGATACAGTTGCTCCGATGCTGGAACAAATCCGTTACCACATTGACAAGCTGGAACTGATTGTCGACGATCAGATGTGGACACTCCCGAAATATCGCGAACTGTTGTTCGTTCGATAATTTCCGAAATACAAGTCTTACCATTATTTTATCATCCCCGAAAGACTTTTATCGGCTAGATTGGCCCTGAAAGCCTTTCGGGGATTTCTTTTCTGGACACTTTTTCTAACATTTTGTCTGACACAAAAGAATTATTTTCCACAAAGTATATATATTTGCAGCATGGAATGGCTAATTAATTTATTTGTGGAACAATCCGCTCTTCAGGCGGTCATCATACTATCGTTGATTACGGCAATCGGATTAGGATTAGGGAAAATTCATATCTGCGGTATCTCCCTTGGAGTCACTTTTGTATTCTTCACCGGAATTCTGGCTGGTCATCTTGGATTTGCCATTGACCCGCAAATGTTAAGTTACGCAGAAAGTTTCGGACTGGTTCTTTTCGTATATTCACTAGGACTACAAGTTGGTCCAGGATTTTTCAGTTCATTTCAGCGAGGCGGATACCGCTTGAATCTGTTAGGATTAGGAGTAATCTTTCTTGGCACAATAATGGCTGTGATGCTGAGCATGACCACTCCCATCAGTCTGCCCGACATGGTAGGTATTCTTTGCGGAGCTACCACCAATACCCCAGCCTTAGGTGCCGCACAGCAAACATTAAAACAATTAGGAGAGCCCACCAGCGGAGCTGCCCTCAGTTGTGCCGTGACCTACCCGCTCGGAGTGGTAGGAGTTATATTAGCCATCGTAGTCATCAGAAAGTTCTTTGTACGCCCGTCTGACATGCAGGAACATGAGCATGACGACTCCAACCAAACATACATCGCCACTTTTCAAATACATAACCCAGCCATCTTCAACAAAAGCATACAGGATATTGCCCAGGTGGGCTATCCCAAGTTTGTCATCTCCCGACTCTGGCGTGAAGGAACGGTCAGCATTCCGACTTCTGAAAAAATACTGAAAGAGAACGACCGTATTTTAGTTATCACAACCGAAAAAGACGCACCCACGCTGACCATTCTCTTCGGAGAACAAGAAAAACGGGACTGGAACAAAGAAGACATTGACTGGAATGCCATCGACAGTAAACTTATATCCAAACACATTATCGTAACCCGATCGGAAATCAACGGAAAAAAGTTGGGTTCACTTCGTCTGCGCAACACATATGGCATCAACATCAGCCGTGTACTACGAAGCGGAGTACAACTACTGGCCACTCCGGGACTGGTGCTGCAACTAGGTGACCGCCTGACTGTAGTAGGTGAAGCGGCAGCCATTCAGAATGTAGAAAAAGTACTAGGGAATACAGTAAAAACACTTAAAGACCCTAATTTAGCCTCTATTTTTATCGGTATCATACTGGGACTCATCGTAGGGTCCATCCCTATTGCCATTCCAGGTATCAGTTCACCTGTCAAGCTGGGATTGGCAGGCGGACCAATTGTAATCGGTATCCTGATTGGATCCTATGGGCCTCGTCTGCACCTTGTGACCTATACCACCCGCAGTGCCAACCTGATGCTCCGAGGCATCGGATTGTCTCTTTACCTAGCTTGTCTTGGATTGGATGCCGGAGCACATTTCTTTGAAACAGTTATGCGTCCGGAAGGAGCCTTGTGGGTAGGAATCGGATTCCTGATAACCTTTATTCCTGTCGTTATCATGGCTTTAGTATCCCTTCGTCTGTGCAAAATGGACTTTGGCAATACATGCGGCATGCTCTGTGGGAGTATGGCTAACCCAATGGCACTGAACTATGCCAACGACATTATTCCAGGAGATGAACCTTCGGTAAGCTACGCAACGGTCTACCCTCTCGGAATGTTTACCCGCGTCATCATCTCACAGCTAGTGCTCATGTTGTTTTTATAGAAACTTTTAAATCACTCAATATCATGAAAACCTACAAACAAATTACCCCGGAAATGATACAGAAGGACATCCGCTACCTGGAACTTCTTTCACACGATTTCCCTAACCTGGCTGCAGCCAGCACGGAAATCATCAATCTGGAGGCTATTCTGAACCTTCCGAAAGGAACAGAACATTTCTTAGCCGATCTGCATGGGGAATATGAAGCCTTCCAGCATGTGCTCCGCAATGCTTCCGGAGCTATCAAACGGAAGGTAAACGAGATTTTCGGCAACAACCTCCGCGAAATGGAGAAAAAGGAACTCTGTACGCTGATATATTATCCGGAACAGAAGTTACAACTAGTGAAAGAGGTGGAAAAAGATCTTGTAGACTGGTATGTCATCACCCTGAACCAGCTGGTAAAAGTCTGCCAGAATGTATCATCCAAATATACACGTTCAAAGGTACGCAAGGCGTTGCCTGAAGAATTCTCCTACATCATTCAGGAATTACTTCACGAAAGCCCCATGGATCCCAACAAGCAAGCTTACATCAATGTCATTATCCGTACCATCATCGACACACGCCGTGCCGACGACTTCATCATTGCACTGTGTAACTTGATACAGCGGCTGACCATTGACTCGCTGCATATCTTAGGAGATATTTTTGACCGTGGTCCTGGTCCTCATATCATTATGGACACACTTTGTGACTACCATAACTTCGACATCCAATGGGGTAATCACGACATCCTCTGGATGGGCGCCGCATCAGGAAATGACTGTTGTATTGCCAACGTACTGCGCCTGGCCATGCGCTACGGTAACCTTCCGGCATTGGAAGACGGATACGGCATCAACCTGCTTCCGCTGGCTACCTTTGCCATGGAAGCATACGCCAACGACCCATGCGAATACTTTGCTCCTAAAATAGCCCCCGAAAGCAGTTCATACAATGATAAGACCTTGCGGCTCATATCACAGATGCACAAGGCCATCACCATTATCCAGTTCAAGCTGGAAGCTGCTGCCATCCGGCGTCATCCGGAATTCGACATGGACAACCGTCTGCTGTTGCACCACATCGACTTCAAGCGGAAAGTATTCCAGCTTGACGGAAAAGATTATGAAATGCGCGACTGCCTGTTCCCAACCATCGACCCGGAAAACCCATACCAGTTGACGGAAGAAGAAGAGGAAATCGTACAGAAATTGCACAAATCTTTCACGGGAAGCGAAAAGTTGCGCAAGCACATGAAATGCATTTTCCGTTACGGATGCATGTACAATGTGTGCAACTCCAACCTGCTCTTCCATGCTTCTATGCCGATGAATGCCGACGGAACACTCAAGGAAGTAGACATCCTTGGAAAGAAATACAAGGGAGAAGCCCTACTCAAGCGCGTAGGCCAGCTTATCCGTACAGCTTATTTTGCAGAAGAAGATAATCCGGAAAAAGCGTTTGCCAGAGATTTCATCTGGTACCTGTGGTGCGGAAAAAACTCTCCTGCCTTTGACAAAAGTAAAATGGCTACCTTCGAACGTTATTTCCTGACCGACAAGGAAACTCATAAAGAAGTGAAAGGTTATTATTACACCTTGCGCGACCGTGAAGATATTTGCAACATGATTCTGGATGAATTCGGCGTGGAAGGAGAACACCGTCACATCATCAACGGACATGTACCGGTCAAAGCGGTCAAAGGAGAGAAACCGATTAAGGCCAACGGTAAACTGATGGTTATCGACGGAGGATTCTCCAAGGCTTACCAACCAGAAACGGGTATTGCAGGCTACACATTGGTGTACCACTCACGCGGTTTCCAACTTGTACAACACGAGCCCTTCACTTCTACTCAAAAAGCCATTGAAGAAGGCCAAGACATTAAGTCGACTACCCAAATCGTAGAATTAAGTAGTCAGCGCATGATGGTAAAAGATACCGACAAAGGGCGCGAATTGATGGTACAAATTGAAGATTTAAAGAAACTGTTGGTAGCTTACCAGAACGGAATCATCAAGGAAAGAGGCATTTAAAATACTGCCTTATTCAATCAAACAACAACAGAGACTATTTCTTTTTGCCAAGAAATAGTCTCTGTTGTTATTATACAAAATAAAAATGGCTGGCGTCCACACAATCACTTGCTCACACACCAACCGAAATCTAACTAACTTTTGTTTAACTATTATTTATTGCCAATATAATAACCTAAATGAGTAGGTTGATTATAACCTATATTCTGCATCGCCTGGCTCATGTCATAAGTATGATCTGTCATGAGATGAGGGAAACGATGCTCTGTAGGATAATTCGTAGAGAAAATATAAATCGCAGAATGGTCTGAAGAGCCCATTATTACTTCCTCACGCCAGTCGCCCAGGAAATCACCGTAATAACAAGGATTATATTTTGTACTATGATTACCTTCATTACTTCCATATCCAGTTGCAAAATTCACAAGACGGTTCTTGTTCGTTCTCGGATTAGCTTTATAGCTTACAATCAAGGCACGGTCAAACAACTCACGTGTCAACTCTCCACTCCACCAAATTGCCGCATTATATAGTGTACCACCACCAATACCAGTAGGCATATCAGAGCTTACAGGTACATCTGTAGGACCTCCACAATTATACATTCCAGAATTCATCGAAGACCAATATTCCATATTCGGACTATCAGGATCTACGTCTGCTACAATACAACGTCCCACATCACCACGTTTTCCAGCTCCATGAGCAGAAATCAAAGATCCATCACGTGCATCAATAACCTGACATCCATATCCTAATCCTTGTACAGAA
>NZ_DBEXBB010000245.1:0-12299 GCF_048170425.1 Phocaeicola sp.
AATCCTCTGCTGAAAATTTTCAAAAAATAAGTCCGAAACAAAAGAGTCCGGACTTATTCGTCTAAGGAAAAATGCAGTTTCACAACTGCCTTAACAAAACCTAGAAAAGGATTTTATTATTTTGTACCGTACGCTCCGAAGCGAGCTTCCACTTTCGGAGAGGTATAAGTCACTCCATTTACTTCCAGACCTGCTGAGAAATAAGGCTGCATAGCTGCATCATTATCATTGTAAGCACCAGTCAGCACCGGTGAGCCAGCCTGTACATGGAAGTCCCATGTATCCTGATATACATAATCAGTCAGCCCGACTTCATTAATCGGATAGTTCACAAATTCCGGATTATTAGTCGCACATGCATCCTGTGTTTTTGTAATTACACTGTTTGCATCTACTACTCCTTCATTATAATCTTCATGTGCATAAGCATATCCTTCCCAAGAGTAAGCCACACCCGACTCATCTGCAAACACAACGTCACTTTTCTGTGTTCCTGAAGCATAGTAGTTATAGTCAATAACCGACTTATCATTGTATCCTTCTTCCGGATCATTAGGAATATCAAAACTAGGAGTCATGGCTCTGAACTTGCAGTTCACCATCAGGTTATTGAACACATTGACCAGTGCATTCTTTTCCACATAGACACATCCGCCTTTTTCACCGTCACGACGCCACCCTGCATTGATAATGGTATTGTTGTATGCCTGGATTTTTGCCATACCACGTGTTTCACTCTGACCTGAGCTGGAGAGTTTCAAGCCGTTGGTGTTCGGGCTAAACATTACGTTTCCAGCTACATCGACCACACATCCTGCTTTTACGTTTACAGCTTCTGCACCATCATATCCGTTTGCAGCAAACACATTGTTAGCAATAATGGCATTTCCACCCATCAGATAAATACCATCTGACCAGCCGTTACGCAATACAGAGTTGGTAATGACATAATGTCCATTGATATTATTGGTTGTAATCTGCGGATATGCATCATCTCCAGCGGTATACACTTCAGTTGCAGCAGCAGGAGAACCTTCTACAACCTGACCTCCTGTGTACTCAATGATTGTATGGTCAATCAACATTTCCTCACAAGTGGATGAAGCCACAATACCTCCCCAAAGACCTGCAAAAATATTTTCTTCTGTACGTTCATCTTCCGGAACAGAGAACAAGATAGGCTTTTCAGCAGTACCTTCACAATACAAGTTTCCGTTTACAGTGAACTCTACCGGAACATGATTGGCTCCTACTCCCGCTGTACTTACAATAATTTTCACACCTTCTTTGATTACAAGGCTTTTACCTTCGGGGACTGTGTAATGGCTAGTCAGATTTACTATCGTATCTGTAGGCCAGACAATGATGTCGCCAGTTGTCTCTCCATTTCCACCATCGGTATTTTCATCGTTATTTCCATCATCATTGTTTCCGGGAGTCTCTGTTCCATCCCCATTTGCAATCGGGTCTTCTTCTGTACAAGCTGCCATAAAGGACAATGCTATCAGAGCCGTGCCGGCCAACAAATAATTTTTCAGTTTCATTTTGTAATAATTTAGAAATGTTAGTCAATATAGTTCTTTATCTCTTTATTATAGTTTGTATCTGATTCCCAGCATAAATGACTGTCCGTGCCATTCCTTACGTTCTATCACATTGCCATCGTTACGTTCAGAGTTGACATTTTCCGTACGAGAGCCACTCTGAATAAAGCGAAGTAAAGGAGTATCCAGCAAGTTAGATGCCTTGGCAAAAAGGCTGATACCATTCTTAAAGCTTTTTTCTACAGAAGCATCCAACTGCATATAACCATCTTCCCAAATATCATCATCATACCAGTTAGAAATATCACTCAAACGCTTTCCGGTATAACTTCCGGCAATCTGTCCTTCCCAGCCATATTTCGTACTTTTGAACAGCAATGACAGGTTAGCTACATGGGCAGCCTGACCAAACAACGGACGTGTCTGAGTACATGCTTCCACATCATTTCCGTCCATAATTCGCTTTTCGGTCGTAATGGAAGAATGCGTGTAAGTATAATTGGCTTTTATTCCAAACCAATTGAAATATTTCATTACATCCACTTCTACTCCCAAGTTGGTTGCATTACCAAAATTCATCGGCTTATAATAGGTATCCTGTCCTTCATTCAGCAATCCATATTCAATCGGATTCTTCAGTTTCTTGTAAAACATACCCACCATGAACTGCTCGGATGATTTCGGGAAGAATTCATAACGCAAATCGAGGTTATCGGCTACCGTATGCTTCAAATCCGGATTTCCTTTTTCCTTATAATCTTCATTGATAATGCTGTAAGGAACAATCTCAAAGAAACTGGGACGATTGATGGAACGGGCATACGAGAAACGCAGGTTCGCATTTTTATGTACTCCATATTTTGCATGGAAGCTCGGCAATACATCCGTATATTTCTGGTATCCTTCAGGATCTGTATTTTCTGTAGGAAACTTCAAAGTGTAACCTTGATTGGTATGTTCCACACGAACTCCGGCAATAAATTCCCATTTCTGGTATGTGTATTTCACCATTCCATATCCTGCACCAATCTTTTCAGTGGCATCATAGTTTAACGGGTCACTGATGTTACCGTATTTAAGCGGGGTAAACAAGATTTCATCGTAGTTATTCCAGTCCTCTCCCTGATACTGCGGATCTTTCACTCCCGTAGCAGAGTTAAAAGTATATTCATTGAAAAAGCTGTCACGTTTCTTATCACGGTACATACCTCCTACTGAAAAGTCGAATACAGAACCTCCATCCAGTTTCAACTTATACATCAAATCAAGGTATCCTGCCTTGTCTTTATCGGAGTTGTGTTCCCAACGACGGATTGCTGCTCCAGAAGTCTGTACATGATTACCAAGCAAAAAGATTTCTGCATTATCCGGTGTTTCACTATATGCCTTTGAAAGTACAGCCGACCAATTCAAGCGCAACAAACCGCCTTCCAGAAAAGCATGCTCACCTTTCAGCGTAGAATTGATAATGTACTGATGATTCCATTTCATACGTACGGCTCCTTCCTTATCATCACGTCCATCACGTACTTCCGCTTCCCTCATATCCATATAACCATTATACCAAGTCAGCTTATGATTGGTTTTAATATGATAATCCAGTTTGGCATGTGCCCCGATACGAGTCTGTTGCGAAGAATAATTTCGGTATTCGATACCATTGTGGGTTGTTCCCGGCTGATAATACAGCTGGCTTTCTTTTCCTCTATACGTATTCAGGTAACTACCAGCCAGCATCACACCCAATTTATTGTGAAAGAACCGGTCACCGTAAGATAGTCCGGCAGTCAAATCTGGCAATGGCTTGTTCCATTTCATCCGCAGATTATCTGTCGTAAAGTTATCCATTGTCACACGGCTGTCTTCCGGCATTCCCATCTGTTCGTAAGGAGATTTCTTTACAATTGCCCCATGATTGAACGACTGGAAATCACGGTCAAAATACATTGCATTGTAACCGGTTGACAGATTTGCCGTAAACTGACGTTCAGAAGGTGCATCCTTCATAATCAAATTGACCGCTCCTCCTATTCCGTCACCTTCCATATTAGCGGTCAAAGATTTGGTTACTTCCAGACGGTCCAGCATTTCTGACGGGAAAATATCCAGCGGCACAAAACGGTTTTTGTTGTCCGGACTCGGAATTTTCACTCCGTTCACCAATGTATAGTTGTAGCGCTTATCCATACCGCGAAGAATGGCATACTGTCCTTCACCACTACTGTTACGTTCAATTGTCACACCGGACATTCGCTGAATCACGTTGGCCACTGTAATATCCGGAGATAGTTCTATCGCCTTAGCACTCATGACATTCACCACGTTCATCGCCTGACGTTCAATGCCTCTTGCACCCGCTTCAGTTCTTCCCGGATTAGAAGCTACCACAACCACTTCATCCAAAGCGACGTCATCACTCTTCAAAGGAATTACAATTTCTTTCTTATCTGCTGCTATGCTGACTTCATATTTTTTATAGCCCACATAAGAACAGACCAGCGTATATTTGTCTCTGTTTACCGACAAATTAAAACTTCCGTCCAGTCCGGTTACCGTTCCTTTTCCAGGGTCTTCCTTCACAATTACCGATGCACCGATAATCTCTTCTCCAGTCTGCGCATCCTTAATTTTTCCTTTCACCACACCGGCTTGCAATCCTGTCGATACCAGTGATAATAACACCAATACAATCTTAGACTTCATTTGTTTTCCTTATTTGCTGCAAAAGTATCCCATGTGATTTTCATAGGTATTGCATAGAGATTTCTATTGTGTTACATTTACACGTGATATTCTTGACAATAAAAAAGAGGTATTTTCAGGTTCACCCCGCAAATACCTCTTTTTACAGACATATTACAAATATGATTATTTATCCTTTATTTCAGGAAAGATAATTCCCTTTATGACCTCCTTCCAGCATTCCCTTACATCTGTGTCCATGATAATAAGGAAAGACATTTATCCACAAGAGAAGTGCAACTTCACACTCATTCAGCAGCAGTTTTACCCAATATCCTGAAATGCTCCCTTATCACTCCTTTAAGAAACCGGCTACTTTTCTTCTATACTGAAAATTTCCTGCAAGATACTTACCGCACTCCGCACATCAGTCACCTTCGATACCACCATACTACGACGCCCATTCTGCTCTCTCAGATTGCAATAACGAGGGTTCTTGGCCATGTAATCAATAAATTTTCCGAAAGCCACACTCTGATAATACGGACTATCCAAGTTGCTGACAAAGTAGAGCGTCATCCGTTCTACCTTTAATACCACTTTTTCCACTCCCAAACGCTTGGCTAAACGTCTCAACGGAACAATACGCAGCAACTCTTCACCTTCTGGTGGTATTTTTCCGAAACGGTCAATCAGCTTGACTTTAAATGCTTCCACATCCTTATCCAGTTCAAGCTTGTCCAGTTCCCGGTACAGCAACATTCGCTCACTGCTGCTCGGAATGTATTCATTCGGGAAGAGCAGTTCCAAATCACTTTCTACCGTACATTCATCCACAAACTCCTCTCCACTGATTTTTTCTTCACCTGCTTTGATTTCCTCTGCATACAAATCGGCAAATTCCTCGTTCTTCAGTTCAGTAACCGCTTCATTCAGAATCTTCTGATAAGTCTCATATCCCAAATCAGCAATAAAACCGCTCTGCTCTGCACCCAGCATATTTCCAGCCCCACGGATGTCCAAATCCTGCATGGCAATGTGAATACCACTTCCCAAATCACTGAAATTCTCAATGGCTTGCAAACGGCGTCTGGCCTCTGGAGTAAGCGATGACAAAGGAGGAGCCAACAAATAACAGAAAGCCTTCTTATTGCTTCGTCCCACTCGTCCGCGCATCTGATGCAAGTCACTCAATCCAAAATTCTGCGCCTGATTGATAATAATGGTATTGGCATTAGGAATGTCAATGCCACTTTCAATAATCGTCGTGGCCAACAACACATCATAATCATAGTTGACAAAGTCAAAAATAATCTTCTCCAACTCTTCCGGCTGCATCTGTCCATGACCGATGCATACCCGGCAATCAGGTATATTCCGTTGAATCATTGCCTTCAGTTCCACCAGATTCTGAATACGGTTGTTCACAAAGAAAACCTGCCCGTTGCGGCTCATTTCAAAATTGATGGCTTCGGATATAATTTCTTCATTGAATGTATGCACTTCCGTCTGAATAGGGTAACGGTTGGGAGGAGGTGTCTGGATGACCGACAAGTCTCTGGCTCCCATCAAAGAGAACTGAAGGGTACGCGGAATAGGAGTTGCCGTCAGTGTCAACGTATCTACATTGACCTTCAGCTGGCGAAGTTTTTCCTTCACGCTTACACCAAACTTCTGCTCCTCGTCAATGATAAGCAAACCCAAATCCTTGAATTTGACACTTTTGCCGATAATCTTATGCGTACCGATAAGGATATTGATTTTTCCATCGGCCAACTCTTTCAAAATACGGCTTGTATCCTTTGCCGTACGTGCCCGGCTCAGGTATTCCACCTTACAAGGCATATCCTCCAGACGTTTCTTAAAAGTCTGAAAATGTTGATAAGCCAATACCGTAGTCGGCACCAGCACCGCCACCTGCTTGTTGTCGGTCACCGCCTTAAATGCGGCACGGATAGCGACCTCGGTCTTACCAAAACCCACGTCACCACAGACGAGACGGTCCATCGGCTTATCACTTTCCATGTCCGCCTTTACTTCCTGAGTAGCCTTCAACTGGTCTGGAGTATCTTCATACAAGAAACTGGCTTCCAGCTCGTGCTGCAAAAAGCTGTCCGGGCTATATTTAAACCCTTTCTCCTGTTTACGCTGAGAATAAAGTTTAATCAAATCACGGGCAATATCCTTGATTTTCGTTTTTGTCCGTTCCTTGATTTTTTCCCAGGCTCCTGTTCCCAGCTTACTGATACGGGGCTGTTCTCCTTCTTTCCCTTTGTACTTGGAAATTTTATGTAATGAATGAATGGATACAAACACCACATCCTCATTCTGATACACCAGTTTGATGACCTCCTGCGTAGTGTTTCCGTTCGGAATACGCACCAGTCCTGCAAAGCGTCCGATACCGTGGTCGATATGTACCACATAATCGCCCGGTTCAAACATATTCAGTTCCTTGAGCGACAATGCCACTTTTCCACTACGCGCCTTGTCACTGCGAAGGTTGTATTTATGGAAGCGGTCGAAAATCTGATGGTCCGTAAACACGCAAATCCGCAACGCATGATCCACAAACCCTTCATGCAACGTACGGTCTACCGGTTCAAAGGTAATGTCATCGCCTCTTTCCTTGAATATATCTTTCAGACGTTCCGTTTGCTTCATACTGTCCGAACAAATATACAGACGGTATTTCCGTTGCAGGAAATCGGTGAAAGAACTTGCAACCAAATCAAAATTCTTGTGGAAAATAGGTTGTACGGATGTCTCGAACGACAAGCGTGCCTGCGGAGTTCCTAAGGCCTTATGTCCGAAATCTATCCGGAAGAAATCAAGGGCACGCACCGTAAACTCTGCTCCATCAATCAGTTTTTTGGACAAATTCATCAGTTCCGTCTGCTCGCCTTCATACGCCTTCAGTGCCTGAGGAGAAACCGCCTCATCGTGTACGGCCTGAATACGTTCACGTACCCAGAGCAAATCTTTTACCCACAGCGTAGCCTCCTTATCCACAAAATCCAGGAAACAGATATCTGCCCCTTCCGTCCCCGAAAGTTCAGGTACAATACAAATGGAATCTTTTTTTTCCTTCGACAACTGAGTTTCTACTTCAAATGTACGCAAGCTGTCAATCTCATCTCCAAAAAAGTCAATTCGATAAGGATATTCCGACGCAAAAGAATACACGTCAAGAATACTGCCGCGCAAAGCAAACTGTCCCGGCTCATAGACATAGTCCACATGCTCAAACCCATACTTGGAAAGCGTCTCCATCAGTTTGACCGTATCTTCCTGCTGTCCCACTTTCAGCGTCAGCATCGCATCTGAAAGCCGTTTCCGAGAAACCACTTTCTCCGCTAAAGCCTCCGGATAAGTGACTACCGTGACCGGCTTCTTCTGCTCCAGTCTGCTCAGCACTTCCGTGCGAAGAATTTCATTGGCTGCATCTTTCTGCCCGTATTTGATGGCACGACGGTAAGAAGACGGGAAAAACAAGATATCAGCCTCTCCGTCCACCTGCACCAGGTCATGATAAAAATACCCGGCTTCCTCCAAATCGTTCAGTATAAACACATGAATTCCCGGTATCGTCCTAATCGATGCCGAAGCAAACAAGGAAGCACACGAACCGTGCATACCTTCCAAATAAACAGTCTTTATATCCTTATTTTTACGTAAAGAAGCCAAGCCTGTCACATTGGGATGCTTGGCATATACCTCTTGAAGCTCTTTTATACTCATTGTCTCATCAATAGATGCTGCAAAAATAAGCAATCTCGTTTGAATATGCACACAAAAAACGAAGAATACCGCAGCAACTCTTCCTTAAAATTTGAAGCTGATGCTTCCGTACGGCAAACAATTTCCTCTCCAGTGCACGGAATAAAAACTCAAAATTTCCTCTTCGGAAGGGTTTCCCACAACATTATACACACCCAGACGAAGCAAGAGCAATTTCTCGCCGAATGATTTCCGGTAAGAATAGCCCACATCCACCCGATAATTCAACGGCTCACGCTGTTCACGAAATTCTGCTACCGACAAGGGCTCATAATCTTCATTCAAGAAGCGGACTTTTCCGGAACGCATCATACCTCCTACGGAAAAAGAAGAACGAGTCGTCAGCTGATACGACAAAGCTCCTCCCAACTGATGGGGTACATCGTACAAAGAGGGCATCTTTCCTTTTTCCGGCAACTCACCAAACCACTCCCGGCTCCGGGAGTAGGCATACGACAATTGTAGGCTCCAACGCTTCCAACGCTGATATAAATACCCTTTCACCCCATAACTGTCTCCATTACCTACCATCAAGTATTTCTGCCAGCTCTCATCTTCAACCCATGTGTTCGGACGAAAAGCCAGCACATTCCTTCTCGTTTTATAATATACAGAAACCTCACACTGCCCCGAATCCATAAAATGCTTCCACCCCATCTCATAATGTTCAGAAGAGCGAGGCTTGAAACCGTCAATGCTGGGCATTCTGAAGTCTGTGGGCAAAGAGAAGCTGTCGAAACGAAGGAAATGATAAAACTGCTCCATCTTCGAAAAGTTCAGATAAAGCAGATTCCTTTCCGACGGGAAGTATTTCACCGACAGACGTGGCTGAATACTATAGTATGACCGGTGGTGCTGTGGGCAATAGGCCACTCCATGCACACCCACCTGTACTGAAAATTCCGGTGAAATGCGCAACAGGTTATCATAATAAACCGACACCTGATTCACCGGCTCATGCCGTACCCGCATCTCCTCACCTTGTGAAACCAAATCGTAGACTTCATACGCATATTTCACCCCCCAGCGCGCATGATAGAGATTTTCAAGCGAATAGTTAAAATCCGTAGTCACATTGAGCGACTTAATGCCACTATGTACATACCCGTCCGTATCCTCTTTTATCTCTCCCATATAAGCCCGATTGGTATAAGCAGAATAAAATACTGCCGTCGAATTTCCCAGTCTTCCCTTCTGTGTGGCAAACGAGAGCTGATAAGCCTGATTGTCCCAACGCAGCACCGACACATTTTCACCGTTTTCCTGGAGAGGCAAATGAAAATCATCCCGGGCACCGTATGCCAGGAAATTCATTGTAGTAACGGGAGACAAGTTATACGACAGCTTGGCATTATAATCATAAGTGGAATGGTTCAATCGATTTCCTTCCGACAAAAGACTATCGAAAAAATCAAGCCAGCTTCTGCGTGCCCCGACCATGTACGACAGTTTATTTTTGATAAGTGGCCCCTCAAGCATGACGGAGGCGGCCGGCATGTCCAATGTCAAGGTGCGCACATGCTCCTTTTTATTTCCCTCTTTCAGGTTTACCTCCGTGACCGACGAAATCCGTCCCTCCAAAGGAGTTGGGAAAAAACCTTTATGAAAGACCATATTCTTCACTGCATCCCCGTTGAACACAGGTAAAAGCGAACTGAAATGTCCGGGATGAAAAACCGGCACACCGTCCAGCAGCAACTGATTCTCATCATATCCTCCCCCGTCGACCATAAAATTCTGTCCGGCCAGGGAAGAAGTCACCCCCGGCAGAATCCATATCTGCGAGAACAAGTCTCCTCCACTAAAAGCCAGTAAATTGGATGGAGTCAGTTCTCCCAGTTCATTTTCCCGTTTGTCCGACTCCACGGTGATTTCTTCTATCTCAAACGCCAGCGGTTTCAAACGGGTACGGATAAAACAGTCCCTCGCCACCCGGACCGGCTGTACCTGTGGAATATACCCCATATAAGAAGTTTTCAACATGTATGCTCCTTCGGGTACATGCAGACGGAAAATACCCTTTCCATTCGAAATAGTATTCCATTGCTTTCCATCCTTATCCTCCAATATAACGACGGCTCCGTACAAACGTTCTTCGCTGTCCTCTTCGCATACCGTACCGCTGACATCAAAACTTTCAATCTTCCGTACATGAATAACCAGTTTCCGGGGAGGTACAAAAGCGATTTTCACCTGATAACCGGAAAGGATGCGATGCAAAAGTTCTTCTACCGTCATTTTCCCTCCCGGCTCTATCCGGCACACCTCACCTAACTCCATCTGTGCAGGATTATATGAAAGTACGATTCCCGTACTTTTTTCAATCCATTCAAACCACTGCAATACGGTAGCGGAAGAGGAGTTCACCTGTATCCACTCTTCCGCTACCGTATTCACTGATTTTACTTCCTGCCCCCATGCTTCCGGTCGCGCAACCACGCACATCCACAGCAAAAAGAGCAGCCACTTACTTTTCATATAACCTGTAATGTTTTCCTTTCACCAATGTCTCGCATTTACACCCACAGAGAAAAGCCAGTTCTCCGGCTATGTCCGGCTCATTACTGTTTATCCGGGTAGTTATCAGGTTTTTCTCCAGACCTTTGGCCAAATCAATCTGTATGCCAGTTTTTTCCCGAATTATCTTCACCACTTCCGTAATAGGTGCCTGCTCAAAAACCAGTACCGAATCATCCACGCCGAATACATCCTGCGGACGAAGAATCGTATCCGCTTTCAGCATGTTCCCTTTCAGTTCCGCCTTTTCATTGGCCTGAATCACCACTTCATGTTCAGCGGCTTCCACACGCACCTTTCCGGTTTTCACAAACACTCCGGCTTTTTCTTTCTGCGCCGCGTCTACCAGGAACGAAGTACCAAGCACTTCCACATCCAGAAAATCGGTTTTTACCCTGAAAGGAATTCCATGCATCTTTTTCACCTGAAAGAAAGCCTTCCCTGTCAATGTGGTCATCCTTCCTTTTCCTTTATCCGAAAAATAATAAGACAATGTAGCTTCAGGATATAAAATAACCTCAGAACTGTCGGGCAGAAGTATCTGTTTTATTGAATTTTCCTCATTAGCATAATACAATCCCTCTTCCGCCGGTGTACGGAAAAGATAAAAGGCACCGATACCCAGCAACACCAATAACGAAGCTGCCACAGAAAGGAAAAAGGTAACCTTCCGTTCGAATGACATTGGCCGTGTCCGGCTTTCCAGACGCGGCTCGATTTTGGTCCAGGCTTTACCCGTATCAAAATGAATTTCTTCCGCAGTTTTTACCGGAGCATGAATCAGCTTGCACATCTGTTCAAACTCTTGTCGATGAGCCGCAATCCATGTGTCCAGTTCCTTTTGCTGAACAAGACTTAGCGGTTCACCCACAAAATAACGGGCTAGCAGTTGGTCTATATTTTCCTTGTTATTCATGGTCTTATTCACAATTTATAATAATGGACAAAATAATGGCAGTCACCGTTACCAATAGCGCACCATGCGCTGCCACATACGTACGAAGCAACCTGATAGCCTTTGTCATCTGGTTTTCCACTGTTTTCTCTGACACCTCCAACTTCTCAGCTATTTCACGATATTTCAATCCCTGAAGCTTGGCCAGTAAAAAAACGTCCTTGCATCTGGGAGGAAGAGTCTCCAGTGCCGAGTCCAATATATCCTGAAGCGTCTTACCTCCTTCAGGAGTTTCATCCGGCATACAACTGGCAGAAGCCGGATGAGCATCTATCGACACCGTATCTTCCTTACGCTTCCGCAGAAAGGATACGCAACTGTTTCTCACGGAAGTAGTCATATAGGCAGCAAACTCCTTCTCAGGCATGTCATCCAGTCGTTTGTTCCATACGCTGATAAACAGTTCCTGCACAATATCTTCCGCGTCGTCCTGGTCAGAAACATATCCATAGGCTATACGGCACAGCCTTGAATAATGTTCCTGAAACCGGGATTTGAATATGTCCTTTCTATCGGCTCTCATTATCATGATTCCGTCAATACGAATTATCAGAATTTCAAACTTACACCAGCTGTCAAGAAGCCTTTATTTCCTAATCCGGCTTCTACAAAACCGCCAATCCGTTCATTTCCTACCCTCAAGGCTATCGGATTTACCTGATAAGCGAACGAAGCGCTCAAATCTGCTTTCTTAGCAACCTTCTTTCCGGCATCCGTCAAAGCTGTTTCTTTGTGACGACTCAGGTTCACACCGGCAGCAGCCGTTCCATACAATTCAAACAAGCCTCTTTTATAATATACAAATTCTGCGGCAGGAAGAA
>NZ_DBEXBB010000246.1:0-6124 GCF_048170425.1 Phocaeicola sp.
GGGAGTTTGCATGCATACGGTAATAGAGAAAACAAGAATGAAATGATAATACAAAGTCCCGCTTCAATGGAGCGGGACTTTTTTTATAGTTACACAAAAGATGAAGAAGATAGCCATACAAGGAGTTCCGGGCTCGTATCACGATATCGCGGCCCATAAGTTTTTCAAAGATGAAGAAATCGAACTGATTTGCTGCAACACATTTGAAGATGTGTTTGAAACCTTACGGAAAGACAGTAGCATCATCGGAATGATTGCCATCGAGAATACGATTGCTGGAAGCCTCCTTCACAATTACGAATTGCTCAGAGACAGTGGAGCAACGATTATCGGAGAACACAAACTGCGTATCAGCCACAGCATCATGTGTCTGCCTGGTGAGGACTGGAGCACACTGACAGAAGTAAACTCTCATCCAGTAGCACTGGCACAATGCAGGGATTTCCTTCAACATCATCCCCAACTGAAAGTAGTAGAAACGGAAGATACTGCAGGTAGTGCACGCGACATCAAGGAAAAGGGATTGAAAGGACATGCCGCCATCTGCTCCAAATATGCGGCTGAACTTTACGGCATGAAAATCCTACAAGAGGGCATTGAAACCAACAAGCATAATTTTACCCGTTTCCTGGTTGTATGCGACCCCTGGATGGCCGACGAACTGAAAGACCGTTCAAAAATCAACAAGGCCAACATCGTGTTCTCACTTCCACACAACGAGGGAAGTCTTTCGCAAGTATTGTCCATCTTTTCATTCTATCACATCAACCTGACCAAGATACAGTCATTGCCCATCATCGGGCGGGAATGGGAATACCTGTTCTACGTAGATGTAATGTTCAACGACTATTTGAGATACAAACAATCTATTGACGCAGTAATACCATTAACCAAAGCACTTAAAATTTTAGGAGAATATGCAGAAGGAGAATCAACCATATAAGATAGAGCCAGCCAGCCGACTGAGCAGTGTCAGCGAATACTACTTCAGCCGGAAGCTGAAAGAAGTGGCACAAATGAATGCCGAAGGTAAGAATGTCATCAGCCTAGGAATCGGAAGTCCTGACATGCCACCTTCAGAAGAAACCATCAACGTGCTGTGTGAAAACGCCCGCAAACCTGACGCACACGGCTACCAGCCTACAGTAGGCATACCGGAACTGCGCAAGGCCATGGCCGACTGGTACAAAAGATGGTATAATGTGGATTTGGACCCAGCAACCGAAATCCAGCCGCTTATCGGCTCCAAAGAAGGTATCCTTCACGTCACACTGGCATTGGTAAACCCCGGCGACCAAGTATTGGTTCCTAATCCGGGATACCCTACTTACACCTCGCTAAACAAGATTTTGGGAAGTGAAATCGTGAACTACAACCTGCGGGAAGACAATCACTGGCAACCGGACTTCGAGGAGCTGGAAAAGATGGATTTAAGTCGGGTAAAAATCATGTGGACCAACTATCCCAATATGCCGACCGGTACCAATGCCACCATGGAACTCTACGAGAAACTGGTAGATTTTGCACGCCGTCACCAGATTGTCATCGTAAATGACAACCCGTACAGCTTCATTTTGAACCGTAAGCCCATCAGTATCCTGAACGTGCCGGGAGCTAAAGAATGCTGCATCGAATTCAACTCCATGAGCAAGAGTCACAACATGCCGGGATGGCGTGTGGGTATGCTGGCTACCAATGCCACTTTCGTACAGTGGATTCTGAAAATCAAGAGCAACATCGACTCCGGTACCTTCCGTCCGTTGCAGCTGGCAGCCGCACAAGCTTACCGAAACAGCGCAGAATGGCATGAAGAAGCCAATATCCAGACCTACGCACGCCGCCGGAAACTCGCTGAAGAAATCATGCGTACCTTGGGATGTACATTCGACACTGAACAAGTAGGTATGTTCTTGTGGGGACGTATCCCAGACCACTATGCCGACGTGGAAGAGTTGACCGAAAAAGTATTGCACGAAGCCCGCGTGTTCATCACTCCGGGATTCATTTTCGGGAGCAACGGGAAACGGTATATCCGCATTTCTCTCTGTGCCAAAGAGCCTCAACTGGAAGAAGCTTTGAAGCGAATTCAGTCCATCATGAACAAATAAACATTACAAAAATCAAATACTACCATGGATCAATTAGATTTACTCCCTATTGAACTGGAAGGTGTTCCTCAGGAACGCCCCCTGATTATTGCAGGTCCCTGCAGTGCTGAGACAGAAGAACAAGTGATGACTACTGCCAAATCACTGGCTGACAAAGGTGTCAAGATATTCCGTGCGGGAATCTGGAAACCTCGTACCAAACCGGGAGGTTTTGAAGGTATCGGCGTAGAAGGACTTTCCTGGCTGAAAGAAGTAAAGAAAGAAACCGGCATGTACGTAGCCACGGAAGTTGCTACCGCCAAGCATGTGTACGAATGCCTGAAAGCTGATGTAGACATCGTATGGATTGGTGCCCGTACCACTGCTAACCCGTTTGCCGTACAGGAAATTGCCGATGCCCTGAAAGGAGTGGATATTCCTGTCTATGTCAAAAACCCGGTAAACCCAGATTTGGAATTGTGGATTGGTGCACTGGAACGCATCAACAATGCCGGACTGAAGCGTATCGGTGCCATTCATCGCGGATTCTCTTCATACGACAAAAAAATATACCGTAACCTTCCGCAGTGGCATATTCCTATCGAACTGCGCCGCCGTATCCCTAACCTGCCCATTATTTGCGACCCGAGCCATATCGGCGGAAAACGTGAACTGATTGCTCCGCTGTGCCAACAGGCCATGGACTTAGGTTTCGACGGACTCATCATCGAATCACACTGCAATCCGGAATGTGCATGGAGCGATGCCGCACAACAGGTTACTCCCGATATTCTGGATTACATCCTGAACCTGCTCGTTATCCGTTCCGAACACCAGACTACGGAAAACCTGAACGAGCTTCGCCGACAGATTGACGAATGTGACAACGACCTGATGGACATACTCGCCAAACGTATGCGTGTGTGCCGTGAAATCGGTACCTTCAAAAAGGAACACAACATGACCATCCTACAGACTGGACGCTACAATGAAATCCTGGACAAGCGTGGTGCACAAGGTTCACTTTGCGGCATGGATTCTGATTTCGTCAAACAAGTATTCGAGCTGATTCACGAAGAAAGTGTGCGCCAGCAAATGGAAATCATCAACAAATAACAGAAACAAAGCATGAAAATATTGATTTTAGGAGCCGGAAAAATGGGCTCCTTCTTTACCGATGTATTGAGTTTTGAACATGAAGTTGCCGTATACGATGTGAATCCCCAACGCCTGCGCTTTATGTACAACTGCTACCGTTTCACCAAGCTGGAAGAAATCAGCGAATTCAAACCGGAGCTGGTCATCAATGCTGCCACGGTAAAATACACACTTGATGCTTTCCATCAGGTCCTTCCAGTTCTGCCCAAGGACTGTATCATCAGTGACATTGCTTCCGTAAAAACCGGATTAAAGGAGTTTTATGAAAACTGCGGTTTCCGCTACGTGTCTACCCACCCGATGTTCGGTCCCACGTTTGCCAACCTCGACAAGCTGAGCACGGAAAATGCCATCATCATCAAAGAAGGTGACCACCTGGGCAAGATTTTCTTCAAAGACCTTTACCAGCATCTGAAGCTAAACATCTTTGAATACACCTTTGAGGGACATGACGAAACCGTCGCCTACTCTTTGTCCATCCCGTTTGTCTCGACCTTCGTGTTTGCAGCCGTCATGAAACACCAGGATGCGCCGGGTACTACCTTCAAGCGCCACATGGCCATTGCGCAAGGCGTGCTGAGCGAAGATGATTTTCTGCTACAGGAAATTTTGTTTAATCCACGTACTCCAGCTCAGGTAGAGGGTATCCGTACGGAATTAAATGAGCTGTTAGATATTATCAGCCGGAAAGATGCGGAAGGCATGCATGCCTATCTTGGCAAGATTCGAAAAAATATCAAATAACTTATAGGTAAATCCATAAAAAAGGGCAGGAAGAAAACCACAAACCTTTCTTCCTGCCCTTTCTATTTTCTATCAGACTGATATTTACAGCTTAATCTTCTTTGATACCGATTTCGATTCATTGTGCAGACGGTCGAGTGCAGTCACTACGTAACGATACTTCGTCTTTCCGTCTTCATACGGCAACTTATAGAATTCATCGTGTGTAATCGCTACAATGTGTGAAGGATCGTTCAGGTTCACCTTCTCCTTGCTTCCGAAGCGGTACACCACATAATGATAAGCCTTATCCATCTCGGTCTTTGCTTTTGGCGCCGTCCAGAACAAGATGTATCCGTCTGCGGTCCATACCGGTTTCAGCTTACGCACTTTGCCCGGAGCCTTGTCGTCCATAAACGGAGAAGCCGGAAGCAATGCCGGATACTTGTGATATTCTTTCACCAGCATATCCCGGTAATTTCCCTTGTTCTCTACCACTGCCGCTGCATACCACTGACAGCTTCCCTGTACGGTAGGCAACGAGCGCTGCAAATTATACTTTGCCGGAATCTGGCTCTGGTTCGGATTCATCAAATCTGCTTTCGATACAGTGCGTATCACATCCTGACCGATGTACAGCGGACGAGCTGCCGAATGGCGTGCCCACCAACGGATCAGTGTATCATAATCGGCTGCCGGATGTCCGATTTCCCAATAAATCTGCGGGATATTGTAATCTACCCAGCCATTGTTTACCCACAAAAGCACGTCGGCATACAAATCATCGTAGTTCTGCAATCCGTTTGTCTCACTTCCGTTCGGGTCATTCTTCTTATTACGATAAATACCGAACGGTGATACACCAAACTTCACCCACGGTTTGCATTCGCGTACGGTTTCATGAATTTCCTTAATCAACACGTTCACATTATCCCGACGCCAGTCTGCCCGACGCGTAAATCCGCGACCATATGCTGCAAAGCTGACATTATCCGGAAACTCTTCTCCCGGGTTCGGATAAGGATAGAAATAGTCGTCCATGTGAATGGCATCCACATCATAGCGGGTCACAATGTCGCGTACAATCTTGCAGATATATTTTCTGGATTCCGGCAGTCCCGGATCAAAATACAACTGGCCGGCATACTGCACAAACAGTTCCGGATTCTTGCTGTAGGGATGCATGGGCGACAAAGCACCTGTTCCTTTCGTCTTGGCACGATACGGATTAATCCACGCATGAAGCTCCATGTTTCGCTTGTGACATTCCTCAATCATAAACTGCAAAGGATCCCACATGGGCGAAGGAGCTTTTCCCTGCACACCCGTCAAAAAACGGCTCCATGGCTCATACGGGGAATTATAAAGTGCATCCGCCTCTGCCCTCACCTGAAAAATGATGGCATTGATACCAGCTTCCTGTAAGTTGTCCAACTGGCTCACCAGCACCTTCTTCATTTTCTCCGTAGGCATCCCCTGAAACTGTCCGTTTACACACTGTATCCAGGCTCCGCGAAACTCCCGCTTGGGATAACGTGTCTGAGCATACAAATTGCTCGTCCACAGACTTCCCAAAAGGACAAGCAACATCAATAGTTTAGTCTTCATA
The DNA here is from genome assembly GCF_048170425.1 of Phocaeicola sp. Lineage (GTDB taxonomy): Bacteria > Bacteroidota > Bacteroidia > Bacteroidales > Bacteroidaceae > Phocaeicola. Next base: position 5,578 of record NZ_DBEXBB010000246.1, read on the forward strand.
TCCGTAAATTTTATCATATCCTTTTCACTTTCCGGACAAATGTCCGATTAAGCCGCAAAGATAATGAAAGGTGAGTGCAATACCAAGCCAAAAGCCTGCTTTTGAGCGCAAGTATTACCGAACCACATCCTTCTTCGAAAAAATTAAAGATAGTGAAAAGCAAATGGAGAGACAGATAGAAAACACTGGTTTTCAGATGAAGTCCTTCCAAGCCGGATCCGGTCTTATCCTCATCATGTGACACATCTACAATATCTGTCAAATCACGTTGCTTTATAACCTTCAATCAATCCAGACCTATAGTCCTACAAACAAGCAAAAACAAACGACCCCTATTACACAATCCATATTACTGAACCTTCTTTCCTTTAAAATATGTATTAAATGCATCTTCCGCGTAATATCCATCGGTTACCTTAAAAGAGGAAGATAATGCACCTTCAACTTTCCGCCCTCTCCAGTATACATGAAAAGCATCTTTGGCATATCCATGTCCCAAACAGACAAATGAAGAACTCACGGCTCCCTCTATCTCCTTTCCCCTCCA
>NZ_DBEXBB010000247.1:0-9809 GCF_048170425.1 Phocaeicola sp.
AAATATGTTTTATAGCATGTTTTTCTTGTAAAAGGCCAATTTGTTGATGTAAATCAAATCCGGAGGCAGGGTTATTTCTTTTCAATTACATTTTCCACTTTCTCTCCTGAAAAACTCGTAACTTTGCAGCCGTTTTGTAGAATACCTATGGCAGCAAGAATGAACAATCAGTACGAAGAACGCCTGGGAACAGAGCGGATGCTTCCTCTCATTTTCAAAATGGCTTTACCGGCAGTGGCCGCGCAGTTCGTCAATCTCCTATATAATATAGTAGACCGTATTTATATCGGTCATATACCGGAAATCGGGACAAATGCACTGGCTGGAGTAGGAGTGACTACTTCCATTGTAATTCTGATTTCTTCTTTTTCGGCCATTGTGGGAGCTGGTGGTGCGCCGCTGGCTGCCATGGCACTGAGACAAGGCGACCGGGTGCGTGCAGGGAAATTCTTAGGCAACGGTTTTATGCTGCTGATTCTGTTTACCGTGCTGACTTCGCTGGTATCTTATTTGTTTATGGAGCCTGTTCTTCGGTTTGCGGGAGCATCTGCCGTTACACTTCCCTACGCAAAAGATTATCTTTCAGTGTACTTGTTGGGTACCTTGTTTGTGGAAATCTCTACCGGACTCAATACGTTCATCAATTCACAGGGGCGCCCTAATATTGCGATGTATTCCGTCTTGATTGGGGCCTTGCTGAATATCGTGCTCGATCCGATTTTTATTTTCTGGTTTGATATGGGCGTAAAAGGAGCGGCACTGGCCACTATTCTTTCGCAGGCATGCAGTGCCTGGTGGGTGTTAGGCTTTCTATGTTCCGACCGTGCCTCCTTGCGTTTGCAAAAATGTTACCTGAAATTCGACCGCCGTATCGTCGGGGGGATGTTGGCTTTGGGGGTATCTCCCTTCATTATGGCCAGTACAGAGAGTCTGGTAGGATTTGTGCTGAATGGCAGTCTGGAGAAATTTGGCGATATATATGTAGGAGCCCTGGCTATTTTGCAGAGTGCCATGCAGCTGGTCAGTGTACCACTTACAGGTTTTGCTCAAGGTTTTGTGCCGGTGGCCAGCTACAATTACGGACATGGTGACCGCCAGCGGGTGAAAGACTGTTTCCGTATTGTGCTGACGGTAATGTTCTCTTTCAATTTTGTCCTGATGCTGCTGATGATTTGTTTCCCTGCGGTAGTCGCTTCGGCATTTACGAGCGATCCGGAGTTGATTGCCACTGTAGAGCATGTGCTGCCGCTCTTTCTGACTGGAATGACAATCTTTGGTTTGCAGCGCGCCTGCCAGAATATGTTTGTAGCCCTTGGTCAGGCACGGATTTCTATTTTTATAGCCTTGCTGCGTAAGGTTATTTTGCTGGTACCTCTTGCTTTGGTTCTGCCTCATTTCTGTGGTGTGGAAGGTGTATTTATGGCCGAAGCGGTTTCGGATGCTACGGCTGCCATCTGTTGCACATGGCTTTTCTTCTGGCAGTTCCCGAAGATACTTCGTAAGATGCAAAATCTGGTACAGAGCTAATTTTACGATTCCGATAGGTAAATTGTTTGAAACACAGAGAGATAAAGTGGTAAATGCTTAATCATATTCTCTGTTTCACAGTGTGGAATATAAAAACCACACTGTGGGATACATATTTCACACTGTGAAATACAAATCCCGCAGTGTGAAACAGAGAATTTTTCGAAGCGTTCTGGATTATGCTTTTCGGGATTTGTAATTATATGTCGGGGAGGTAGAATTTCCTGATAGAAATTATCGGTTATGCTATAAATCTTTATAACTTTATCCTCCAAGTGTATCGTGGCTATTATTGGGATGGTTTGAAACGCGAAAACAAATACGGTTGTGTTTTGAGGTAATTAGCCCGGTAGGCAAATCTTATTTATTGAAAACCAAGTCTTACAAATGAAAAATATAATAGAAAGTATCAGAAAGCAATATCCGGTGTCCGATTTGACCATAAAGGAACTTGAATCCTATTTAACACCTTGCAGTTTTCCTAAAAGGTATCAACTTATAAAAGAAGGTATTTATTGTAAATATGCTTATTTTATAGAGAAGGGTATCTTGAGAGCCTATTGGGTGGTCGATGGGGAGGAATACACTACCTCGTTCGGATCAGAGGGAGGTATTGTTTTCAGCATGGATGAACTATATTATAATAAGAAAAGCGAAGAATACGTGGAAACGTTGGAAGAAGTGGAAGCCTACAGAATAAATATAAGTGACCTCAAAAATCTTATGGAAACCAATCTGGAGTTATGCAACTGGGGAAGAATCATACATCAGAATGAATACAGAAGGTTGCACAGGAGCCATAAAGAGAGGTTGTCATTACCGGCAAAGGAGCGTTATGAAGAGTTTCAGAAACAGTTTCCGGAAATATGTAAAAAGGTAAATCTAAAATACATTGCATCCTATTTAGGAATTACTCTTTCTACCCTCAGCAGGTTGCGAAGCAAAAGGCCGTAATTTGATTTAGGACAAATTTTTAATGGATGAGATTCCCTATCTTTGCGCGATATAAATGTATTGTATAAATCCTAATCAGTTTAATTTATCCCATATGAATCATCGAATTTCCTCTTCAGCTTTTGCAGATACAAAACCACATTATGAACTTCTTGATGGACTAAGAGGGGTAGCCGCACTGCTTGTGGTGTTCTATCACATTTTCGAAGGTTTTTCTTTTGCCGGAGGAGGTACCCTCATTACTGTCATTAATCACGGTTATCTGGCCGTCGATTTCTTCTTTATACTTTCAGGTTTTGTCATCGGATATGCGTACGATGACCGGTGGAAGAAGAACATGACATTAAAAGGCTTCTTTAAGCGGAGACTTATCCGACTCCATCCGATGATCATTATGGGGGCGATAATCGGTTGCATCGCTTTCTTTGTGCAAGGGGGAGTGAAATGGGATGGTACGCATGTAGCTACCTCCGCGATCATGTTGGCACTCTTGCTTGCAATGTGCTTTATTCCGGCTTATCCGGGAGCCGGGTATGACGTACGCGGGAACGGAGAGATGTTTTCCTTGAACGGACCGAGTTGGTCATTGTTCTTTGAATATATAGGTAATATACTTTACGCTCTTTTCATTCATCGTTTGAGTAATAAGGCACTGACAGTATTGGTCATACTGCTCGGGTTGGGGCTTTCCTGGTTTGCTTTGTTTGATGTGGTAGGTTATGGCATGATAGGAGTGGGCTGGACGCTCGACGGACTGAACTTCTGGGGAGGCATGCTGAGAATGCTGTTTCCTTTCACGTTAGGTATGTTGATTTCAAGAAATTTCCGTCCGTTCAAGATTCGAGGCGCATTCTGGATTTGCAGCATTATCCTGTTGGGACTTTTCTGTGTGCCTTATATCGAAGGTAAGTCACCTGTATGCTTGAATGGTGTGTTCGAGATGATATGCATTGCGGTGGTATTTCCTCTTTTGGTGTGTATGGGGGCATCCGGCAAGACAACAGACAAGCAGTCGACCACTATCTGTAAGTTCCTGGGAGATATATCTTATCCGCTTTATGCCATTCATTATCCTATTATGTATATATTCTATTCATGGCTTATCGAGAAGCAGTTGTATACGTTGGAAGACACCTGGCCGGTGGCCGCTGTCGTATATTTCGGAAGTATCGCGTTGGCATACGTGTGTCTGAAGCTCTATGATGAACCCGTGAGAAGGTGGCTTGGAAATAAGTTTGTGAAATGAGGATGAATAATTTCTAAGTGATATACAATCAATCTCCCCAAATGTCAGATACAAAAACTCGGACATTTGGGGAGATTTTGTGATGCATTATAATTATGCTTTAAAGGGCTTGCGGAATTTACATCCGTTCTTCCACTGAGAGCATCCGTAGGCTGTCTTTCCTTTGATAATGATGCCCGTGCCGCATACGGGACAGGCTTTTCCTAAGATGCTGTCATCGGCAGGCAGGTTGTCTTCTTTAGGTGCTTCGGGAGTGGCTGCTTTCTTGCTGGCCCGTGGCTTGCGGGGAGCCGCTTTTTTCTTGGGCTCTTCTTCCCCGTTTTTAGGAGTAGCTGCTTTTTTCAGCGGAATTTTAGGGCTGTCATCAGTCGTAACGGTCACACGACGGTTGCTGTTGTCACGCAGTACGCTGTAAACTATTTCGGTGACCATCTGCTTCAATTCAGCTAAGAAGGTACCTGCATCGTAACTTTTCCGTTCGATTTCGCGCAATTTCTTTTCCCAGATACCGGTCAGTTCGGCCGATTTCAGCAATTCTTCGTGAATTAACTGAATCAGCTCCACTCCGGTAGGAGTAGCAATCAGATTTTTGCGTTCCTTGCGGATGTAATGCCGTTTGAACAAGGTCTCGATAATAGCTGCACGGGTAGAAGGGCGACCAATGCCGTTTTCTTTCAGGGCATCCCGCAGTTCATCGTTATCCACCAGTTTCCCGGCGGTTTCCATGGCACGCAGCAGGGTAGCTTCGGTGTAGGGACGAGGCGGCTGTGTCCATTTCTCGTTGAGCATCGGGCTATGCGGGCCGCTTTCTCCTTTGGTGAAAGCGGGCAATACGCTTTCTTCTTCGTTTTCCTTCCCTTCTTCCGGAACGTCCTTGGCAAAGATTACACGCCAGCCGGGTTCCAGAATCTGCTTTCCGGTTACTTTGAACTCTATCTGGTCTGCTTCACCGATGACGGTCGTGGTAGAAAACTTACAATCTGGATAGAACACGGCGATGAAGCGGCGGGCAATCAGGTCGAATACCCGTTTTTCCATGTCGCTGAGGCCCTGCGGTTGTACCCCGGTGGGGATGATGGCATGGTGGTCGGTCACCTTGCTGTTATCGAATACTTTTTTCGATTTAATCAGTGGCTTTCCGCTTAATGCAGTCGTGTAAACGGTATAGTCTTTCAAACCCTCCAGAATTTTAGGACACTTGGGATAAATATCGTCACTCAGGAAAGTGGTATCCACACGCGGATAAGTAGCCACCTTCTTTTCATATAATGACTGAATAAGCTGCAAGGTCATATCGGCCGAGTAGCTGAACTTTTTGTTACATTCCACCTGCAAAGAGGTCAGGTCGAACAAGCGGGGAGGCGCTTCCATTCCTTTCTTGGAGCTGACTTCGGTTACGGTAAAATCTACATTCCGGATGCGTTCCAGTAATTCCTTTCCAATCTGTTCGTCGGTAATTTGCGGAATCCCCCGGTTGGTTTCAGGTTGTATTTTCTTCTTGGCCGAAGGATTCTCTTTTTCCTTTTCAGCTTCTTCAGCCAGTTCCTCATCGCTTTTGCGTACGATGGCCGAGAACACCGTGTCGCGGTAGACCGTTTTCAGTTCCCAGTATTGCTTGGGTACGAAATGTTCGATTTCCTGCTGTCTTTTTACAATTAAGGCCAGGGTTGGCGTCTGAACCCGTCCGATGGAAAGTACCTGTTTGTTCTGTCCGTATTTCAGGGTATAAAGTCGGGTGGCATTCATTCCCAATGTCCAGTCACCGATGGCACGGCTCAGTCCGGCTTCATAGAGTGGCTGGAACTCCGACTGATCTTTCAGGTTGGCAAAGCCGTCGCGGATAGCCTCTTCCGTTAGTGAGGAAATCCAGAGACGTTTGACCGGGCATTTGGCACCAGCCTTCTGCATCACCCATCGCTGGATAAGCTCTCCCTCCTGTCCGGCATCCCCGCAGTTGATAATCATTTCGGCCTCTTGCATCAGCTTTTCGATGATGTGAAACTGCTTTTCAATTCCGCTGTCGTTTATCAGCTTGATTCCGAAGCGGGGAGGAATCATGGGCAGGCTGCTCAGGCTCCAGCTTTTCCACGAGGGAGTATATTCATGCGGTTCCTTCAGGGTACACAGATGGCCGAATGTCCAGGTTACCTGGTATCCGTTTCCTTCAATGTATCCTTCTTTTCGGTTTTTGGCTCCCAGCACATCGGCAATGTCGCGTGCCACGCTGGGTTTTTCGGCTATGCAAACTATCATGGTCTTTCTTTCAATACGGAGCAAAATTACGTAAAGTTGCCTGAATAGAAAAATAAAATCTTTATCTTTGGTCACCAATGAAAAGATTCATACCATGAAAAACTATTTATGTAAATGTTACTTTTTTATTATTGCCTTAGGAGGATGGGGAGCGTTGCATGCAGAGGAACAGACTTTAAGTGCTGTGGAACCTCCTTTAATGGGGTGGAGTTCGTGGAATACTTATCGGGTGAATATAAATGAAGCGCTGATATGCAAACAGGCTGATGCGATGGTTGAACAGGGACTGCAGGCTGCCGGTTATTCCTATGTAAATATTGACGATGGATTTTTCGGTTATCGCGATAAAGAAGGATTGCTACATACGCATGACCAGCGTTTTCCCAATGGAATCAAACCTGTGGCAGATTACATTCATTCGAAAGGATTGAAAGCGGGTATTTATTCGGATGCAGGAAGTAATACTTGCGGTTCTATCTGGGATAATGACCGGAATGGAGTAGGAGTAGGACTGTATGGCTTTGAACGACAGGATGCTGACTTGTATTTTAATAAATGGGGTTTTGATTTTATAAAGATAGACTATTGCGGAGCTGGTCAGCAATTGGATTTGGATGAGAGAGAGCGATATACAGAGATTGTAGAAGCGATTCGGGAGGTGTGTCCGCGAAATATATCAGTGAATATCTGTCGGTGGGCTTATCCGGGTACTTGGGTGAAAGATTTGGCACGTTCGTGGAGAATTAGCCCAGATATTTCTCCGAAGTGGGAATCCGTACGTTCTATTATTTATAAGAACCTTTATCTCTCTGCTTATGCGGGTGAAGGGCATTACAATGATATGGATATGCTGGAGATAGGGAGTGGGTTAAAGCCGGAGGAAGAGGAAGTACATTTTGGCATGTGGTGTATTATGAGTTCACCGTTGCTCATCGGATGCGATCTGACTCGTATACCGGAAGCTTCGTTGGATTTATTGAAGAATCCAGAGTTGATTGCATTAAATCAAGATCCTTTGGGGTTACAAGCTTATGTAGTTCAGCATGTGGGCGATGGATATGTACTCGTGAAAGATATAGAACAGAAACGTGGGAAGGTGCGTGCGGTAGCATTGTATAATCCTTCAGATAAACCGTGTACTTTTATTGTACCTTGTATGGATTTGGAATTGGGTGGAACGGTGAAGGTGCGTGATTTGATTCGCAGGCGTAATGAAAAGTCTGTAAAGTTGGAATTGAAATATGAAGTGCCGGCTCATGGAGTAAAGATTTTCCGTGTGGAAGGTGAACAACGCTTGGAACCGGTTCGCTATGAGGTGGAGCAGGCGTATTTGAATCTGTTTGATGATTTGGCTAAACGCGAACGTATTGTGGGGTATAAACCCTACGATGGGGCTTCAGGAGGTATGGTTGTGAGTAATTTAGGCGGTTCTCGTGATAATTATGCTGAATGGAAAGAAGTGTATAGTGAGCGAGGGGGAAAGTATCTGATGCACATTGCGTACGTTCCTACAGGCAAGAAAGACCGTGAGATTAATGACCGGATATTGGAAGTAGAGATAAATGGTAATCGTGTCGTAGTAGACAACTTGAAGAAAGATTCAGAAACTGTAGCTACGGTGACGGTAGCAGTAGATTTGAAGCCGGGATACAATGTGGTTCGGATGTTAAGCCGTCTGACATGGACACCTGACATTGATTGCTTTACATTGGAGCGTGTAAACTGACATAATTTTTTGGCAAGGTTTTTGCAGGATATTAAGATATAACATTAAAACAGTAAGAATATGTTGATTTGGATTGTATTTATAGGTATTGCGATTATCAGTTACCTGGTTCAGGCAAACCTGAAGAGTAAATTTGAAAAATATTCCCAGATGCCGTTGACCAATGGCATGACAGGAAGGGAAGTGGCAGAAAAGATGCTGCGTGATAACGGTATTTACGACGTGACGGTGACCAGTACATCGGGAATGTTGACCGATCATTATAACCCGATGAACAAGACGGTAAATTTGAGTGAAGGGGTCTACGGTAGTACAAGTGTGGCTGCGGCAGCTGTAGCTGCTCACGAGTGTGGGCATGCGGTACAGCATGCGCGGGGATATGCGCCTTTACGTATGCGTTCGGCTTTGGTTCCGGTGGTACAGTTTTCTTCTTCCATCGTATCTTGGGTGTTGTTAGCTGGTATTCTGATGGTCAACTCATTTCCGCAGTTGCTGCTTATCGGTATCTGTCTGTTTGCCATGACCACGTTGTTCAGTTTTATTACCCTTCCGGTAGAAATTGATGCAAGCCGTCGGGCATTGGTCTGGTTGAGTAGTGCTGGAATTACCAATGCGTTCAATCATCAGCAGGCTACGGATGCCTTGAAGTCGGCTGCCTATACGTATGTAGTAGCTGCCTTGGGTTCACTGGCTACGCTGATTTATTACGTAACGATTTATATGAATCGTCGCGAGTAAGCATGAAATCCTTTTGTTTTGTATGCGGAAGGTAGAAATTTTATTCGTATTTTTGCTCCGTTAATTTAAAGACTGATTCATTATGGCAACAAAACCAAGTATACCGAAAGGAACAAGAGACTTTTCGCCGGTAGAAATGGCGAAACGTAACTATATATTCAACACCATTCGCGAAGTATTTTATCGTTACGGCTTTCAGCAAATAGAAACTCCCTCCATGGAAAATTTGTCTACTTTGATGGGTAAGTATGGGGAGGAAGGCGATAAACTGCTTTTCAAAATTCAGAATTCAGGTGACTATTTTTCTGGACTGACAGATGAAGAGTTGTTGAGCCGAAATGCTGCAAAATTAGCTAGCAAATTCTGTGAAAAAGGTTTGCGATATGACCTGACAGTTCCTTTTGCGCGTTACGTGGTAATGCACCGTGATGAAATCACTTTCCCGTTCAAGCGTTTCCAGATTCAGCCGGTATGGCGGGCCGACCGTCCGCAAAAGGGGCGTTACCGTGAATTCTATCAGTGTGATGCCGATGTGGTAGGCAGTAACTCTCTTCTGAATGAGGTGGAACTGGTGCAGATGATTGATGCCGTGTTCCAGAAATTCGGTATCCGTGTTTCCATCAAGATTAACAACCGTAAGATTCTGACAGGTATTGCAGAAATTATCGGAGAAGCCGACAAGATTGTAGACATTACAGTAGCTATCGACAAGCTGGATAAAATTGGTTTGGACAATGTAAATGCGGAACTGGCATCAAAAGGTATTCCACAGGAAGCCATCAATAAGTTGCAGCCGATTATCCTGTTGAGCGGTTCGAACGAAGAAAAAATAGCTACGTTGAAGAATGTGCTGGCTGCCAGTGAAACGGGTCTGAAGGGGGTAGAAGAAAGTGAATTTATCCTGAAGACAATTGCCAGACTGGGTATTCAGTCGGAAGTGGAACTGGATTTGACACTGGCTCGCGGACTGAACTATTATACGGGTGCTATCTTTGAAGTGAAGGCGCTGGATGTACAGATTGGTAGTATCAGTGGAGGTGGTCGTTACGATAACCTGACCGGTGTGTTCGGTATGGAAGGTATGTCGGGAGTGGGTATCTCGTTCGGTGCCGACCGTATTTACGACGTGCTGAACCAGTTGGATTTGTATCCGAAAGAAGCGGTGAACGGCACACAGCTGTTGTTTGTCAACTTTGGTGAAGCTGAGGCTGCGTATGTATTGCCGGTATTGGCACAGGTACGTGCGGCTGGTATTCGTGCAGAAATCTACCCGGATGCTGCCAAAATGAAGAAACAGATGAGCTATGCCAATGCGAAGATGGTACCGTTTGTAGCTATTGTGGGTGAAAATGAAATGAAAGAAGG
>NZ_DBEXBB010000248.1:0-3163 GCF_048170425.1 Phocaeicola sp.
ATCACCTGAATCTTTAACCTCTTCTGTCTGTTCTGTAGATTCTACCTGAGTTTCCTTTTTCTTTTCCTCCAATTGCTCTTTCTTGCAGCCAGCAAAAAACAGGCCACACGCTATGAATAACACAAAAACTGTTGGAATCAATCGCTTCATAATAATAATATTTATAGGTCAATTTGAATGGCGAACGAAAACAAATTGTTCGTCAAATGTGATTTTTTTCGCTTTAACATAACAAACAAACCTAACAGAATGTTCTCTCAAAATGTATAAAAATTACTTTTTTATAGAATTAATTCCCCTTCCCGACCGTTAGAAAACAAAAAGAGCCTGGTTATACACCAAGCTCATTCTCGCTATCGAAACAAATAATACCGTCTCAATAAAGGACTGCTTTTTCATACAGTCTCTTCTAATTATTCTTCCGGACTCTCTTCCATCTTCCGTTTCACAAACTTAATCTTCAAGTTGGCTTCCTTCTGCTCTTTCTTGATTTCTTCGATGGCAGACAACACACGTGCCAGTTCATTCAGTTCCGCCACAGCCTTCACGTCGTCCGGACGCATCACCGTCTTGTAGTTCCGGTCGCCAATAAATTCCAGACGAATATTTTTCTTGTCACGATTGGCTACCAGAAATGCAACCACTCCTCCGTCATTACCCAGTTTATAGTCGGCCTTTTCCACCGGGCGACCCAAATCGGTGGTTTCATAACTATCTACAGAAGCGGGGGTTTCAGCAAAAGTATCATCTACAGACACTTTTACAGCCGTATGATGAATACTTCCTCCCGCACAATAAATAGAAGTCAGCGACATCTCACCCACTTCGCTCACCTGTGCCCGCAGGAAAGAACGCCCGATATTCTTTTCTACCACCTGAGTGGGATAAAAATAATTTCCTACTTCCTGATAGGCCGTATCCTTTTCCAGCACAAACTTTCCCTTGATGGAATCAAGCGCTGCCTGCTTCACCGCCATCATGCTGTCCAGATAAACCAAAGTCTTGGTCTGTTCTGCCAAATCAATCTGCTGCATCAGCTTGATACCCGCCTTGCGCACTTCAAATGCCTTGGGATACAAGGTACGAATACTATCTATCTGCAATTTAGCCAGGCTGTATTCACCTGCCGCATACGCAGCTTCCGCACGCTGAAACAACTGGCCAGCCTGCTTCTCACCGTTCTGGCAAGCTGAAAGTGCCAATGCCATCGGAACGAGCAATAATCCTATCTTTTTCATACGTTTATCTATGATTCTACGCGGACAAAAATACAACTATTTTCGGAACTCATCCTCACATTCATTCTTTTTTCCGCGCGTTTTCTATGTTTCCCCATCCGGAGCCCTACGTTTCACGAAAGGGAAACCTTCGTTTCTGTCTGGAAAAACCTAGGGTTTGCACTAACGAAACGTAAAAAATATGGAAACACTTGTTTCTTACCGTACTGTTTTTTCAACTATTTCTTTCCGCAACCAGAAAAACAAATACAATCTTTCAAGTAAGCAGCAAAAAATGGACAAAGGGATTTTTTTTATAACTTTGCGGCAAATTGAAAAAATGCATACAATGGAATTGAAAGAACACTTCGCTGGCAGAATTTTTAGTCTGATATCAGAAACAGCCGATGAACTGGGACTGGAATGCTATGCCGTAGGTGGATTTGTTAGAGATATTTTCCTGAACAGACCTTCTAAGGACATAGATGTAGTGGTGGTAGGAAGCGGAATTGAAATGGCTCAGGCTTTCGGCAAGAAGCTGGGACGAGGTGCGCATGTATCTGTTTTCAAGAACTTCGGTACGGCACAAGTCAAGTTCAAGGATACGGAAGTGGAGTTTGTGGGTGCACGCAAGGAGTCGTATAGCCACGACAGCCGCAAGCCGATAGTGGAAGACGGCACGCTGGAAGATGACCAGAACCGCAGAGACTTCACCATCAATGCCATGGCAGTCTGCCTGAACAAGGCACGTTTTGGAGAACTAGTGGATCCCTTCGGCGGGCTGGATGATTTGAAGGAACGTACCATCCGTACTCCGCTTGATCCGGACATCACGTTCAGCGACGACCCGCTGCGCATGATGCGCTGCATACGGTTTGCCACGCAATTGAATTTCTATATAGACGATGAAACGTTCGAAGCACTGGAGCGCAACAAGGAACGCATCAAAATTATCTCGCGCGAACGTATCGCCGACGAGCTGAACAAGATTTTGCTGTCACCTGTTCCTTCAAAGGGCTTTATTGACCTGGACCGCTGCGGACTGCTGGAACTGATTTTCCCGGAACTGGTGGCACTGCAGGGAGTGGAAGTGCGCAACGGACGCGGTCACAAAGACAATTTCTACCATACGCTTGAAGTGGTGGACAATATTTCACGCGTAAGTAATGACTTGTGGCTGCGCTGGGCTACCCTGCTGCACGATATTGGCAAACCGAGAACCAAACGCTGGGAACCTAAGGCGGGATGGACCTTCCATAACCACAATTTCATCGGTGAGAAAATGATTCCGGAAATCTTCCGCAAGATGAAGCTTCCGATGAACGAGAAAATGAAGTACGTACAGAAACTCGTCGGTCTGCACATGCGTCCGATTGTGATTGCCGATGAAGAAGTGACCGACTCGGCCGTACGCCGCCTGCTCTTCGAAGCCGGTGATGACATTGACGACCTGATGATGCTTTGCGAAGCAGATATTACTTCCAAAAACGAAGCCCGCAAGCAACGTTTCCTGGATAACTTCAAACTGGTGCGCCAGAAGCTGAAAGATTTGGAAGAAAAAGACCGTATCCGGAACTTCCAGCCGCCTGTGGACGGAGCCGAAATCATGCAGGTATTCAACTTGCAGCCTTGCCGTGAAATCGGAAGTCTGAAAAGCTCTATCAAAGATGCGATTCTAGATGGTGCCATCCCGAACGAGCACGACGCAGCCTTTGAATATATGCTGAAAAAGGCGGAACAAATGGGACTAAAGCCCGTGAACCTGCCTGAAAAAAAATAAGCTAACCCAACCTCTTTCGAAGCCTCTGTCACCCTTGACCTACAGAAGCTTCGAAAGATTTTTCCGATATAACTCTTCGCTTGTCGACAAACTAGAAAAATATTTCAGAATTTCCAATATCTGAAAACTATTACAAATTAGAGTCACCCAATTTACCGCCCTACAG
>NZ_DBEXBB010000249.1:0-7366 GCF_048170425.1 Phocaeicola sp.
CAAGCATGATATATATGTGTCTGGACAAAGGTTGTTCCGTATGCATGCTCTAAAAAGGTAGCTATGGCCAATACTCCCATCAGCACCACATAAAGAACTACCCAGATGTTTTTCCACAGACGTTCTTTCATACAAGCTAAAAATCAGGATACTGCGTATGCTTCATCATTTTTGTGCCCATACACTCCATCTCTATCAGCCACCCCGGACGACAGACAGGAGCCAACAGAATCACTTTAGGCATATCCGGGAAACGCCGGTCGAACATCTCCCGCACCACGGCATAATCTGCCGCATCGCGCAGATAAACCAACATATGTCCGATGTCATCGAACGACATTTCCGCTTCCTTCAACAAAGCTTCCACATTTTCCCACATGCGTTCGGTCTGTTTCCTAATGTTGCCCGGATACACCACCTCACCCCTGTGATTGATACTGGCCGTACCGGATATGAAGACCTGACGGCGGTCACCATAGTCCACATACGTACCGCGCTCAAAACTGACCCCATACTCATACGTAGGATTCAGATGGGTCGGTGCATATAAATAATGTATCTGTTCCTGACGAATACCCAATACAGCATACGTATCCATCTGTACCAGCACTTGTTTATCGGCATGACGCCCGCCAATACCGGTACTGGCTATATAATGTGTTTGTGGTGTCAGGTTCTGCGTCACAAACACTTCGTTACGGGCTTTTACCACCCCGGCATAGTTCACATCTACATTCTGTACAAAGAACCAGGTTCGGATGCAGTTCTCGGCCAGATGCCCGCCCTGTGCAATCAGTTGCAGGATATAATCATTCAGCAGCAGGCGGGTCTGGTATTCCGAATTGGCCGCCCGGTTACAAGCCGAACCGCCCCACAGATGGCAATAAGCTCCGTGTGACACTTCAAACAATCCGCTTTCCAGCGCACGGCATTGCACACAGGATTGCAGATATACCCATAAAGCTATTTTCGTTCCGTTCAGTGGGGGCTGTTCCACTATCGAACAAGCACAGGCCGAACTTTCCGGTACCTGTACCGCCAGCCAGTCGGCCTGATTGGCGGCATCGCTCAAAAAATAACGCTTGAACACGGCAACAGCTCCCTTCAGTTCATCCTCCAACAGATGATAATAGGTATCGAGCAAGGCATCTAACTGCTCCTGATACGTCAGAGAAGGCCGGGTGACATGAATCATGACATGGTACTCAGCGACCCCTCCAGCCGGTTCAAAGTGTGAAATTTCTACCCATGTATTTTCTTGTGACTTGTGGTTTTGTAGTTGTTTGTGGCTCATATTCATACTATTTTAACATTCAAGGTTTGGCACCTCCATTTATCCAATCATCTATCAAGTTCAATAACACCGGCTCAGCTGAAAGAATGTCCTGATGGTCATGGTGCACGTGACCGTTTTCATGCAGCACCTGATGCAGAAAACTGTTTTCCACATCTGCCGGCTTCACCCTCATGACTTCCGGATTCACTACAGACGGGACATTTACCAACTGTTCATAGCTTTTTCCTGCTGTCAGAAACAGACCGGCAGCTGCAGACGTGCTTCTGCCATGACAACTGGCACAGCGGGAATCAAACACTTGCTGCTGTACAGCCTGGAACATGCCGATCCGCTGTTCACCCACATCCATACGAATTGTGTCTTCTGCCGTTTCCGAGCAGTCTACCTTGGCAAAGGTTACTACCCGCTCCCGGATGCGGTTAATCACACACAATTCGATTTGAGTGACTTCATCTGTCACTCCCGACATCACTACCTGAAACGTACCATCCTCTCCGGCCTGCGAAGGCATCACATTGGCAGATGTCAGCGCATATTCACTTTTCCCATCAAAGCCTGCCACGGCTACCGTATATCCGGAAGGCCAAGTATCTATTCCCGATACCTTTCCGGTAAACTTCACCGTACGGCCACCTTCTGCCGTAGCAGGTACCGTGTCATAAATCCGCCCCTCGTCACAGGAAGCCAGCAGTCCGGTTCCCAGTCCTAAGAGTATCCATCCCCACACATTCTTTTTCATAATCTCACCCCTCCTTTAGAATGTGTATTGAAGCATCACCGTCGCACTGTGAGTAGCTATTCCCAGGTCGTCATTGTCGCGGTCAAGTTGTGTATCGTGCCCCCAGCGTCCTACAAACTGATACATAGCCTGTAGTTTCAGGTTGCAGCCTTTAAAGAAATAGTTCACTCCCACGGCCGGCATGTTCATGAATCCGTTCGTATCCATACCGTTACGGTTGAAGAAATCATAACGTGCCGTAGCCTGCAAACGGGGACTGACAAAATAACCTCCCTGCACGTATCCACCCAAGAAATGATACCCCTGGTCAATCTTCTGCCGTTTGGTAAAGCCCACGTGCATGTAATACATTTCCGCTCCTAAATAAAGTTTCCTTTTCAGCATCGCAAACTCCAGTCCGGCACGGTAATCGTTGGTGCTTTCATTCTCACTCTCCACATTTAATGAAGTAGACACTCCCAGCATCAGCTTGTCTTCGTTCAGCCGGTTAGGATTTCCCTGCGTAGAGGGCATCACTCCTTTCGGCATGTAGGTAAAGCGTCCGGCATAGAGCAAGGAAGGAATGTGCCAGTCGTCACTAAACGTCTTTCCTGCCGTATTCACTGCAATACCCGTACCGTTGAAAAGTCCCACTTCATAGCCAAACTTGTCAGCCAGCAGACCATGTATTTCCACTCCTAAGTCGAATCCGGTTCCGATATTGGGAGTCACGGCATTCAACGAATAAGGCAGAATCACCGGAGCCGTCAGCGACAGTGGCAGAGAGGGCATCAAGGTTTCTCCTAACGTAGTCAAGTAAGCATGCGAAAAAGGTGTCTTGAATTTACCCACACGGACAGAAAACTGTTTTTTCAGTTCCACATCGAACCAGGCCTGTTGCAACAGTGCCGCCCCCGTAGCTGCCGCATTAAGCGAGAGATTAAAAGATACTTTCCCAAACGCTTTTCCTGTAAATCCCAGCACCGCGTAGGGAATGGCAAAACCGGAGTTGGCTACATTATCCTGATTATATGCCTTGTCCAGCCCTTCGTCGTCATACCAGTTGAAGTTGGCACTCGTCTGCACCAACAGATAAGGCTTGAACACAAAATCTCCTTTCTTGGAAGCGATGGTAAATCCCTCTCTTCCCGCCAGCGACACGATACCGTTTTCCGTATCTTCTTCGTGCTGTGCCAGTGCTGTCAATGGCATCAGGGCAGCCAGACACAGGGCAGTCATTATTTTTTTCATAAGTTATCAGTTTCAGTTCGTAATGATTAAAGTGAATTTAAAAACGCAATCAGGGCATCACGGTCTTCCTTGCTCATGCGCTTGAACAGGTTCTTCGAGGCTTCCGCCTCTCCTCCGTGCCACATGATAGCCTCTACAAGGTTACGGGCACGTCCGTCATGCAGGAAATAGGTATGTCCGTTCACCACTTCCTGCAAGCCGATGCCCCACAAGGGAGTAGTGCGCCATTCATTGCCCCGAGCCAGGCCGCTCACGTAATTGTCGTTCAGCCCCACACCCATGATTTCCGACCCCATGTCATGCAGCAGAAAATCAGAGTAAGGATGGATGGTCTGGTTGCCCAGCCACGGCAGTTCCGTCCCGTTCAGCAGCGTAGCTCCTCTAACCTTTGTATGCAGGGTAGTCACATGACAAAGGTGGCATTTCGCCTCATAAAATTTCTGCTCTCCTTTCTGTACCTGCGGATTGTTCACATTCCGGCGGGCAGGAACTCCCAGGCAATGCAGATACAAGTCTACATCTTCCATTTCCTCTGTTGAAACATCCAGCTGGTCGTACGAAAGTCCCATCATACTGCCCTGATCCATCTGTATCTGTCCCTCACAGATTTCCTCGGGATAACGGCTGTTGGTCACTCCCATGTCGCTGGAGAACCCTAACTCCACCGTCAGGTCGGCATGCTGTGCCTTGTTGCCCGAAAGTCCCAAGCGGGTGACTCCACGCTCACTGATGTAGTTGCACCGTCCACTGATACCGTATTCGGGATAATTACTCTTAGCGGCCAAGGCCTCGATTTCTTTCTGGTCGAGCGCCATCATCTGCCCCATACCCACATGACGCAAGGGGATACGGACGGAACAGAACAAATCTTCCGGCCGGATATTATCAGCATACCACTCCGTAATCGTATAGGTCGGCTTGCAAAGCTCATAAGTTTCTCCGTCAGGAAATTCGAACATCTGATAATCATATTTCACAGAAAGCTTTCCTTCGGGTTTCACTCCATAAATAGCCTGGTCATGAAGCACACGCCCGTAGTTCTGGAAGAAAGCTCCGTTCTTTCGGGTGATATAGACCAGCATGGAAGAAAACCCGTAGTTTCCCGAACCGCCTTCGCTCCACAGGGTAGGCTTGGTACGCCCGGCATTCCGATGGCAGCTTCCGCAGGAATAGCCGGCATACACCGGCCCCAATCCGCCGCCTTGGTTACTACTGGTGCGCACGTCATCATACAACCCGTCACCGTCATTGAAACGGCTGCTATAAATGCCCGATACCCACGATGCCTCAAAGTCGTATGCTTTCGAGGAGGTCAGGAAGTTGGTAGCCGTACCCGCAGACAAGGCAAAACCTTCCGGTACCTCCACATACTGCTGGTCGGTACCTTCTTTCTCGCATCCCCACAAAAGGCAGGGCAAAAGGCCGTATAGCAAATTCTTGAATATCCTCATGGTTCATCTATTTAGCAATACACGCAGAGGAAGCAAAGGAAGGCTTTCCCTTCTTTACTCCCCTGCCTGTCATTCATCAAAAGTTTTCCTTATTTCTTATCCACCGTGCGAGCCTGGCCGTCTTTGAACAACAGGAACTCCAAGGTATGGAAACCACGTACATTCTGTGCGGCTGAAATGGATTCACTGTCTTCTGAATAGTCACCGCTCCATTCCATCTGACTGTAATCACCAGAGTTCAGGATGTTCACAATGGCAGCCTGGTCGAGCGGCCAGCTGTCCATATTCGGATCCAGCCCCTGGTCGGCTACCGGACCAAACAAGAAAGCCTCGCTCATTTCCCACGGTTCACGAGCTGCAATCCAGGCATCGCAGGCATCCTTGAAAGCCTGATTCGTAGGACTGGCAGCCAGTGCATTGACCTTGTCATACAAGGTAGCAACCCTGTCTTTCAAATCTGAATAAGTGGGTAATACCACTACATCCACGTAGTTCTTTACCACCGGACTCAGCACTGCTTCCGACAATGCATCACAAGCCGGTTTTACCTTATCTTTCAGCAATACGCTCAACTCACTGCAAGCCTCCTGAGCCGCCAGACTCTGCTCGCTGTTGATGTGGTTACGGAATGGTTGCGGAATGGCTAAAATCTTATCGTAAGCATTCTTGATGGCCAACAAGGTATTATCTGCCAGTTCCTGCTGCCCGTTGTTCACCAATGCCGTGTACAAAGATTGTGCAGCTACCTGGCTTTTATCCACGCTGGCTCCGCTAATCAAAGCCTCACTGCGCACGCCGCAGAATGCATTGCAGATAGATACAATGTTATTGGAATAGTCTTCACGCGAATGCCAGCTGTACCAGGATTCTACGGCATAGAGGGCTTCTGTCACCTTCCCTGCCTGATATTTGGAATATGGGTCACCGATTTTTGTTTCTCCCACCTCATTGGCAATGTCTACACAACCGTCTATCACCTGTTGCACACACGAACCGGCACTGTTGAACGGTGCCCCATGGTTCTTAAAGGTCACGGCATAACTTTCACCTCCCTTGTAACTGGTAGCCCAGTACCCGTACAAGTCGGAAGCATCTTTACGAAGCAAGGTAACCACCGCTTTCATGTAGTTGTTCCAGCTTGTCGCGTTTTCCGACGTATAGTCAATGTTGGCCGCATCGGTCGGTGTTGTCGGCGTGTCTTCGTTACTGCACGCTGTCATCGAAAAGGCCAGCCCCATTGCCAAGGCTGCCGCATAAAAGAAATTCTTTTTCATATACATAATAGTTTTTAGGAGTTAATAAATCATTTCTTGAAAAACCAGCCGATGTAGGCCAGACCGATGGAAAATTCATTTTCACTGGTATACGGTCCGGTTCCGAACATCTTTCCCGTACCAATCTGACGGATGGTATAGTCTGCCTTCACTACCAGATTAGGCAAAGCAAACCAGTTCAACCCGGCCACCCACATGCTGACCTTGTTACGCAAGTCCATGGTCTGCCCAGTTTCTCCTTTTTCCTGCGGATTATAGTATTCATAGCGGGCAAACGGATAAATCACAGGAACTTTGGGGTTGTGATTAAATATGGAACGCAGGTTCACGCCTACCTCTCCGGCATAGCTGACTGCATTTTTAGCTACCGGAACCACGCGGCTGTAAGAAGCATTGTTCGACAAACGTACATTCTTGCTGCTGATGAACTTGGAGTTTGTCAGGTTACCATAGACCACATTGGCACGTGCCGTCACATAGTCATTCTTGTACTGCAAGTCGCCCGAATAAATCCGCAACGGAGCCTTGCGTCCTTCGTAGAAATTCGGTTTGTCAGAATTACCCGCCGTATTGGCGCAATAATAGAAGGAGCCTCCCACACGCAGTCCGGGTATGCCCCGATAATCCAGACGAACTACATACCCCGGAGAATTGAAATTATCTTCCTCAAACAAGCCCTGCTTGCCGCTGGCTACCCAGGTATTCCTGTCGAACCCGTTGGCGTTCAGTCCGGCTACCACCAGCACCTGATAGTCGAAAGTGGCATATCCTTTTCCCAACGTACCGAAAAACTCAATCCCCGTTTCATGCCAGGTAGAAGGCAGGATGGTGGTTTCTCCCTCCGGCCGCACCGTGCCGAAGAAATTAATCGGCTCGTGATGCGCATTGGTCAGTCCCACCGGCACAATCATGTGTCCTGCCCGTACGTTAAAAGCCGGATGAATAAGACGGGTGATATGAAACTGCTCCAAGGCCACTTCTCCCCCTTTTTCCATTTCCGTTTCATATTCGCCGTTTTCCGAATTCTCCAGCTCCATGGCAGACCCGGTTCCTCCGGCTTCAAATTCGATTTCTGCACTCAGAACCCATTTTGGAGTAAACTTATAATCCATTGCCAGCACAAAGCGCGGAATAGAAATCGTGTTCCGATGATCACGGGTGTTTCCATTGGGGTTACCGTAATAACGATTGATGCCATAATCCTTAAAACTGGCCACAGCTTCTCCATAGCCTCCCACACGGAAACGGGTATATTCGTCATTGTCCGTACGCTGTTTGCGTGCTGCTACATTTCCATGCACTTCAGCCACCTGCACCGAATCAACTTCACTGGCCGAAACAGCTCCTACGGCACAGCAAAGAGCGGTTAAAAATA
>NZ_DBEXBB010000250.1:0-19051 GCF_048170425.1 Phocaeicola sp.
AAAACAGGCTTTACGCATCACCTTTTCTCCGTCATTACTGATTTTCATTTTCAGACGTTTTCCATCGTGCATCGCACAAAATACCGGAGGATAAATCACCATTTCCTTCAGCACATCATCACTATCATTAGACGCTACCAGTTGCAGGCATTCATTATCCGGCACAGACTGGGCAAAAATTTGTCCGATAAAAAAAATCCACACACATACGATTCCGATGACTCTATAATACTTCATAACCCAATACCTCCTTTATTATACCCATGGCACCTAAAGTTACAAAAAGATTCAATTGCCTTGCATAAATGAAAGGCTTATTTCACAAATAAAGAATAAAAGGCCAGTTTCAGGATAAATCATACCATAAAGCACGCGGCCTGACACACCGTTATGGCATGCCAGGCCGCTCTGCTGAAATTTGCAATTCTTACTTATTTTTCTTCCATTGTTCTTTCTCTATCAAATAAGAGATGACAAGTCCTAAACCTCCTCCCAATAATACACAAGCTCCGTAAATTATAGAAACGGACTCATTTACAGCCCATCCTTCGTTACCTGAAAAGTAGGACTGCTGGGTAACACACACCAGAAAATATCCCGTCAACAATCCTGCTCCTAACCCAAGTAGCAAACATCCTATACGCAATCCGCTAAACGAAAACGAGCTGGGACGATACATAATACCATTCTTAAAGGTTTCCGGTGCCAGTTTGTCACCCATCTTTTCAATCAGCATCATCCGTTCTCTGCGACATACAAACAATTCAAACACTTTATAAATTACTCCAAATACAATTGCCATATTGGCACCAATCATCAATTCTTCCATTTTATTCGATTTTTAATTTGTTACTTTGCCCTTTAGACGCAACGCATGCAGAAAGGTTACACTTTCACCAAATTTTTTTTCTAATCCAAGTGTAACCTTTTCCTTCGTTCTGCGTCTAAAGGGCATCATGAATCACGAGGAACTACATATCATTGCATCTATCCTGAGCGGACGAACCGAACAGTTCGCCTACTTTCTCGACACCTACGGACCACAGGTTTTCCACCTGATAGTCCGCATGGTAGGCTCACCGGAAGATGCCGAAGAGCTGACACAAGACTGTTTTATGAAAGCCTTCACCCACCTCTCCTCGTTTCATGGAGACAGCAGTTTCTCTACCTGGATTTACCGTATTGCCTACAATGAAGCAACTTCCGCACTCCGGAAAAAAGATAAAGAACTGCTTTCATTCGACAACCGAATATGGAACAGTCTTTCAGATAAAGAAATAGATGAGGAGCTGGATACCGAAAGCGAAATGCAGATTCAGAAACTGCAGCAGGCACTCACCCAGCTCAAGCCCGATGAACAGGCACTTGTCACCCTGTTCTATGAAGAAGAAAAAACCATAGAAGAAATAGCCTATATCTTTCACCTGACAGAAAGCAACGTAAAAGTAAAGCTGCACCGCATCCGCAAAAAGCTATGTAACTTAATGAAAGAGGAGATTTAAGACATGAGAACAACCGATAAAGGACTTCAGAAAGCCATAAAAAAGCAGCCCCATTACGAGCTGCCCAGTAATTTCAGTTACTGCATGATGCAAAAAATCCAGGAAGAAAGTATCTTGCGCGAAAAACGGCAGGAAAAAAGAATGTTCATCCTCTTCCTTATCTTCGTCCTACTCAGCGGGGGAGGTTGCATCGGATTTTTTATATGGAAATACGGAGCAGCCTTCATCAGCTATTGGCACACCTGCAAGGAAATACTTCCGGACTCTCATACGCTCCTTTTCTACCTGCCCACCCTCTGCGCCCTCTGTCTGCTGTACTTCTTCGACCGATGGCTACGAAAGAAAATGCATAAAACAGTTTAAAAACTGTACCATACTAAAAAGGGCGAATCTCATTCGAAATTCGCCCTTTCCATTTCTATATCAATCAGAAATCTTATTTCCGATAGCTTTCCAATTCTTCTGCCTGGAATTTACGGATGAAGTTGAAATGCTTTTCTACCTCAGATTCAGCGTAGTTCACATACACGTTCAATGACTTGCCGAACATGTCAGGAGCCTTTGTCGCATCCTGCAAGAGCAGATGGCTCATCACACACACGGCTGCCATCTCATACAAGCGACGAGATACCAGATCCAGCAATTCCTGGTTCTGTGCTTCCTTCACTGCATTGGTACATGCTTCCAGCTTACGAGTCATATCCTTGATACGATTCATATAACCTTCAAATTCCGGAGCGCAAGGAATCAGTTCATATTCATGCAAAGTAGCCGCATACGAACCGTTTGTTACGTAACGGATGGCTGCTACTGTCTGCAACTGGGTAGTACCTTCATAGATGCTGGTGATACGGGCATCACGATAAATACGCTGACAAGCATATTCCATCATGAAACCAGAACCGCCGTGCACCTGAATACAGTCGTATGCATTCTGGTTGGCATATTCAGAGTTCATACCTTTTGCCAGCGGAGTAAAGCTGTCGGCCAGTTTTGCATAACGTTTCTGTTCCTGACGTTCTTCCGGAGTCAGCTTGCGTTCACGGGCAATGTCATCCAATGCTTTGTAGATATCCACGTAACGAGAAGTCTGATACAACAACGCACGGCCTGCATCCAATTTAGCCTTGATGGTAGCCAGCATGTCATACACAGCCGGGAATTCGATAATTGCCTTACCGAACTGCTTACGGTCTTTTGCGTAGGCCAAAGCCTCATCGTAAGCAGCCTGGCTCAAACCTACAGACTGAGCGGCAATACCCAGACGGGCACCGTTCATCAACGCCATGACGTATTTAATCAAACCTAACTTGCGTTCACCGCAAAGTTCAGCCTTCGCATTCTTGTAAACCAGCTCACAAGTAGGAGAACCATGGATACCCAGCTTGTTTTCAATACGACGTACGTCTACTCCCCCATCGTTTTTGTCATAGATGAACATAGACAATCCACGACCGTCGTGTGTACCTTCTTCCGAACGGGCCAATACCAGGTGAAGATTTGCATCACCGTTCGTAATGAAACGTTTCACACCGTTCAGGCGCCAGCAGTTGTTAGCTTCATCGTATGTAGCTTTCAGCATCACACTCTGAAGGTCGGAACCAGCATCCGGTTCCGTCAAGTCCATTGACATGGTCTCACCGGCACAGATACGCGGAATGAAACGGCTGTGCTGATCTTCGTTACCGAATTCATAAAGTGTTTCGATACAGTCCTGAAGTGACCAGATGTTACCGAAACCGGCATCAGCCTGAGCCACGATTTCTGCACACATGGTGTACGGAGTAATCGGGAAGTTCAAGCCACCGTAACGGCGCGGCATCGTCATACCGTTCAGTCCGGCTTTCACCATTGCATCCAGGTTAGCCTTTGTGCCGGAAGCGTATTCCACGCGACCGTTTGCACAGTGCGGACCTTCTTCGTCCACTCCTTCTGCATTGGCAGCAATCACTTCACCCGTGATTTCACCGGTAATTTCCAATACTTTATCGTAAGAGTCGACTGCATCCGCATAGTCCTGCGGTGCGTAGTCATACTCGTCTTTATCTCTGTAATCGCGTTCTTTCAACTGACAGATACGCTCCATCATCGGATTGTTCAAGTGAAACTTGAGTTCCGGATGTTCTGTATAAAAGTTTGCCATTATTTACTGTTCTTTTTATAATACTTAATCATTTTCGGAATCACCTCTTCCACTGTACCATTGATGACATAATCGGCAATTGCATTGATAGGCGCATTTTCATCGTTGTTCACAGAAATGATGATACCTGCATCCTGCATACCGGCAATATGCTGAATCTGTCCGGAGATACCACAAGCGATGTACAGTTTAGGATGTACGGTCACACCTGTCTGACCAATCTGACGGTCGTGGTCGCAGAAACCGGCATCTACAGCTGCACGGCTGGCACCCACTTCTGCATGAAGTTCCTTAGCCAGTTCAAACAACATATCGAAACCTTCCTTGCTACCCATACCGTAACCACCAGCAATTACAATCGGAGCACCTTTCAGGTTGTGTTTAGCCTTTTCTACGTGACGATCGATTACTTTCACTACGTAATCAGTTTCAGGCACGTATTTCGCTACGTCGTGACGAATCACTTCACCCTGATAATTGGCATCTACGATTTCTTTTTTCATCACGCCCTCACGTACGGTAGCCATCTGCGGACGATGTTCCGGGTTGATAATGGTAGCCACAATGTTACCACCGAAAGCCGGACGAATTTGATACAGCAGATTTTCGTATGTGATACCGTTTTTCTTGTCTTCATGGTTACCGATTTCCAATTGTGTACAGTCGGCAGTCAAACCACTTGTCAGCGCAGAAGACACACGCGGACCCAAGTCACGACCAATTACGGTAGCACCCATCAAACAAATCTGCGGTTTTTCTTCCTTGAACAAGTTGACAAGAATAGAAGTATGAGGAAGTGAAGTATAAGGGAACAAGCCCGGAGCATCAAACACATGTACACGGTCTACTCCGTATGGCAAAACTTGTTTTTCTACATCTGCAAGGTCTGTACCGGCACAGATAGTTTCCAGCTGACATCCCAGCTGAGTGGCCAACTTACGACCTTTGGTTAAAAGTTCGAGACTGACATCGGCCACATGCGTGCCTTCCATCTCACAATATACAAATACGTTATTCATGGTCTTTATCCGATAGTATGGTTAGCCAACAGTTCAACAATCAAGTTTTCTACATCTGCATCGCTGCCGGTAAGCGTCTTGCTTTCCTTTGCCTGGAAGATGATGTTTTCAATCTTCTTTACCTTAGTCGGAGAACCCGACAGACCGCATTGTTTCGTATCACCGTTTACATCGGCTACGCTCCATTCTGTGATATTCAGATAAGGACGGCTTTCATACAAAGAAGAATAAGGAAGTTCAGCTCCGTCTTTGGTAATGGCAACTTTTTCCTGCCCTCCCAGTGCGCGTTTGTACTTCTGCACCAGTTTCGCATTGCGCGGACGACAAGGAGCTGCACTACCGTTTACAGTCAATACAATCGGAAGCGGACCTTCTACAGTCTCTACACCTCCGTCAATATGACGTTTCACACGGATACGCCCGTCTTTTACCTCCTGAATTTCTTCTACGTAAGTCACCTGAGGCAATCCCAGTTTTTCTGCCACCTGAGGACCTACCTGTGCGGTATCACCATCGATAGCCTGACGTCCACCCACGATGATGTCATATTCACCAATCTTGCGGATAGCTGTTGCCAGCGCATACGAAGTAGCCAGCGTATCTGCTCCGGCAAAAGCACGGTCTGTCAGCAGATAACCGTTGTCTGCTCCTCTGTATAATCCTTCGCGGATAATTTCAGCGGCACGCCCCGGACCCATTGTCAGGATAGTTACAGTAGAACCAGGATGTGTGTCTTTCAGTCTGAGTGCCTGTTCCAGGGCATTCAAGTCTTCCGGATTAAAAATCGCCGGAAGTGCTGCACGGTTAATTGTACCGTCAGCATTCATGGCATCTTTTCCCACACAGCGTGTATCGGGAACTTGTTTAGCCAATACTACAATTTTCAAACTCATTAGATTCTTTATTTTGGTATTAGTAAATTCTTGTTGGCAAATTTAATGAAAGCATTTGTTCCGCAAAAAGATATGAAGAAAATTTAAGTGTATTCTCCACATCTTCACTCAACTGTGAATAGGTGGCAATGGGATTATCGGAATACATGGACACAACCGTTCCATCCCTCCTGCAAACATACACCCGGGGAATTCCGCTCGTAGAAAACAATTCATACACCCGACGGTCATCCTGTGCCGAATAGGGTATGGTCAGAGAGTTTTTCTCCCAGTAATCTGCTACCTCCTCTTCGCCTTCCTCCCGACTGATAGCATAGATAACAACCTCTTCATTCGCAGCATATTCTTCATATAATCGCTGAATAACCGGTAATTCTTTCTGGCAATCCGGACATTCCGTATGAAAGAAAATCAATACAGCTACCTTTCCCTTAAGAGACTGCGTACTCAGCTCTGAGCCATCATTCAAAACGACCGAAAAATCCGGCAACACATCGCCCGGCTCCACTATATTCTCGCCAGCCGAAACCTCTTCACGGATGCAGGAAAACAACAAGCACCCCAATAACACGAAAAAAATACTTGCCCAATACTTCATACGGTAAAGATAAACAAGATACACAAGTTTTGCAAACTCTAAGAACTTGTTTATCTTTGACTCCTGAAAAAGACTTTATAAAATATGAATACAATGAATCAGGAAACTGCGCAACTTCTCCAGCAAATCGGAATTGAAAAATCTGATTTGAGCTGGACCACACAAGTTGTACTCATTTTAGCCATTCTACTGGTATCTTATCTTACTACACTAATCTTCCGCCACCTTATCATGCCGGCCGTACGAAAAATTACAGCACGCACCAAAGCCACTTGGGACGATTACCTGTTCAATGACCAGATGATGAAGGCCTCTTGCCGGATGATTCCACCCATTACCTGGTACATCCTGCTCCCGTTTGCCTTTGATGACAAATCAGCCTACCTGCTTCAAATCCTCTTAAAAATCTGTCTGATTTACCTCATCATCACGGCACTCATGCTGATTAAATGCTTTCTGGACTCTCTCTACGAAATATCCAGTGAGCATGAAGCTTTAAAGAACCGTCCGCTCAAAGGTATCTACCAGATGATAAATCTGGTATCCATCGGAATAGGTATCATTCTTATCATCAGTGTCTTGATTGACCGGAACGCCACCGCCATCCTGACCGGACTCGGTGCCTCAGCCGCCATTCTAATGTTGATTTTCAAAGACAGTATTCTGGGATTAGTGGCCGGCGTACAGCTTTCAGCCAACGACATGCTCCGTCCGGGCGACTGGATTACCATGACCAAATACGGTGCCGACGGCTACGTGATTGAAGTGTCACTGACCACCGTAAAAGTACAGAATTTCGACAAGACCATCACCACGATTCCTCCTTACGTACTGGTCAGCGATTCCTTTCAGAACTGGAGGGGCATGCGAGAATGTGGAGGTCGCCGTATCAAACGCTCACTGTTTATCGACATGACTACCGTACATTTCTGTACACCGGAAGAAGTGAATCGTTTCGTACAAAAAGGATGGATAACTGCCCCGACTGAAGGCCATGAACCACCGGTCAACCTGCACGTGTTCCGCGAATATGCCCTCAAATACATCAGCAGCCATCCCGATGTAAACCACAATCTGATGCAGATGGTCCGCCAGTTGCAACCCACCACTGAAGGTATCCCCGTAGAAATCTACTGTTTTTCGAACACCCCCGACTGGATTCCATACGAAACCCTGCAAGGAGAAATCTTTGACCATCTGATAGCCATGATACCGGAATTCGGTCTGCATATCTTCCAACGCCCGGCCGGAACCGATTTTCAGCCCAATGAGAAAAATGAATTTATAACTTCAAAATAAAAGAACAATGGAAACAGGACTTACATACAGCAGCACCGTACAAGTAAATTCCACCAACACCGCCCTGGCACTCGGCTCAGGAGATATGGAAGTGTTTGCTACCCCCGCTCTGGTAGCTTTAATGGAAAATGCCGCCATGAATGCCGTAAAACCCGCACTTCCGGAAGGTTCTACCACCGTAGGCGCTATGATTCAAACCTCGCACCTCAAACCCTCAGGTCTGAACGAAGAAGTAACTGCTACGGCAGAACTCACAGAAATAGAAGGACGGAAACTTACTTTCAAAGTAAGTGCATCCGACAGCAAGGGGCTGGTGGGAGAAGGTACTCACATCCGTTACATTGTGGACAGGGAACGTTTCTTGAGCAAACTTTAACAGCACACAATCGTCTACCGTAGATTTATAGACAGACTACTGCATCAATGGTAGAACCCTAAAACATCATTTACGTTTTCCATTCTGCATCCCTAAGTTTTCCGGTGCGGAAACCTATAGATGCAAAATGAGAAACATAAGGTTCCGCAAAGGAAAACATAAAAAACAAAAGTCGAAATACCACTTATCTCCTTCGTATTTTTTCAATTAGTGTAAAAAAGAAATCCCTGAAACAAGGATATTTCACTTGCTTCAGGGATTCCCCTATATACATATTATTACACTATACAATTACCAGCGCAATCAGCTGAATAAACAGAATCAGGAATACCATAGCGATAGGATATACCGTAGCGTATGCCACTCCCGGGATGTTACTGTCTGTCATCGAATCGGCAGCGGCCAGACCAGGCGTACTGGTCATACCTCCGGTAATGGTGCCTAACAAGTCGAGCAGGCTTACCTTGAAGACCCATCGGCCCACTATGGCAGCCAACAGCATAGGTACCAACGTAACTAGAGCTCCGACTCCGAAAAGCAGGAACCCGCTTTCCTGAAAGGTAGCCACCAAGGTCTTTCCTGCCGAAGTTCCGACCTCTGCCAAAAACAGCAACAAGCCCAACTGACGCAGCAGCTGATTGGCAGGACCTGACATAGACCACATAATCGGACCTGTCTTACCAATTGCACTCAAGAACAGTGCCATCATCAACACCCCTCCAGTTAACCCCGGAGAAAAGGTCATTCCATCTCCGAAAGAAATATTCAGTTTTCCAAACAATACACCTAACACAATCCCCATGGCTATTGGGAAAAAGTCCGTATCCGACAAGCGTTTTACATCATTTCCCAACAAACGGGCTACAGCCTGAATACCTTCCTTCTCGCCTACGACCATCAGTTTATCACCAAACTTCAATGCCAGTTCCGGTGAAGGAGACAGATCAATGCCACTTCGACGTATACGGGTCACTGTGCAACCAAAGTTTTTCTGCAAATTCAGTTCGCCCAGCTGTTTGTTAATCATATCTTTCTTGGTCAGCAACAAAGATTCGATAGTCTGTGTATGGCTCAACGGGAGTTCACCTTCTTCACGTTCGCCCAACATCAGTGCCAAACTATTCAAGGAATTCTCACTGCCCACAGCCTGAATGCAATCACCTTCCTGCAATACGGTATGAGCTTTAGGAATCAGAATCTCTTCTCCCTGCTTCAAGCGTGAAATTACGGCTCCCGTCATAGCACGTATGTTCAACTGGCCTAGCGTACGGCCAAATACAGCTGGATTTGTCACCCGGAACAAGCAAGTGCTCAGTTCAGGGAACTGGCTGCGCCGTTCCTTTTCCAGCCTGCGTGCTTCCTCATTTAAATCTACTCCCATCAGCTTAGGAAGCAACTTCACAAAAAGAATTACCCCAATCACTCCAAACGGATAGGCAATACCGTAGGCAATGGAAGCCAACGGAGACTGGGTACTGTCAATGGCCACTGCCAAACCAGGTGTACTGGTCAGAGCACCGGCTATCAGTCCCACGATACTAGGTGTATCGATATCAAAAAGATATTTCATTCCGACCCCTGTCAGGCAGGCAGAAGCCACAATCAGCAGTGTAATCAGAATTAAGGTTTTTCCCTTGCTCCGGAACGAATGGAAGAAACCCGGACCGGCCTGAATGCCAATCGTAAAGATAAACAACACCAGCCCGAAGGTTCCCAGTTCCTTTGGAATGGACACCCCCCAATGCCCGAAGGCAAGAGCAATAAAAATTACGGCAGACACATCGAGCGATAGGCCCATCACTTTGATACGTCCGAGCATAAAGCCCAAGGCTACAATCAAGAAAATTGCAAAATACGAAGTTTGCAGTAAGTCTGTCAACATGGTTAATAAAGATAAATGAATAAAACTGGGATAAAGATAAGCAAATTTTACGGATTTCCCCAATTGGCTCTATCTTATCCCGGAAAGGCTCATTCATTTAAAGACAAATCCTTACTCAAAATCATTCTCACTGTACGGAATTTAGGAGTAACCTCAGATTTTCCACGCATAATCTTCACTTCCCATTCCGAAGCTTTCCACAATTCTTTCGGCAATAACAGTGTATGTAATGTATTTTTCCCTTGAACAGAACCTATCTTCACTCCATTTACATACACATCTGCATCTCTTGCAGCATCGGAGAAGGATTCGATTCTCACGGCATTGACAGGTTTTCCTTTAGATTTCATTTTATAAACAAACCATCCGCGGGCTTCACGCCAAGGTGTTCCCTGCTCACTGCCCATCACCGAATTCTCCATTTCTACAAAATGGTCGCTTTCCGGCTGTTGTTCACCACAGACTACCATATCAGCTGTAGCCTGTTCCAATTGGGCACGCTCTTTCTCCACCTCAGCAAGTTCTTTCTGTCGCTGTCCGAGTTCCTCCTTAGACACAAGTTCCCAATAAATCATGTACCGGCACTCGTGTGTCTGATAGAAAGGTTTCAATTTCATTCCCTCATATCTAGAAGGATATACCCCTGTCAGAGCAAATTCCAACTTATCAGGAGATATCTTCTTCAAGTTGCTCAAAAGATTATTTTCTTCTCCCACAATCACAGGCATATTCTGCAAAGGCAATTGAGGTCCTGAAGCGATATGACCACCGCGACTGTCGTCTGCAAACTGGCCATCCAGTCTTTCTTTTCCCATATCGGCTGCCAACACAACAGGACCATACATAAATGAATAATAAGAAGACTTATCCGGAAGTTGTAATGCACGCAAAGTCATGGGCAACGTCATTTCAATGGCATCACCATCCTGCCACTTTCTCTCTATGGTGTAATAGCCATCCGTCAAAGCGACATTAACTTTCTTTCCATTCACTGCAAAAACCACCTTTGACTTGTCTATCCACTCTGGACTACGGAAGCTCACTTTCATTTTTCTTGCCTTATCAGTATGCAATACAAGTCGAGTGCTTTCCTTTTCCGGGAAAGAAGTTTCTTGCGTAAAGGTCATGCCATATTCTTTCCATTCCAACACAGAAGGAATGAACATATTTACAATCAGTTCGTCCTTACGTGACGCATATATCATCTCCCCATACTTTGCATGATTCTCCATTCCCGACCCCACACAACACCAGAAACAGCTTTGAGGCTGTGAATACACCCTGTAATGACCTGAACGCATGGGAGTGAAATATACCAATCCTCCCTGCACCGGATTCTGACTTGACAGGATATGATTATATAAAGCCCGCTCATAATAATCCATATATGCCATATCGCCCGAAGTCTGATAAAGCATCTTCGTCAGACGAAGCATATTATAGGTATTGCAAGTTTCGGGTCCCTGCTCACTGGTCATCATACTCGAAAAGTCATCCGCTTTATGGAAATGTTCTCTGACGCTGTTTCCCCCGATGGATACACTCCGGTTGTTTACGACCGTATGCCAGAAGAAGTCGGAAGCATCACTCCATGCTTTCTCTCCATCGAGATCGGCAATTCGCTTAAAGCCGATAACTTTCGGAATCTGTGTATTGGCATGCATACCTGTAAGCTGGTCTTTTTTCTCAAGAAGAGGATTCAAGACTACCCTGTGTGAAAAACGTTTTGCCAAGTCAAGGTATTTTTCCTCTCCGGTAAGACCATATACATCAGCAAAAATTTCATTCAGTCCTCCATGTTCACTCCGGAGCATATCCTGAATCTGTCCGTCAGTCAGTGCGGAAACCGTATTCAGCATCCAGTCTGTCAAGGCAATCAGCATCCCTTTGGCTTCTTCCTTACCGGCTATCACATACGCATCGCGCAAGCCCGCATAAGTTTTATGGATATTATATAAAGGTACCCATCTATTATTGAGTCCGAAAGGATTAGCATCGATTTTTCCATTCTTTATTTCATTCCAGACAGCTTTCCCGTTCGGAACCCCACAAAGATAGCCATTACCTGAAGTATCCTGACAGCGTTTCATTTCAGAAAGAAAATAATCCAGACGTTTCCCGATTTCTTCATCACCCGTAGAAGCATACATATAAGATAAAGCCGAAAGATAATGGCCCCCTATATGTCCGTCGAGTCCGGTATTTTCCCAGTTTGGATAATTTTCAGCCTTTGGCTGCAAACCTGCTTCTTTCATATAAGGAGCCAATAATCTGTCCGGATTTAGCCCTAACAGATAACAAATATCCATACTTTCTGCATGCTTGAACGGTCCGGAAATCAACCGAACATCCGTAATTGGAAATGTATTGATTTTCTGAGGCAATCCTGCGCCCATACAAACAGAGGATACCAAAAACATCCAACCTAAAAAATACCCTTTTCTCATGTTTTTCATCTTTTATTGTTCCTTGTTAACTTACCTGCTGCAAATATAACAATAAGTGTACAATACACAATATTTCCTGTTAAAATAGTGTACAAAAGATGAAAGTTCAGGCTACTTTTATTTCATGACTATTTCTTTATAGTTCACATATATACTCATAAAGCTTTTTATAGAACGCATGCTTGGTCAATGTCGAAACATCGCCCAAAATAATCAGCTTCATACGGGCACGGGTGATGGCTACGTTCATACGGCGCAAGTCATTGAGAAAACCAATCTGTCCGTCTTCGTTGGCACGCACCAGACTGATAAGAATCACATCACGCTCCTGTCCTTGAAAGCCATCCACCGTATTGATGGTAATCAAGGAACGATAAGGCTTGAAAAAAGCATCCTTCCTGACCAGCTGCCGCAAATACTGCACCTGTGCCTTATAAGGAGAAATCAATCCCACATCAATCTGCTCCTCTAAAAAGCGTTCCCGACCGATTTTCGTGATATATTCCTTTAACTGTCCGATAGACAATTCGGCCTCTGGCTTATTAATTCGCCCGTAGTTTTCACCTACAAACTCTTCATTACAGTCCATGCCTTCCGTATTTACCCATTCTATCGGAGTATCAAAATCCAGGATGCTACGGTATTTCACTTCTGGAGCAGATTGCAACATCCCCCCATAAAACCAGTCGGATGAAAAACGCATAATCTCCTCGTTCATACGATACTGCACCTTCAGCAAAGAGACCACTTCCGGTTTGTTTTTCACGATAGCCTGCATCAATGTATGCCCTAACCCCGCACGCAAGACTTCCGGATTCTTCACCGTAGGCGGCAACTGACAATGGTCGCCAGCCAAGATCACCCGGTCGGCTTTACGAAGCGGAATCCAGCAGGCTGCTTCCAATGCCTGAGCCGCCTCGTCGATAAATACCGTTCCGAACTTCTGTCCGGTGAGCAAGCGGTTGGCACTACCCACCAGCGTGCAGGCAATCACCCTTGCTTCACTGAACAAGGATTCGTTAATACGGATTTCCAGTTCCGTGGCGCGGTCTTTCAATGAATTGATTTTTTGCCGGATACTTTCCCGGTCATTCCCTTTCCGGCTGCGGGCATACAATTCACGAATCGCCTTACGAATACTCCATAACTGGGGATAGTCAGGATGTGACTCGAAACGACGTTCGTACGTAAACGACAGCATCTTATCGTTCACCCGGCTGGGATTCCCGATACGGAGCACGCTGACACCACGGTCCACCAGTTTTTCACTAATCCAGTCGACGGCCATGTTGCTCTGCGCACAAACCAGCACCTGATTTTCGCGATGAAGCGTTTCATAAATGGCCTCTACCAACGTAGTGGTCTTACCTGTTCCCGGAGGACCGTGTACAATGGCCACATCCTTGGCATGCAAGACTTTATTTACTGCTTCATCCTGCGTGGCGTTCAACCAGGGGAAACGTACGGGTTGAAACGAAAAAGTAGATACGGGCTGCGTACCATGAAAAATATCCCTTAACTCTGCCAGTCGGCTGTTCTTGGCAGAAATGACCTGTTTCAGAGCCTCGAACATCAGACGATAGCTGGTTTCATCAAAATAAAGTTGTACCCCGACCACTTCTTTGCTCTGCAACGTAAGCAGTGCATTGGCATCCGGCAAGATGACTACCATGCGGTCGTCCTCCACGTAATTCACCGTGGCCACAAAATTCAGGTAAGTCAGTTTTCCCGACATGTCTTGCGTAAAAAAACAGACAGGTTTTCCATATTCAAAAAGATGTTCTATCTCCTTGTCTTCTTTTCGTTCTACCTCAATAACCAACTGATTCAAGGCATTGTAATAGCTCCGTCCCAGCGATAACGGATACCAGCACATGCCTCGTTTGATTTTACGACCAATTCCCATCAGTTCCGTCTGCTGCTTGAATTGTTCCTTTTCGTATTCATACTCCAGCTTCAGTAATTCATAATGATGCTGCAAGTATAAAACAGGCGACTTTATTACGGTACTTTCCTTATCCATTGCCTTCCATATTTGAGTTGGTTTCTGCCAGCATCTGAGCACGCGACTTGCTCTGCGTCACCACATAAACACCTGTAAAAATCAACAACGCCGCTACAATCTTCACCCAACCGAAAGTGGCCATGCCAGCAAGTACTGCTACACAACTTCCCACAACCGGCTGCATGTAGTTATACATACTGACTACCGTTGGCCGCAAAGATTTCTGACCTACCAGCATCAAGATATAAGCCACATACGTACCAAAGAGTATGACATAACCGACTTCCAGCCAGACTTCTACCGGGAAAGCTGCCCAGTCCATCACTGAAAAATCATGATAAGAGAAAGGTATAAAGCATATCGCCGCATAAGTAAACATCCACTTCATCAATGTAATCACATGATAACGCGCAATCAGCTTCTTAAAAATGGTCAGATAACAGGCAAAACTAATCTGAGCTGCCATACAGAGGGCATCCCCCCATACGCTGCCCCCTTCCGCATCTCCTCCCCGGTTGCTCAGAATCAAGGTCAGGGCACCGATAGACCCGAGGAATATTCCAATCACCTTTTTCGGAGTAACGGGCTCTTTCAGGAAAAGAGCCGCTAAAATCATGGTCACAATCGGCATAGTGGTAGTCATGATAGACGCATCGACCGGAGAGGTCAGTGACAAGCCGAAAGTAAAACATCCCTGATTGCAGACAATCCCCAACAAAGAAGCAAAGAACAGCATCAGCAAATCGTGCGGATTGACCTTCTCCTGCTTTACAAAGAAAGAGGTAGTCCAGAAACACACGGCCGCTCCTATCATACGCATATTCGCCAGTGTGAGTCCGGTAATACCCGCTTCCATAGCTGACTTGCCTACCGGAGACATCAATCCCCACATACTTGCAGCCAGTAACAATGAAATATGAGCTTTTACAGAACCTTTCATGATTTCGTCTTTTTATAAATTTCTGCAAAGTTACGAGGATTTTGAAAAAAGGGCCGGTCGGGCGTTGATTTATTCCCGGGAATTTTCTATTTTTGTTTGACGCGTTAAAAAATACAGTCCATGAAAAAGCAAGCTGAATATATCAAGCGCATTGAGATAAAGGGCTTATGGGGCCGGAAAAACATTGCCTGGGATTTACGCCCGGATGTAAACATCCTGAGTGGAGTAAACGGTATCGGGAAAAGTACGATTCTGAACAACTCTGTCCGCCGGCTGAGTGACCTGGAAGGAGGAGCCCTAAGTAATGGCATACATTTGGGAGTGTCTTTCACTTTTTATCCGGAAGATGCCACTTATATCCAGTTCGATGTGATAAGAAGTTTTGACCGTCCGCTGCTCAGTTCCGGATTATTGGAAAAAATCGGTAACCAGAATGTCAAAACCGAACTCGACTGGCAGCTTTATCTCCTGCAGCGACGCTATCTGGATTATCAAGTGAACATCGGCAACCGGATTATCGAGCTTCTGACCAGCGGCAAACCCGAAAATCAGGCCAAGGCAGCCGAAATCTCTCTGCCTAAAACCCATTTCCAGAACCTAGTAGACGACCTGTTCAGTGAAACGGGGAAAAAGATTCTTCGCCAGAGCAATGAAATACAGTTTGAACAAGACGGCGACATATTAACTCCTTATCAGCTTTCTTCTGGTGAAAAGCAAATGCTGGTCATCCTGCTCACCGTACTGGTGCAGGACAACCAACCATGTACCCTCTTTATGGACGAACCCGAAATTTCACTTCATGTAGAATGGCAGCAACGGCTTATCTCGCTCATCCGAAGCCTGAATCCGAATGTGCAAATTATACTGACCACCCATTCTCCGGCACTTATCATGAACGGATGGATGGACGCCGTTACCGAAGTGAGTGACATTACAACCCTTTAAAAACATGTAGCCGTATGGGAAAAAGACTGACTGAAAACCTTTCTTCCCTGTACATTGGAGCGGCTAACAGCCTTAAACCCAAACGTGCAAGAAGAAAAATCGTGGCCTACGTAGAAAGCTATGATGATATTTCTTTCTGGAGATCCATACTTGCGGAATACGAAGACAATACCCGCTATTTCGAAGTCATGCTCCCCTCTCAGACTTCATTGGCCAAAGGCAAGAAAACCGTACTGATGAACCAGCTCGGGAAGCAATTAGGCGAGAATATGATTGCCTGCGTGGACAGCGATTATGACTATCTGTTGCAAGGACGTACTAACACCTCCCGATACATCATCGAGAATCCCTACGTGATGCAAACCTATGCATACGCCATTGAGAACTACCATTGCTATGCCGAAGGGTTGCATGAAATCTGCGTCATGGCTACGCTGAACGACCATAAGCTGATCAATTTCCCGGAATTCATGAAACTTTATTCCCAAATAGCCTATCCGCTGTTTGTATGGTCTGTCTGGTTTTATAGACGACATATTCTGTCGGAGTTCTCGCTGTTAGATTTTTGTTCCTACGTAAAACTTGATCAGGTCAGCACCCACCATCCGGAACGAAGCTTAGAAACCATGGCCAAAAAAGTCAACCGCAAACTGCATGAACTGGAACGTCATCATCCGGAAGCGCTGGAAGAAATTGAAAGCATGAAAAAAGAATTCGACCGATTAGGCGTACATCCAGACAATACCTATATGTTTATTCAAGGCCATCACATTATGGACAATGTGGTGCTGCGGCTGCTCATTCCTGTATGTACCGTACTCCGCCGGGAAAGAGAACAGCAAATCCATGACTTAGCCCTGCATGACATGCAGCTTCACAACGAACTGACCAGCTATCAGCGAAGCCAGGTAGGTGTGGAAGTCGTTATTCACCGAAACAATTTCTACAAAGAGTCTCCCCTTTACCAGATGATACGGAAAGACATTGAGAAATTTCTCAAGATTATCCGTTAGCCGGCATTTCCCTATCCAATTATAGGAAATCCCCTACAAAAGAATGGGCGTTTTCATCTTGACCGGAGAATTTTCTTCCGCTAACTTTGTGCTATCAACAAAGCTGGAGGAATCACACCCTCAGCTGAAAAAGACAAAGCTTATGAAAACAAAAACACTTATTCTTTTCCTGCTGGCTCTTTGTCTGAGCACAACCCGGAGCTACGCATCCGGTCTGGGCGATTTCCGCGTCAACGCTCGCTTTCTGACCGACCGAATGGCCTTTGAACTGCACCTCAACAGTAACCAGTACAATGACCTGTACGAAATCAATTACGACTTTCTCTGCAATATAGGCCCTTATGTTTCCGGTATCGCCGTTGCCGACAGTCGTGCGATGGATGCTTATTACCGTTACCTGGACGAACGAAACGATGATCTGCGATGGGTGCTTTCGCAAACAGAATACGTGCGCTTTATCGACATTGAATATTTCTTCCGTCCCATTTATGCCATCAACAACGTATGCTATCTGCGTGTGTATAAAATTTATCCGAACAGAACCCATTTCTACTTCGGACCTCCCCACCATTACCTGACCTACAGGGGCGGACATTGCCGAGCACATTTTGGAGGCGTAAGCTACTACCGGCGCAACTATCCTGCACGCTACCACCATCCGGTGTACAGCCGCCCGTGCAGAGTCAGTCCGCAGATGCGACCGCACGACTTTGCCGGACCACGTCCGGGCAATCGTCCTCCGCAGAAGCCCAACTGGAAGCCTGCACCCCGTCCGGACCGGAAACCTGTCTCAGCGGGAAAACCCAACTACCGCCCGCCTCAGCATTCAGACCACAAACCGCAGGCACGCCCGCCTCACAATCCTCACAAGAACCCAGATTTCAAGCCTCAGGAAAGACCAACCCGACGCCCGGAAGTTAGTCCCGACAAAATGCGTCCGAAACAAATCCGGGAAAAAAGCAGCATGAAAGAAAAAGAGCGTAAATCTCTCTCCAAACGATTATAAATAAAACAAGTGCTGAATCAGGAATCATCTTTTCCAGGTCCAGCACTTCCTTTTATATCAAAAAAATTCTCAGACTAAGCGGATACCCCCTTCTTCCAGCACCACCAGTCTTTTCTTATATAAATCGCCGACCGCTTTCTTGAAAGTCTTCTTACTTACACCGAAGGTCTGGTAAATCACCTCTGCATCGGTCTTGTCATTCAGCGGAGTAAAGCCGTCATTGTCCTTTATGTACTGAAGCAATACCTCAGAAAAATCATCCACCTTCCGGGCACCGGCCTTCTGCAATTCCAAATCAATCTTGCCATCCGGACGTACCTGTTTCACGAAAGCACTCAGGTGCATTCCTACTTCCAAAGGCTGGAACACCTCGTTATGGAACAGCATACCGCTAAACTGATTTTCTACAATCACCTTGTAGCCTAAATCCGTACGCTGCCATACCATGACATTCACCTCCTGTCCAGGCTGATAATCCGGCTTCTCCGTAGAAAGATAATGCTCCACCTTGGCAGAAGCCACAATGCGATAGCTTTCTTCATCCAGATGTACATGCACCACATAACGCTTTCCTTTCTGCATCTTCATCTTCTGCTCACGGAAAGGCACAAACAGGTCTTTCATCAGTCCCCAGTCAAGAAAGGCACCGAACTGATTGACCCATGCCACCTGCAAACAGGCAAATTCACCCACCTGTACATAAGGCTGCAGTGTAGTAGCGACCAAACGCTCCTCCATATCGAGATAAATAAATACATTCAGAATGTCTCCCGGCTTGGTACCTTCGGGCACATAACGTTTCGGAAGCAAAATTTCACCGTCCTCATCTCCATTGAGGTACACCCCGAAATCCACCTCCTTCACTACTTCCAGCTGATTATATTTTCCTAATTTTATATGACTCATAACAACTCTTTATTTCCGCCAAAGATAGCATAAAAAACTCATATACTCACACTGCCTTCCCTATAAAGAAAAACTAA
>NZ_DBEXBB010000251.1:0-10226 GCF_048170425.1 Phocaeicola sp.
TATTTTTAACAGCAAATAATTGAGTTGTAAAGGTAGACGATTGAGTCTGATTGCGTTATTCAAAAGAAAAAGGCTATGGAATTGCGCTATCAGACTCAATCGTTTTTTGTTATGCTGGTCTGCTTATTCTTTTTAGCAGGATGCGGCTCTTATCAGGTAGAAGAAAGTGAAGAAACCCATGCATCAGGTCCGTACGGAGTTGATGTAACCTTGTCCAATGCCCAGCTGTTCACTTCGTTGTATCCCTTGCATCTTTATTTTTTTGATTCCCGGGGAGCGGTTTCTTGGGAGGAGGAAGTATTGGCCCAACAGGAATGGCCTGCCCTTTCCATACAGAAAGGAGAGTACGTGTTTTCGGTTATATCTGGCTTTTCTTCGGGAGACTATCTTCCTCCGATGGCATTGAATTCCAAACAATTTCTGACTTTTTCTGAGGGAAATCATGCCAAAACGCCTCTGGTAATAGGAAAAAATGTAATCAAATTGCAGAATGACGTAAAAGTATCCGTATCCCTCTCTTATGCAGTGGCAGCTTTATACTTGTCCTTTGGAGGAGTACCCGATGAAGCTATTTCGGTAGAAGCCCGTATTTCGCCTGTCAGTTCTGGAATAACATTAGAAGGAACTTTAAGCAATGATGGGCAGTTTGCTTCCGTGCCATGTGAAAAGATAAAAGGAGTATGGAAGGCCGGGCCGATATATGTATTTCCCTCGAAAGGCCTGCAGACTCATCTTTCATTGAATATTCGAACCACGTCTGAAGAAACGGTGTATGGCTGTTTTTTCAATTATCCGTTAGAAGCCGGAAAGCCTTATCGTTTTGTCAGTACGGGCGATGGAGAGATATCCTTGGAAGGCAACAGTCAGATAGCCGGTTGGACACCAGAAGTATCAGAAGAGTTTCCCTTTGAGAATATGACAGAAGAAGGAGCATGGGAAGAGCCGGATACACCTGACGGAGAAGAAGGCTCGGGAGAGAGCGGGGATGAAGACAACGGGCAGGATACCGATGGAGACCCCGATGTGATTGTGTCTGAGGTATTACCCGAATCAGAAACCATTTGGGGACCTTTTTTTGTATGGAAAGTAGAACCTCTTTCCTCGAATGAAGTGATGGCTACACTCGTTTCTCCCCGGCAGTGGTTGTTGAAAAAAGCGGAGGCCGTATCAGTTTGCGAAGCCTATGAGGAAGATGGAATTTCAGGCTGGAGAACATTTACTACAGAAGAAGCCAAAGAATTCCGTGACCAGTATGATGACACAATTATAGAACTTAGCGATATGTTGTCGAAAAATGGGTTAGACCGTTTCAATAAATATGATTGTCGCTATCTGTGCAATGACTTTAATTCCACTTTTTGTTTCTACAACACCCAAATCGTGAAATCAGGAGAAACCGTAGATTATGCTTTGCGCCTGGTGAAAAAAATACGCGTAGAAAAATCAAAATAAAGACACGACAAATCCCGCCACAGCAATCTCATGTGAGAGTTATCTGTGGCGGGATTCTTATTCTTTTAAATCAGATGTTGCGCCTCTAATTCTTTGGCTACATTTTCCAGTTCCTGATACCATTCGGCTCCGAATTTTCGAATCAACGGTTCTTTCAGAAACTTATAGACCGGCAGGTTTTCTTTTTTCCCCAGCAGTACAGCAGCCTTGCATACGTCCCACCGGTGATAATTGACCGCTTTATACGGGCCATAATCTCCTATGCGTATCGGATACAGATGACAGGAAACCGGCTTGTAGAAATTGCATTTCCCTTCACGGTATGCTTTTTCTATGGCACAATAACAATAGCCTTTTTCATCGTAGCAAGTAAACACACAATCTTTTCCGTTGACAATAGAAGTCACCAAATCACCTTCCTCGTCTGTATAGACCACTCCTTGACGGTTGATTACGTCCTGAGCTTCCGGAGCCAGATCATCCCAAATTACGGGCAACACTTCCTCCAGTTTTTCTACTTCTTCCAGTTCTACCGGTGCCCCTGCGTCTCCTTCAATGCAGCATTCTCCTTTGCAGGCGTGCAAGTCACATAGAAATTTTTCCCGGAATACATCCAGGCTTACTATTACGTCATCAATCTGTACCATAAGTCTCTTTTTAGTGCGGCAAAGATACGAATAATCAGTGAATAACATAGGGATAACTTCTGCTGAAAATAAATGGCTACACTTGAAAAAAACACTACCTTTGCAGTCCGAAAAAAAATGGAATGATTCATATATGCTGTTGCCCTATTTACATAAAGAATGGATAGAAGCCGGTTGCGATGAGGCAGGTCGTGGTTGCCTGGCGGGAGCCGTTTATGCCGCGGCTGTCATTCTTCCTTCCGGATTTCGGAATGAAATGCTCAATGATTCTAAGAAACTGACGGAGAAACAGCGTTATGAACTGCGTACCGTAATAGAGAAAGAAGCCGTAGCTTGGGCTGTAGGCGTAGTGACGCCCGAAGAAATTGACAAGATAAATATACTGAATGCCTCCTTTCTGGCCATGCACAGAGCCATATCTCAGTTGCAGGTCACTCCCCAGCATCTGCTGATTGACGGAAACCGTTTCAATCCATATCCGGGAATTCCGCATACCACTATAGTGAAAGGAGACGGAAAATATCTTTCCATAGCCGCTGCTTCCATTCTGGCAAAGACTTATCGTGATGATTATATGAACCGTCTGCATGAAGAATATCCCGTGTATGACTGGAAGGGTAACAAAGGTTATCCCA
The DNA here is from genome assembly GCF_048170425.1 of Phocaeicola sp. Classification (GTDB taxonomy): domain Bacteria; phylum Bacteroidota; class Bacteroidia; order Bacteroidales; family Bacteroidaceae; genus Phocaeicola. Next base: position 2,735 of record NZ_DBEXBB010000251.1, read on the forward strand.
CCAAAAAACACCGGGCTGCCATCGCTGCCTACGGCACGACTCCCTATCACCGTATGAGTTTCAATTTGCTGGGCGACGGCCAGTTATCTCTTGATTTTTGAGATGTGGAAAAATAAAACAGCCTGTTAATAACCGACGACAGTTATTAACAAGCTGTTGAAAACTCTGTTTGTTTTACACCGTACCCTGAATAGACAGGAAGAAAAAGATTCCTGTTCCCATCATCAATATGCCAATCAGGGCATAAAACCAACGCGCCTGTTTTCGTCCTACGTTTCTCACGATGAACTGCGTGTTCTGTGCCGTGAAAAACCAGTTCCAGTTACAGATAGCTGCCAATACAGACAAAAGCCCTACTAGAACAAACAACCCTTGTATAAAATAGTGTATTCCCATTTTTATGCGTTATTCTCATCGAAGCGGACTATGCGTGTGCCGTCTTCTTTTTCTTCAATGTACACGTTCACTGCGTTACCGGGAAGCAGTTCCTCAATCAGTTCCGGCCATTCAATGAAGCAAAGCGCGCCACTGTAGAAATAGTCTTCATATCCCATGTCGTACACTTCTTCCAGCTTTTTGATGCGGTAGAAGTCAAAGTGATAAATCAGTTCTCCATTCTCGTCCGAACGATATTCGTTGACAATGGCAAATGTCGGTGAGTTGATGACATCCGTCACGCCCAATTCTTCACATACGGCCTTGATGAATGTAGTCTTTCCGGCCCCCATCTTGCCATAAAAGGCGAAAACCGTGTTGTCTTCCATTGCTGCAATGAATTCTTTGGCAGCTTCGTGGATATTTTCCAGTGAGTTGATTTTTATTTCCATAATACTGTGATTTTAACTTGATTCCGATATTCTTAATGAGCCGTTTTCTTGCGTAGCATGCAAATCAACTTGGCTCCTACGTAAATTAAAATTGAGATAAATATGATGGCTGCCCCGGAAGGAACCCGAAGCTGGTAGGAAAGTAACAGACCTCCTAAACAGCCTGCGTAACCGATACCGACCGACAGCCAGATAATGCGTTTAAAACTATAGGTAAAGAGATTGGCCGTCATCTGCGGAAGTGTGAGCAAAGAAATAGCCAGTACGATGCCCACCATGCGCAAGCAGGCTACGATGGTCAGAGCGATGAAAGCCATGAGCGTGTACTCGAAAGCTGCCACAGGGATACGTTGCGAACGGGCAAACTCCCGGTCAAAAGCAATGGCCGTGATAGGTCTTAGAAACAACGTAAAGAATAAAATGAGTGCCACGCTCAAGATAGCCAGTAGCATAATGTCACTCCGATTAATAGTCAGGATGTTGCCGAACAGAAAGGACGATAGGTCGGGGGTGAATCCAGGAGCTAAAAAGCTGAAGATGATACCTACCGCCATACCAAACGTCCAGAACACCGCAATGGCAGAATCTTCGCGCATATCACTGCGCTTGCTGAGCCATTCCACGCCAAAAGCTGACAGCACAGAGAATACAGCCGCACTTAAAATTGGTGAGATGCCTGCATACAAGCCGATACCGATTCCCCCGAAAGAGGCATGCGTAATCCCTCCGCTGATAAACACCAGCCTGCGGGTTACGATATACGTTCCGATAATTCCACAGGCAATACTGGCAAACAGACTTCCTAGCAGGGCATGTTGGAAAAAAGTATATTGAAACAGTTCTATTATATTCATTGGCCAATAGCTGGTTAGTGAAAACGACGTTCTCCGACAATCAGGAATACTTCATCTTTCAGTTCGTCAGGAATTTCTATTCCGCGAAGTTGCAAGCTGCGGCACCATCCGGCTACCTCTTCCTCCTTCATGGTGTACATGATTTCCCGAAACTCATTGATTTCCTTTTCCGTGTAGTTATCCGATGGATGTCCCTTGAAGCGGTCCAGCTCCTCATCGTCGTAATATTCTATTTGTTTGCTGACAGCTGCCAGCAGACTTTCTTTTTCACAAATCTCATGCTGTCCGCAGCATTCTTCGTCCACGGTTTTTATTTCGGGGGCTTCCTTCAGTTCCCCTCGTTCTATTTTTTTCTGGATAGAGCGGTTATAAAAGAATCCGGCTATCAGTCCAAAAATGACTACTCCAATTAAAATAATGACAAGAATCCACATAATGAATCAGATTAAAGTTGGGTGATACGAAAGCCTGCCGTCAGTAAATCATCCCAGAACCGGGGATAAGACTTGGATACAACGTGCGGATTACGGATGCGCAATGTACCGTTGCAGAGAGCGGCCGGTGCAAACGCCATGGCCATGCGATGGTCCTCATATGTATCGATGGCGGGTGACTCATCCGGAACACATCGGGTACCGTTCCATGAAAGTACAGAGCCTTCACTCTCTTCCAGTACATAACCTAATTTACGCATTTCGGCCATTAAGGCAGCCATCCGGTCAGTTTCCTTGATTTTCAGACTTTGCAGGCCGGAGAAACGGAACGGTATTCCCAACATGGCGCAAGTCACCACGAAGGTTTGTGCCAGGTCTGGCTGGTTCACAAAGTTATATTCCATCCGGTCGGTATGCGGATGTGTTTTCTTCAGTGTCACGCTGTTTCCTGCTCTTTGCGTGCAGACACCCAATTGTTCAAACAGTTCAGCCACTTTGGCATCCCCCTGCGGACTCTGTGCAAACAATCCCGGAAGCGTTACGACAGCTTCATGCTTGGATAGTGCTACGATTTCATACCAGTAAGAAGCTGCGCTCCAGTCACTTTCCACATAGTAGGGGACAGGATGATAAGGCTGCGGAGCCACCTGCAAAGTATGGTCGGATGTCCATTCCGCTTTTGCGCCAAAATCTTTCATCACTTTCAGCGTCAGGTTAATATAAGGACGTGAAATAATTTCTCCTTCCAGTTTCAGGTTCAAGCCGTGGGCCAGCATCGGTCCTATCATCAGCAAGGCCGAGATATATTGTGAACTGACATTGCCCGGAAGACAGAGTGAATGTCCTTCCAGTGCCTTCCCTGTAATCTTTAAAGGAGGGTAGCCTTCATTTTCCGTGTATTCAATCTGTGCTCCCAGACTTTTTAGCGCGTCCACCAGAATCTTGATAGGGCGTTGTCTCATTCGTTCAGTTCCTGTCAGTACATGTGTACTGGGAGTTACGGACAAATAAGCTGTCAGAAAACGCATGGCCGTACCGGCAGCCATGATGTCAATCGTTTCCGGCATGTGTGCCAATGCTTCTGTCATCACGCGCGTATCATCGCAGTCCGACAGGTTTTCCGGACGGCATGTACTGGCCGCCAGTGCATTGATGATAAGTGCCCTGTTGCAGATACTTTTGGAAGAAGGCAACTGAATACAAGTCTGTATGTCAGCCGGTGGGGTGATTTCTATACACTTCATGGTTCAATCAAATCTTTGTGACGCAAAGATACACAAAATTTTCATTCTGTTTTATGTGCATGACTGGCTATATACTCTCCCGGTTTCATTCCGAACTGTTTCTGGAAACATTTGCTGAAATAAGACGGATTATTGAATCCCACCATGTAGCTTACTTCATTAATGCGGTACTGGTTTTCCAGCAAGAGGGAAGCTGCTTTCTTCAGTCGGATAATCTGAATCATTTCATTCGGTGTCGTGTTGGCCAGTCCTTTGATTTTTACAAATAATCCGGAACGGCTGATACACAGTTTCTCGGCTAAGAAGTCGACCGACAGTTCTTCGTTGTTCAGGTTCTCTTCAATCAGGTGATTCATTTTTTCCAGGAACACCTTATCGCTCTGATTGGCCGCAATGGAATTGATGGAAACCGTCGGCATTTGTGAGAACTTTTGCCGTAACTGCAAACGCAGTTCCAACAGGTTTTTGATGCACGCCTCTAAGTATTGCAATGAGAAGGGTTTCTCGATGTAGGCATCCGCTCCACAATTCATACTCGTAATCTTGGCTTCCGTATCGGTCTTTGCCGTAAGCAGTATAAACGGAATGTGACTGGTCAGTTGGTTGTTTCGTACAGCTTTACACAAATCAATTCCATTCATGTTCGGCATCATCCAGTCGCTGATAATCAGAGCCACTTCCTGTTCCTTTAACTTGTGGAGCGCATCCACCCCATCTACAGCCGTCACAATGGTATAGCTGGTCTGGAAGTGAGAAGAAAGGAAGTGCAGCATGTCTTCATTGTCGTCTACAATCAGCATGATGGGGAGCACTTTTTGCGATGTGACAGCCGTGTCATTAATATCCTCCGGAAGCGGATTGCCCGCCTGATTTTCTTCTTCTTCAACTGACTGCCTTTCCTGTCTTTGAGGAAGAGTGATAATGAACGAAGACCCACGTCCTGGCTGGGAAGTTACATTGACCTGTCCATGGTGCGCTTCCACTATCCCTTTTACGATACTGAGCCCGATACCAGTACCCGGCTTGTTTTCTGAAGCCTGATAGAAAGGCTTGAAAATCTTTTTCAGTTCTTCCTCGTTCATTCCTTTTCCATTGTCTTTCACCTCGATGGAGAAGGCTTGTTTTTCGGGATGTTCCTGAAACCGGACTTCAATCCTGCTTTCCGTATATTTATTGGCGTTGGTCAGCAGGTTGCTCAGTACTTTGGTAATCGCTTCTTTATCTACATCCGCATGAAAATGCTCATTGGGGTAAGTCACGGAGAAGCTGACTCCATTTTGTTGTAATGTCGGTGAGAAACGTTCACATACGGCCTGCATCAATTCTTTGATGGATTGCGAAGTGAACTTCATCCGCATTTCTTTCTGTTCCACTTTCCGGAAATCCAGTAACTGGTTTACCAAGTACAGCAGCCGTTGGCTGTTACGGTCAATAATCTCCAGTTCCTGCCGTTCGTTGGCAGGAATATGAGTTGATTGCATGATTTTCTCCAACGGTCCGATGATAAGTGATACCGGTGTACGTATCTCATGCGCAATCATGGTAAAGAAATTAATCTTAGCCTCGTGGATTTCTATTTCCTTTTTACTATTCAGTTCGTCAATGGCTTTGGCATGTTTCTTTTCACTGCGTTGTATGACGTAGCGTAACAACAGTCCCAAGGCAAGAAGGAATAGCAGCACGTAACCAATTTTGAAAGGCAGGGAAAGATAGAAAGGCGGATGCACGATGATGCGGATGGAGGTGCCCTCTTCGTTCCATATATTGTCATTGTTGGACGCTTTCACCCTGAATGTGTACGTACCTGCCGGAAGGTTGGTGTAGGTTGTGCTATGCTGTGAACCCACATAATTCCATTTTTTGTCAAATCCTTCTAAGATGTAGGCATACTGGTTTTTCTGTGGAGTGCAGTAACTTAATGCTGCGTAAATTAGTGTGACAACATTATCTTTGTACGACAGATGGATTTCTTTCAGATGGTCAATGGCTTCTGGCAATATTCCGTCTTCCTGAGTCTCAATTTTTTGGTTAAAAATCTCCAGTCCGGTCAATACTACATTGGGCTTTTGTGTATTCAGCTTTAGAAGATGAGGATAGAACGTATTGAAACCGTTGATACTTCCGATATAAAATTCACCGTTGCGGGTTTTCAGTGCGGAGGCCATGATGAATGCTTCGCTTTGTAAGCCGTCGCTTTTGGTAAAGATTTGCGTGGCATGCGTGGATGGAGTATATTTGACGAGCCCTTTGGCCGTGGTGAGCCACAGACAGTCTTCTCCTTCCAGAATGGCATTGATACATTCATTGGGGATTTTAAGCGGTTGGTATTCAAATGTATCTTTAAGAGGATTGTATAGGTACAATCCCTCATTGGTCGCAGCCCAGATTTGATAATCTCTGTTAATACACAGATGGTTGATGTTGAGGCAATTAATACCTTTTTCTTTATTGTAAGTTTTCCATGTATTTTGTTCGGGGGAGTATTGGAGTACTCCTTCTCCTTGAGTGGCTATCCATAGATTCTTTTTCGAATCTTCTATGATTGCGATAATCAGAGCATCTAAGTTTTTGATATGAGTAAAATGTTCAGCTTGTGGATTATATAAACAGAGACCACTCATGGAACCAGTCCAGATTCTTCCCTTGCTGTCTTTGAAAATAGAATAGATGCTGTTCTCATCAAGTCCGTTGGTGGTATTATAGTTCTTGATGCTTCCAGATTGCGTATTTAGCACTTGTATCCCGTCACTGTATGTACCTATCCATAATTGGTCATTTATGGCACAGAGTGAATGTTGGTTATTTTTTTTCAGTGCTTTTCTTCCGATAAAGTCTACAAATTGTCTCGTGGAGGGATTGAAACAGCTTAAACCTGAGTCATCGGATGCAATCCAGATGTTTCCATTTTCATCTTCACAAAAGCGGCTGATTATTTGACTATTGAAATAAGGGATATTGTCTGAACCAGAATAGCCATTAAATTGTCCACAGTAAGGAGGAAGATAATTTACTCCGTTATAATATGTGCCCATCCATACACCTCCTTCTCGGTCTTTCAACATGGGATAAATGAATTTGTCAGACAAAGAGTTGTTTCCTTCTCCATATTGGTTGTAGAGGTAACTCTCTTGTGTAATTGGATTGAAGATAGTAAGTCCATCGTCAGAACCAATAAAAAAGATTTCGGGAGAATATTCAATGATGGAATGGATATGTAATATACTTTTTCCTTTTTCTGGTGTCAGGTATTTTTCCACTTCTCTAGTCTGGGTGTTTAATTTCCATATTCCTTTTTCCCAGGTTCCAATCCATATGTGATGTGAACTATCTTCCCATAGAGCGATGGAATAAACCCCATTAGGTGCATTTTCAATATGGTATATTTCGAATTTGTTGGTTACCTTATTTAGATGGCAAAGCTGATAAGGACCTGATGCCCAAATATTGTTTTGTTCATCATTTAATAAACGGATAATAGTATTTTCGTTTTCTGGTATTTCGAATTGCGTTAGTTTGTCGGTTTGTCTATTATATTTAAAAAGACCTTGTTTACGTGTAGCAATCCAGATGTTTTTTTCTTTATCTTGAATAATATGGTTTATCCAAGATTGTATTTTAATATTATTGCTTGCCTTTTTCTTGAACGGAGTAAATGTATCTAAGACCTGGTTGTAAATGTATACTCCGTTTTCTGTTCCTATCCATAGTTCATTGGTATTTGTTTCACAGATGGTATTGATGGAATTTGCACGTAAATTAGCATAAAGCGGATTGCTTTTTTGATAGAAAGTAAATTGGTTTCCGTCAAATCGGCTTAGCCCATTGTCTGTACCTATCCAGATAAATCCTTTTTGATCTTGAAGTATAGATGAAATGTTGTTAGAGGAGATACCGTTTTCTATGTTATAATGTCGAAAATGAAACTGTGTAGGCAGTATGGCATATCCATATAAGTGAATTGATAGGCTGAGAATGAGGCTGAGTAGGATTTTCATATGTATAGGTATCTTTAGAATCTTTACAAAGATGTTTAAAATATACGAATGAAGCATATAAAATAGTCTAGAAAAATAATGTAAAAGTCTAATTCGGAGAATTCTTTTTGTGGGTAGGGCTATAAAGAGATTAATTTT
>NZ_DBEXBB010000252.1:0-4544 GCF_048170425.1 Phocaeicola sp.
GATTCAGGAGTTTATCAGGGATTTTTTTATCTTTGCGAAGAAAGGGACAAAAAATGAAAAAAGACAGCGTAAACTATAAATATTTGGTACGAAGTCCGCGCGATATAGACTGGGGAATTACCGTGGACACAGTAGGATCGGAACCCGTTCCGCCAAACTACTCGATATATCCACCCCGTACCGGACATCCGGACGCCTTTTATTTCACTCCCTCACGTGGCCGCGTGCTGGACAGTTATCAATTATTGTACATCACGCACGGGAAAGGTTACTTTTATACTTCCCCCGACACCTTCATTGAAATCAAGGAAGGCGACATCTTGATTCTCCAGCCTCACGTTTGGCACAGCTATTTCCCCAATAAGAAAACCGGCTGGCAGGAATACTGGATTGGATTTCAGGGAATCAACATGGACAGCCGTTTCCAGAACAACTTTTTTGCAAAAGACCAGATTGTATATCACATCGGTGTACAAGACAGTATCGTAAAACTTTATGAACAGGCTATTCAGGTGGCCATGGAAGAAAAAGCAGCCTGCCAACAATACCTGGCCGGCATTGCCAACCTTATTTTAGGCATGACCATGTACTACTCACAGAACCATGAATTCGACAACAAGGCTACCGAACAGATAAGCAAAGCCAAGGTACTCATCCGTGAAAACCTGCTGCAAGGCATCGGACCGGAAGACGTGGCCGACTCCCTGCACATGAGCTATTCCTGGTTCCGTAAATTGTTCAAGGAATATACCGGACTTTCTCCGGCACACTATATTCAGGAGCTGAAAATCCAGCAAGCCAAAGATTTGCTGGCCACTACCCAGCGAAGTACCAAAGAGATTGCCTATTACCTGAATTTTGACGATATTCCTTATTTTACTAAAGTCTTCAAGAAATATACGGGATATACGCCACAATCTTACCGAAAAAAATTTGGAAGAGAGTAAAAACAAAACCTCCTTCTGCACTGAAGAAATATTCATAGCAAGCAGAAGGAGGTTGCTTTATTGTATGCCGGAATCTGAGGATTATTTCACTACAAAGTGATAGGTTCCCGACAACAATTCTGCCTTACACATTCCATCCTGATACGTCACTTCTTTTATACCTTCCTTTCCAGCTTGTAACGCGCGACCATTTTCAGTTACGCTATCCACTGAAGCAACAGGCAAATAAAGTGTCGCACTGGTATTCGCCGGAACCGTGAATGAATACCTCACTTCTCCATACTTCACTTCCCATGCGCTTTCTATACGTCCGTACAGCGAATCATAATATCCTCTGGCAAACGTCATCTTCCCAGTCGGGTCAATTCTGGGACACAACACAAAATGCTTGAATCCCGGAGACAGTTCATCCCGCATAATCCCCAAAGAATAGGCATACATCCATGCCCCGACGGCTCCAAAGGAATAATGGTTAAACGAGTTCATCCGGTTGTTCTCGCCAAATCCGTCTACGTGCGTATACGAGTTCAGGCGTTCCCAAATAGTAGTAGCCCCCTGCTCCACAGAATACAGCCACGAAGGATAAGTAGTCTGTTGCAACAAGTTATAAGCCACGTCATCATATCCATTGTCCGAAAGTGCCTTGCTAATCCATGCCGTACCGATAAATCCCGTCATCAGTGAGTAAGCCGGATAAGTCTTTCCGTCATCTGCCACATTCTCCCGCTGCACCGTATGTGCCAGATTAGCCGCAAACTGCTTTTTCCATTCCGGATTCACAATACCGAAAGACAAAGGAAGCACATACGAGGTCTGGATATCCACCAGTTTTCCCTTTTCCGGACCGTTCGCCCCGGAAGAAATCGTTTTCGCTGTCTGCGGGTCGATATATGTACGGTTAAAGAACGCCTTACGCTCCTCATACAACTTCTCAAATTTTTCCGCATCCTCCTTTTTACCTAAAATCTGGGCCACCTTTTTCATGATGTCCAAATCGTAGAGGAAGTATGCTTCCCACATCAGTGTCTTGTCATTCTTGTTATCCTCCGGCCCCAGCCAGTCACCTAAGTTTCCCCAGACTTTTTCCTGTTCCAGTATGCCCGTCTCCGGATTGATGTTCTTGGTCCGTACATAATCCATATAGCGGCACATCACCTCATAATGCTCTGCCAGCAAGTTCTTGTCACCATATTGCTGATACACTTCCCACGGCACTGTAATACCTGCACTTCCCCACAGCAGACCACCAAATCCACCACCCAAAGGAGCCACATCCGGGAAACGGCCATCTTCACGCTGTACGTCCCTCATGGCACACAAATAACGACGTAAGAACTGCGGTACATCTGCCAGGTAAGTAGCCGTGCGAGAGAATACCGATATATCACCCGCCCATCCCAAACGCTCGTTACGCTGCGGACAGTCGGTCGGAATGGAGAAGAAGTTAGCATAAGTAGACCACACGATATTGTGCCACAACTGATTGACCTTTTCGTTGGACGTTTCATACTTGGATGCCAACCCGTCAATCGAACTCAACACTACTCCTTTCACATCCTCCAGCGGCAAAGCCTTGTCTATGCCTGTAATTTCAATAAACCGGTATCCATGATAAGTAAATCTTGGCGCAATCGTTTCATTTCCTCCTTTCGTGATGTATTTATCCTGCGCCATGGCCGCACGGATATTTTCCAGCATAATCATTCCCTCGTTTCCGGCATAGCGCGGCAGGTCGGGATATTTTACCTCGGCATAACGCAGATTGATTTCCTGTCCAGCCTTCATTCCCTTGAGTGCGATTTCTGGCACTCCTACCATGTTCTGCCCCATATCGTACACAAAGATGCCCGGACGAACCTCTTCCACCGATTGTGCCGTCAGTTTCTGAATCACCTTTACCGTCTGACCGTATTGAGCTATCAGGTGGAAATTGGAATAATCGTCTACTTTAGGCATCGTTCCTCCACCTAACCGACTGACATGCCCCTCGAGCGAGACTTCTACTGCTTTCTTCCAGGCCGAATCATCGTATCCGGCTTTTGTCCATCCTTCGACAGCTTTTTCTCTCAAGGCATCATATACCTCTCCCTGAAAGAAACTGCCATACACCACAGGTCCCTGATTGAAATACTTCCACGTATCCGGAGAAGTTACTATCGTCTGTACCTTTCCATCCTCATAAGTCACAACCAACTGTGCCAGCAACGACTGACGGTCGCCAAAGAAATTCCAGTTTTCCCCTGTATAGGTTGCTCCTCCACTCCACCATCCTTCGGCTAAAATAGCTCCGACGGCATTCTTTCCTTTTGCCATCAGCTTCGTCACATCATACACCTGATACAGATGCGTTTTATTATACTGTGTCACACCCGGGTTAAAACAGTCTTCTCCCACACGCTGCCCGTTGAGATACATTTCATAAATACCCCGGGAAGTCACATACAGACGTGCCTTTCGAACCTTAGTGGAAGAAGTCTCAAACTCCGTACGCAACATCGGCATAGCATTACGACTGGGATTCTGTACATAGCACTTCTTTGCGCCTCTTAACAATGCGGTATCCAGGGTTACAGAAGCCAGCATGTTTTCCGGACTTCGGAAATTACGAATATCCGTTCTGACTCCTGAAAAATCAGGTGAGCCACCCAACGCATACCCCACATCACCGACTACCGGAAAAGCCACGAAATCACCTCCTCTTCCCAAAGGATTCAGATTCACTTCCCCAATCTGCACCTCTCCTTTCTTCAGTGTAGTAAAGCCCAAATTGGAATACAAAGAAAACGTATGCGGCTGATATTGGTTCTCCGCATTCAGCATATCAGCAGGCAGCATAAACGACTTTAAAGGAACAGAAGGTTTGTCATCCGGCCGATAACCGGCACGATAAATATGCACCCAGGCATTTCGTCCGTCTTTCAATGGAGACAAATCAAACTCCACTTTTATGTATGACTCATCCTTTCCGCTGGCTATATGATAGACATTCTTATTCGCGTCCATCAGACGTTCATCATTGGCACCATACACAAACGCAATCTTTCGTGATACAGCCTGTCTTTTCATCTGAAAAGAGCAGTCTAGTCTGAATACTGGCAGATAATGTGAATAAAGCACCATATCCTCGTCACTTCCTCCAATCCAACGTGCTCCGTTCCAGCCTGCTTTGTCATTAGAGGTCATCAGACTTGTCTCAAACCAAGCATCTTTTTCCGTAATTTCTCTCTCATTATTCCAGACTTTTACTTTCCAGGTATAGCGAGTAGCAGGTTTCAATGCCTCTCCCTGATAAGTCACATGCTGGGATACATCACTTGTCACTTTCCCAGAATTCCAGACTACCTTTCCAGCCTCATCCCTCACCTCCAGTTGATAAGCGGTCTGATATATGCCTCTTTCGTGTGGGCTGCTTACAAGTTGCCAGCCGAATCTGGGGGTTGACGTGTCTACCCCTAAAGGATTTTCTACCAACTCCACTGTCATTCCTGCGATTAATGCACATTCATTTTTATAAGTGCTGCTCGATAAAATTATTCCCAATACAAATACTATCCAAAAAGGCTTTCTAATCATAGCGTCTATCTCACAAATATATTT
>NZ_DBEXBB010000253.1:0-5636 GCF_048170425.1 Phocaeicola sp.
GTAGTTTATGGAAAATCGCTGAATTTTGCCTTACGCATCGTCAAAGCATACCAGTACCTGAGCGACGAAAAAGGAGAACGTATCCTATCCAAACAACTGTTGCGAAGTGGAACGGCTATAGGAGCCATGGTGTGTGAAGCCGAATTTGCAGAAAGCGCAAATGATTTCATCCATAAACTGCACATTGCCCTGAAAGAAGCCAACGAAACCGCTTATTGGCTGTTGCTGCTATATAAGTCTGATTACATCGATGCTCCCTCGTATGAATCCATCAACCAGGATGCCAAGGAACTCATCAAGCTCCTGGTATGCATCATAAAGACCAGCAAGGAAAACAACCAGAAGAAAATGCAGGCCGAGAGACTATAGCCTTCACTTCCTACATCCATTTTTAATTTGAGACTTTGAATTTTAACTTTTAATTTTTAACTATTAACTGTAGACATGTTTAGTGACGAATTAGAAAAAATAAGCTGGGAGGAGACGACCAAGGCCATCTACTCCAAGACCGAGGCCGACGTGATACGGGCACTCGGAAAATCACGGTGCGACGTAGACGACTTCATGGCACTCATCTCGCCGGCTGCCGAAAAGTTCCTTGAACCCATGGCACGCCTCAGCAAGAAATATACCGAAGAACGTTTCGGACGCACCATGTCGATGTTCATCCCGCTCTACATCACCAACTCGTGCACCAACTCGTGCGTGTACTGCGGCTTCCACATCAGCAACCCCATGGCCCGCACCATCCTGACGCCCGAAGAGATTGAAAACGAATACAAGGCCATCAAGAAGCTCGGCCCGTTCGAGAACCTGCTGATTGTGACGGGCGAGAATCCGGCCAAGGCGGGCGTGCCTTATCTGGCCAAGGCACTCGACCTGGCCAAACCGTACTTCTCGAACCTGAAAATCGAAGTGATGCCGCTCAAGACGGAAGAGTATGCCGAACTGGTACACCACGGACTGAACGGCGTGATCTGTTTCCAGGAGACGTACAACAAGGCACGCTACAACGTGTACCATCCGCGCGGCATGAAATCGAAGTTCGAATGGCGTGTCAACGGGTTCGACCGCATGGGACAGGCCGGCGTGCACTCCATCGGCATGGGTGTGCTTATCGGACTGGAGGACTGGCGTACGGACGTGACCATGATGGCTTACCATCTGCGCTACTTGCAGAAGCAATACTGGAAGACGAAGTACAGCGTGAACTTCCCGCGCATGCGTCCGGCCGAAAACGAAGGTTTCCAACCCAACGTCATCATGAGCGACAAGGAACTGGCACAGGTGACTTTCGCCATGCGTATCTTCGACCACGACGTGGACATCTCCTACTCTACCCGCGAACCGGCACACATCCGCGACCACATGGCTTCGCTGGGTGTCACGACCATGAGCGCAGAGAGCAAGACCGAACCGGGCGGGTACTATACCTACCCGCAGGCACTGGAGCAGTTCCACGTGAGCGACGAACGTACGGCCGTAGAGATAGAAAAGGCACTCAAGGCGCTGGGACGCGAACCGGTATGGAAGGACTGGGATGCTTCGTTCGACCACGTGGCACAGACGCAAGAGCAGGCTGCTCCAGCCCGCTGAACAGTCCCTCAGAAGCACCCCTGAAAGACGCTTTTACGCTTGCCGGAAAACGCCGAAGAGTTTTCGCAAAAACGCCTTTACGTTTTAGTTGAAACGCAAGTACGTTTTACCTCAAACACAAGTGCGTTTTGATGGAAACACAAGGACGTTTTTCCCAAACGCAAGTACGTTTTTTCAACGCATCTATAACCCCCATCAGAAGGCATCCGGAGGCCATTTTCCCGACTTCCGGGTGCCTTCTGTCATTACTCACTCTTTATCCCCTTTTAACCTTATGAAACTGACAGAAAAAGAAGCGTCACGCTACAACCGACAGATTCTGCTCGACGAAATCGGCGAGGCAGGACAACTCCTGCTGAAACAGGCCCGCGTACTCATTGTGGGAGTGGGCGGACTGGGGTCGCCCATCGCCCTCTACCTGGCCGGTGCCGGAGTGGGCACCATCGGACTGATTGACGACGATACCGTGAGCGAGACCAACCTCCAGCGGCAGGTACTCTACAGCGAGCCTGAAATCGGACTCTCCAAGGCCGAACAGGCCAAGCTGCGCCTGCAGGCCCTCAACTCCGACATCCGCGTGGAAGCCTGGAACGAGCGGCTCACCCCGCAGAACGCCGAATGTCTCATTGCCAACTACGACATCGTAGTGGACGGCTGCGACAATTTCCGCACGCGCTACCTCATTAACGACACCTGCGTGCGGCTGGACAAGGTGTACGTGTACGGTGCCATCCGCGAGTTCGACGGGCAGGTCTCCGTGTTCAACTACCAGGGCGGTCCCGACTACCGCACCCTCTTCCCCGATGAAGAAGAAATGCTCGCCATGCCCCACCCCTCCAAGGCTGTACTAGGTGTCACTCCCGGCGTAGTGGGCTGTGTGGAAGCCAGCGAGACGATGAAAGTCATCCTGGGCAGTCCGGCCGTGCTGAGCGGAAAACTCTGGCACATCGACCTGCGAACCCTGGAAAGCTACGTGCTTTCGCTGGTATAAACAGCCGGCAAAACGGGTTATGTAGCAATTAAACAGACCTGAGGGACTATTTTTGCATAAGATGCAGGCAAAACAGACGCGCACGGATATATCGGAAAGGTTATATACAAGACTGTTATAATAATCTGTTCCTCCTTCTTTTAAGGTTTTTTGTACGAATAAACCACCTCCGGAAAAGATTGAAAAGATTGTAAATCTCCATTTTTTACGCTATCTTTGATTGTATAACCTTTTATTAAAAAACTATGTTACTTAAAATCTTAGATTATTTCTTCAGTTTATGCCTCATTATCGGGCTATTTTACGGACTCGAAAGTCAGGGAGCGCTTCTGCAATACACCATCTGCATACTGGCCATGCTGATTCTATTACAGCGCATATTAACAGACTTTTTCTGGAAACAAGAAAACACTTAACATATGCGCCCTAAATTTAAGTTAGATTTATTTACATGAAACACCAAGCTATTAATACGTAATAAAACAATAGATTTTGAAATCAATAAGTCAACTGTTTATATAAAAGAGAGGGAGTGTCAAAACTCAATTCTTGAAAATATGAATTTATAATTTGAAACTTGAGCATCCCCAAAAAGACTAAAAAAAGGGTCGTATCATTACTCAATACAGAGTTTGATACAACCCTTTTTAAGTATTATAGTTACAATCTATAACTTTTGTGAGTGCCGATTTTAATTTTGACACACCCACTACAACTCTACACAAAATTTAGCTGTAGTTTTTGAATTTTACCATAACTCCAAAAATACCATCATCTCTATCCATCTTGTTTCACTTTAATAATGATATACAGGCCCACAGTCTGGTTCACCTTCATACCACCAACCATATGTGTGCATCTTATATAACCATTTTTCATTGTCATAATCATAACCTGTATATTCATACAAATAGTCACATCTAAAGTCCACAAGTTCAGAAAACCAGCTTGGAACCTTTGCTGTAATGCGATTATTTATACACGAAAAGTTCTCTAAACTTCTTGGATATGAAATTTGCTCAATCAAATTATTATCACACATAATATTCCTCAGTTTGTGGCATGTAGAAGTTTCAAGGGAAGTCAGTTGATTATTAGAGCAATTCAGCACATCCAAACTTGTACAGCCATCTAGATTTAGAACTGCAAGGTGATTATTATGACAGAAAAGCGAAACCAGCGAAGTACAAATATCCGCATAAAAATGAGTAAGACAAATGTTATCGGCACATGAAATCTCTATCAACTTATCATAACCGGAAACATCTATTAAATGAACTCCAGATTTATATACAGTTAATCTCTCCAATGAGTTACATCCTTTTATCTCCAGAAATTCAAGCTGTTCAACATTATTACAATATAAATAAGTCATATTATTACAATCTGTAAAATCTAATAATTGTAAACTACCAATATTTTGTACTGCAATAGTCTTAAGTTTAGAGCAATTACGAAACTTCACAACTTTAAGATTAGGCCAAGCAGGTTCTCTCCAATTTAAATTAGAAGCAAATCCATCATCCAATGATGTATTAGAAACATCAATGATTTCCAATGGATTGGAATCACAATATAAATAAGTCAAATTAAGACAATTTGATACATTCAATTCTTTTAATTGACATTGAGGACAATACAGATTCTTTAATGAGGGCAAGCCATCAGCTTGTAAATCCACAATATCATTAAAAGAGCAATTCACAGATTCTATCTTTGAACAATTCTTTAAATTAAGCGTAGTAAGCTTGTTGGACGAACATCCAATATCAGTAAGAGAACTGCCATCCACCAAAAGTTCTTTCAACTCATTATTATCACATTGTAATATCTTTAAGCTAGTACAATTCGTTACATCTATACTTGACAACGTATTCCCTCCACAAGATAACCATTCAATATAGGTACAGTCAGAAAGGTCAATGCTTCCTACCAGATTGTTACTAGACAACGATAAAGTTACAAGTGTTTTCCCTTCTTCGTTTTGAGTTATATTAACTCCATACCATTGCTCAACCGGAGCATCAGAACACCAGTTATTATTTATTTTCCAGTTATCTCCATTGGTATCATTATACAGATTTATTAGGAACCTTCTGATTTCAGTTTCAGGATCTTTATTTTGTCCATATTGCAAAATATTTACAACCTCCGAAAGTCCACCATCTTTTTCATTAAATACAATTTCGGCTTGACGGTCTTCATTGGTTTCATTTGGGCTTATTGAAAAATAAAGAGTATGTGTAGACTGATTACGCTCTTTGTCTTCTGTAATCCAAGAGACATCTGGAAGTACCATATCGTAGTTTATATTACTGGTTACTTCCACCTTTAAGTTTCCTCCTTCACAATCAAACACTTGCTGGTTAGCTGTAACTGTCAGCTGAGGAATCTCTCCCTCCTGATAGACAGAAACAAGTTCAGTTAATGTTCCATCTGTGATTGTTATGCCAGCTTCTCGTTTGTATCCCGAGAGATTAGGAGCCACATTAAAATGCAGCTGAGTTATATTAAGACTGCGGGTATCACTCATAGATGTACTAATCCAATCAATTCCCTCCTCGATAAAATACTCAAATTTAACATTAGCTTTTACTTCAAGAGAGAATTCACCTCCTTCTTTTTCCAGCTCAATTTTATTTGAACTAACAAGTAAGGCATTTTGAGGTTTTTGTACGACAATGATAGTTTTACTGTCAGACCCCGCACGTATTATGACAGTGGCATTTCGTTCGTCATACGTATCATTCACTGTAGTTCGAATAACAAGTGTTGCCTTTCCTGCATTACCGGTGAGTGGGGATACGCTGCACCAATTCTCTGCTCGTGCATTAGAGACGGAAGCAGTCCAGTCACTTTTGGCCACAAACTCTATAAAAACTTCGCCACCTTTTGCATCGAAACAAGGAGTGAGTGAAGCAGTAGGTATTTCTATTTGAGAATTATCCGGTACGGAAGTTGGCTCATCATAATAATTGTCACCTTCACTGCAACCAATGAAGATAAAAAATGCTAACATAATAAAATAGAATTTTCTCATAATATAAAT
>NZ_DBEXBB010000254.1:0-7362 GCF_048170425.1 Phocaeicola sp.
TTATTTAACCGCAATCTAACAAACACATGAACAAACGAATTAAATGGGGAATTATCGTTTTGGTAGGTGTAGGACTGACCGCTTTGGGCATTCATACATTTACCCCCGGAAAGAACAAGGAACTGGCTGCTACCGAGAAGAAATCACCAGTCGACAAAAATAAGACGCTGAATGTAAATGCAAAAATCATCAAGCCTCATCTGCTTACAGACCAGCTGTTTGTAAGCGGAAAGCTGATGCCAGACGAAGAGGTGGACCTGTCATTTGAAACCTCCGGAAAGATTACCAGCATCGAGTTTACGGAAGGTAGTTTCGTATCAAAAGGCCAGTTGCTGGCCAAGGTGAACGACAGCCAGTTACAGGCTCAGTTGAAACGCCTGGAAGCCCAGATGCCGTTGGCCGAGGACCGCGTATTCCGACAGAATGCCCTGCTGCAACGCGATGCGGTTAGTAAGGAAGCCTATGAGCAGGTAAAGACGGAACTGGCCACCCTCAATGCCGACATCGAAAACGTGAAGGCCAATATTGCCATGACAGAGCTCCGCGCTCCATTCGACGGCATCATCGGGTTGCGGCAGGTCAGTTTGGGAGCCTACGCCTCTCCAACTACGGTCATTGCCAAACTAACTAAAATCACCCCGTTGAAAGTGGAATTTGCCGTACCGGAACGCTATGCCCGACAGATTCAGAAAGGCACCAACCTGACCTTTAAGATTGAAGGCCGGCTGGAAACCTTCAACTCACAAGTATATGCCACCGAATCGCGTATCAATGAAGAAACGCACACTCTGACCGTACGTGCCCTCTATCCGAACCGAAACGGAGAATTGCTTCCCGGACGTTATGCAGACATCGCGCTGAAACAACAGGAAATTCAAGATGCCATTGCCATTCCCTCGGAAGCAATTGTGCCAGAAATGGGAAAGAACAAGGTATTCTTGTACCGCTCAGGAGTAGCAGAACCGGTGGATGTAGAAATAGGTATCCGCACGGAAGCAGAAGTACAAGTAGTGAAAGGCTTGTCTGCCGGAGATACCATACTGACCTCCGGTACCCTGCAATTACGTACCGGCATGCCGGTAATTCTTGACCAAATCAACTAACTTTCTGCCGTATGAACATATCCGAACTTAGTATACGAAGACCGGTGCTGGCCACCGTACTCACCATCATCATCCTGCTATTCGGACTGATTGGTTATACGACTTTGGGAGTACGTGAATACCCGTCGGTAGATAACCCGATTATCTCTGTCACCTGTAGTTATCCGGGAGCGAATGCAGAAGTCATTGAGAACCAGATTACGGAACCATTGGAGCAGAACATCAATGGTATTCCCGGTATCCGTTCACTATCGAGTACCAGCCAACAAGGACAATGCCGTATCACAGTGGAATTTGAACTGTCAGTAGATTTGGAAACAGCCGCCAACGACGTACGCGACAAGGTATCACGTGCGCAGCGTTACCTGCCACGCGACTGTGACCCTCCTACCGTTTCCAAAGCCGATGCGGATGCCAGCCCCATCCTGATGGTGGCTATCCAAAGTAATACCCGCTCGCTCCTGGAACTGAGTGAAATAGCGGACTTGACCGTCAAGGAGCAGTTACAGACCATTCCGGATGTCAGCAGTGTATCTATCTGGGGAGAAAAACGTTACTCCATGCGTCTGTGGCTGGATCCGGTAAAAATGGCTGGTTACGGCATTACGCCTGTAGACGTGAAAAATGCTATCAGCGACCAGAACCTGGAACTTCCCTCCGGAAGCATTGAAGGCAATACCATGGAACTCACCCTGCGCACCATGGGTCAGATGCACACGGCAAAAGAGTTCAACAGCATCATCCTAAAAGAGCAGAACGGGCAAGTGGTACGCTTCAGTGACATCGGTTACGCTGAATTAGGACCGGCCGACCTTAAAAGCTATATGAAGATGAACGGTGTACCCATGGTCGGTGTAGTAGTTATCCCTCAGCCGGGAGCCAACCACATTGATATCGCAGATGCCGTGTACGAACGCATGGAGCAGATGAAGAAAGACCTGCCCGACGACGTGGAATATACCTATGGTTTCGATAATACACGCTTCATCCGTGCCTCCATTGCAGAAGTAGAAAGCACGGTATACGAAGCCTTTGTACTGGTAATCATCATCATTTTCCTCTTCCTGCGCGACTGGCGCGTGACACTGATACCCTGTATCGTGATTCCGGTCTCTCTGATTGGAGCATTCTTTGTGATGTACGTCGCAGGATTCTCCATCAATGTACTTACGATGCTGGCTGTCGTCTTGTCTGTGGGACTGGTTGTGGACGATGCCATTGTCATGACGGAGAACATTTATATCCGCATCGAACGGGGAATGAAGCCTTTTGAAGCCGGCATTGAAGGAGCCAAGGAAATCTTCTTTGCCGTCATCTCTACCACCCTTACGCTGGCGGCTGTATTTATCCCGATTGTGTTCATGGAAGGAACCAGCGGACGTTTGTTCAGGGAATTCAGTTTCGTGGTGGCCGGTTCGGTTATCATCTCTTCTTTTGCAGCCCTGACATTCACCCCGATGCTTGCTACCAAACTTTTGAAACACAGGGAAAAGCAAAACTGGTTTTACCGGAAAACAGAACCTTTCTTTGAAGGGATGAACCGCGTCTACTCCCGTTCACTCAATGCTTTTCTTCGGAAACGCATCATTGCCATTCCGTTTACTCTGATTACATTGGTACTCATCGGCTACTTATGGAACCAGATTCCGGCTGAAATGGCTCCGTTGGAGGACCGCTCACAAATCAATATCAGTACTCGTGGAGCAGAAGGAGTCAGCTATGAATATATCCGCGATTATACGGAAGAAATTAATGCACTGATAGACTCAATTGTACCGGATGCCAAATTCATTACCGCCCGTGTATCCAGCGGAAGCGGAAACATTCAGGTCACGCTAAAAGATATCAGGGAACGCAACTACACGCAAATGCAGGTAGCTGAACAGATTTCGAAAGCTATCCGTACCCATACCAAAGCGCGCTCCTTCGTACAACAGCAGTCCTCCTTTGGCGGACGCAGAGCCAGTATGCCAGTACAATATGTACTTCAGGCTGTCAGCATCGAGAAACTGCAAGAGATACTGCCGGAATTTCTGGCGCAAGTGTACGACAATCCGACTTTCCAGATGGCCGACGTAGACTTGAAGTTCAGCAGTCCGGAAATGCGTGTCACCATCAACCGCGACAAAGCGGGTACCATGGGAGTAAGCGTGCGCGACATTGGAGAAACCTTGCAATACGGATTAAGCGGACAGCGTATGGGATATTTCTATATGAACGGGAAACAATATGAAATTCTCGGTCAGATTAACCGCCAGCAACGCAACCAACCCGCCAATATTAAATCCATCTATATCCGCAGCGACAAGGGTGAAATGATTCAGCTGGACAACTTGGTGGAATTCATAGAAGCCGTAGCGCCTCCCAAACTGTATCACTACAACCGCTTTATCTCAGCTACGATTTCTGCCGGACTGGCTGAAGGAAAAACCATTGGTGACGGTCTGGACGAAATGGACAAGATTGCAGCCAATGTACTGGACGACACTTTCCGTACGGCTTTATCGGGCGACTCAAAAGAATACCGTGAAAGTTCCTCCAGCCTGATGTTCGCCTTTATCCTGGCACTCGTACTGATTTACCTGATACTTTCAGCACAGTTCGAAAGTTTCAAAGACCCGTTCATCATCATGCTAACTGTCCCTCTGGCCATTGCCGGAGCGTTGGTCTTCATGTATTTTGGGGATATTACCATGAACATTTTCAGCCAGATTGGTATCATCATGCTGATTGGACTGGTAGCCAAGAATGGCATTTTGATTGTAGAATTTGCCAATCAAAAGCAGGAAGCCGGTGAAGACAAGATGCAAGCAATCCGCGATGCGGCTCTTCAGCGTCTACGTCCCATCTTGATGACAAGTGCATCAACGATTCTTGGCCTGCTTCCGTTGGCATTTGCCACAGGAGAAGGGGCCAACCAGCGTATCGCCATGGGAGTAGCTGTAGTAGGCGGCATGCTGGTATCTACTTTCCTGACCATGTACATTGTACCTGCCATTTATTCGTATATTTCGACAAACCGTGCTAAAAAAGAAAGAAAATGAAAAAACGGCTTATTTATTTCATAATATGTCTGCTGGGAAGCGGAATAACCGCACAAGCCCAGTACACCTATACGTTAAAACAGTGCCTGGAAGAGGGACTGGTCAACAACTATTCACTCCGCATCACCCGCAACGAGGAGCAGATAAGCAAAAACAATGCGACATTAGGGAATGCCGGTTACTTGCCCACGGTGGATTTGACTGCCGGATATACCGGAAGTGCAGACAACAGCAATACGCAGGCACGTGCTACGGGTGAAACCACCAAGCTCCGTGGCGTGTACGACCAGACACTGGATGCTGGAATAGACTTAAACTGGACCATCTTTGACGGCTTCAATATCAGTACCACTTACAAACAACTGAAAGAACTGGAACGTCAGGGAGCGACCAACACACGGATTGCCATTGAAGATTTCATTGCCAGTCTTACTGCGGAATATTATAATTACATCCAGCAGGAAATCCGCCTGAAAAACTTCCGCTATGCCGTATCACTGTCCAGAGAACGCCTGCGTATCGTGGAAGAACGTTATCATATCGGAAACTTCTCCCGACTGGACTATCAGCAGGCCACCGTTGACTTCAATGCCGACCGTGCGCAGTATATCAAACAAAGGGAACTGGTGCATACCTCACGCATTAACCTCAATGAACTGATGGCCGCAAAAGACATGGACCGCCCGATTAGTGTAAAGGATTCCGTAATTGACGTAAACGAGAAGCTAGAATTCAATGATCTGTGGGAAGGAGCCCTTCAGACCAATGCCTCCTTGCTACAAGCCAACCAAAATACGGTATTGGCTCAGTTGGATTATAAAAAGGTATTATCGCGCAACTATCCGTACGTACGGCTGAATGCGGGTTACGGATATACCTTAAACAAATACGATGTAAATACCACGCGCCAGCGAAGCAACTGGGGATTCAGCGGAGGGGTCACTATCGGATTCAACATCTTCGACGGTAACCGGAAACGAGAAAAACGAAATGCCAGTCTGACCATCCGCAACGCACAGCTTGCCCGTGACGAACTGGAACAGGGGCTACGGGCAGACCTGAGCAACCTATGGCAGGCTTACCGGAACAATATCCGATTACTGAACCTGGAGAGACAGAATCTGGTATCGGCAAAAGAAAACCATGAAATCGCCAAGGAACGCTACCTGCTGGGCGATTTATCGGGTATTGAAATGCGTGAAGCACAAAAAAGTCTGCTCGACGCCGAAGAACGAATTCTTTCTGCCGAATACGATACAAAAATGTGCGAAATTTCTTTACTACAGCTTAGTGGAAAGGTTACACAATATCTGAAATAAGATTCAGTAATTTTTCCTACCTTTGCCAGCAATAAAAACAGACAAAGAAATGGGGCTTTTTATTCGAAAAAGTATAGAGGCTTTACAAGCTGAAGCCAAAGAAACAGGAAGCGGTACCCTTAAACGGGTGCTAGGTCCTGTCAGCTTGGTTGCTCTCGGGGTGGGTGTCATCATAGGAGCCGGGTTATTCTCAATTACCGGAACCGTAGCTGCTTCTTATACCGGACCAGCTATCACGCTTTCCTTTATCATTGCAGCCATCGGCTGCTGTTTTGCCGGACTTTGTTACGCGGAGTTTGCTTCCATGATTCCCGTTTCCGGAAGTGCCTATACCTATTCATACGCCACAATGGGAGAACTTATTGCCTGGATTATCGGATGGGACCTGGTACTCGAATATACCGTAGCTGCCACCACTGTCAGCATCAGCTGGAGCCGCTATATGACCGTATTCCTTCAAGGAGTAGGCATTGATTTACCACATGCATTTACGGCATGCCCATGGGATGGGGGTATCGTCAATATTCCCGCCATGATAATCGTAATCCTCATGAGCTTGATTCTGATGCGAGGTACCGCTGGAAGTTCCTTCTTCAACGGATTGATTGTCTTTTTGAAAATAGCTGTCATCCTGATTTTTGTGATACTCGGCTGGCAGTTCATTCAAAATGACAACTATACTCCTTATATTCCAGCCAATACCGGCACATTAGGAGAATTTGGCATTTCTGGAATCTTCCGTGGAGCAGCGATTGTCTTTTTTGCCTTTTTGGGATTCGATGCAGTCAGCACGGCAGCTCAGGAAACTAAAAACCCGAAACGGGATATGCCCATTGGCATCTTAGTATCCCTGTTAGTCTGCACCATCTTATATATTCTCTTTGCCCATGTCATGACTGGAGTAGCCCATTACACTGATTTCAGCGGACAGGTGGGAATTGCTCCGGTAGCTGTAGCCATTGAAAAAATGGGAGTTCCCGATGCCGCAGGAGCCATACAACCCGCATATCCATGGTTGAACAAGGCCATCATCCTGGCCATTTTGTTTGGCTACTGCTCGGTAATTATGGTCACTTTGCTTGGGCAGAGTCGGGTATTTCTGAGTATGAGCCGCGATGGTCTTTTACCACCGTTCTTCTCAAAAATTAACCGACGTTTCCGCACACCGGTACATAGCAACGTTCTGTTTATGATACTTGTCAGCCTGTTAGCCGGATTCATCCCAGCACAAGTAGCCGGTGAAATGACCAGTATCGGTACACTACTGGCATTCACTTTAGTCTGCACAGCCATCCTGATTGTACGCAAGACCATGCCCGACGTGCCCCGTGCCTTCAAGACTCCTTTCGTACCCTTCGTTCCGATTATGGGCATCCTCACCTGCTTATGCATGATGAGTTTCCTTCCTGCTGATACCTGGATACGTCTGATATTATGGATGCTTATCGGATTAGATGTCTATGCTTCATACGGAATACATCACAGCAAATTAGAGTATGGCCAAAAGCATCGAAAAGGAGATATTGTATTAAACCTGACTGGACTTATTTTATCCATTCTAAGTGTAATTACCGGACTATGGCACCAGCAAACCGTAGGATGGGATGCAGACAAAACCCTGCTGACCATTTCTTTCGTGTTCGCCTTCACACATTGCGCTTTCTACATGTGGCGAATCTGGAAACACCCACACAACCGGCACAGAGTTTCTTAAAAGAAGTTATAAAAAATCGACGGGGACAGAAAAAACGAATAATCAACCACAACCAGCATATAAAAAAGCTGTTATTTTACAGCGATTTATACTATTATGGATAAAAATATATTATACACGGCTATTCAGGCCGCCCTTGCTGCAGGAACAGAAATCATGTCTGTATATACAGACCCGAAAGC
>NZ_DBEXBB010000255.1:0-4371 GCF_048170425.1 Phocaeicola sp.
ATTTCTATCAGAGATATATCCATGTGTGGATGTGTTTTTGTTTTATACTACAAAAATAGGAGGTGTTTCGTTTTCGACCAAATGCGGTTGCTTTTTTCTAATCGAAATATCGAAAAATAAATTGAACTTTGCAGTGTTTTAAATTCAAAAAGAGTGAAAATGGAGAAATATAGTTTCAGACGCTATTTTCTGTTTGTAGTTTCTTTGTTTATCAATGCTTTTGGTATTGCTTTTATAACCAAGGCATTGTTGGGAACATCGCCTATCACGAGTGTGACTTATGTGTTGAGTATGTGTACTCCTTTTACAATGGGGATATGGACCATCTTGCTTAACCTGTTGTTTGTGCTGCTTGAGCCATTGTTAATGAGTCGTAAGGATTTGGTAGCTGATTGGCGCATGTATTTGTTACAGATACCGGTATCCTTCTGTTTCGGTTTGTTCATTGACTTTTCTATGTTCATGCTGGCGTGGCTCCATCCTCTCACTTATGTCGGTCAGTTCATAAATCTGCTCGTGGGATGCGTGATTTTGGCTCTGGGTATTGCGCTTGAGGTAAAAGCCAATGCTGCAATGATGGCGGGTGAATATTTTGTGAACGTCATAACGCGTCGGTTTCATGGGGAATTCGGGTATGTGAAACTGGGTTTTGATGTAACACTCGTTATCATGGCATGTACTTTGTCGATTATTTTCATGTCGGGGGTTTATGGGATACGTGAGGGTACAGTAGCTGCGGCTTTCTTGGTGGGACCGATTGTGCATTTTGCCACTCCTTATTATCGTTTCCTGGATGCTTGGATTACCGATCCTGCTCATCAGAAAGATGCGCTCTTGTTGCAACGACAGAATGTAGTGATTACCATTGCGCGTGAATACGGAAGCGGAGGACATCTGTTGGGAGAAATGCTTGCTAAAGAGTTGGGGATTAAACTTTATGACAGGGAATTTATACGTTTAGCTGCCCAACGGAGCGGTATGAATGAGGAATATATTGTAAAAAACGAGCAGTCCATTCCTTCATTCTGGTTGAAATGTATTCTTTCAAAGAATAGTGAACGACCGTTGGAGGCCAGCCTTTCATCAGATGATGTGTTGTTTGTGTCTGAAAGCAAGATTATTCAGGAGCTGGCGATAAAAGAATCTTGTATCATTGTAGGTCGATGTGCCGATTTTGTGTTGAAAGACTATCCGAAAGTTTTGAAAATATTCTGTTATTCTGACTTGAAAAGTGCCGTGACTCGTTGTGTGCATGAATATGGCATTGCACAAGAAAATGCGGAAGCAGAAATCAAGAGGATAAACCGTAATCGTATTCACCATTATGAGTATTATACCGGTGGAAAATGGGGAGAGCCACATCACTATCATCTGATGCTTAATACAGGAAGTATCGACCTGAAAACAGCGTGTCAGCTGGTAAAGGATATTTACTTGGGTTTGGTGAAAGCCTGATAAACCATGTCAGAAATCTGTGCGATAATTGCTTCCGTATGTTCCATGCTCTCCTGTGAGTCTTTGACAAAAACGACCAGGGTATAACGGTGTCCATTGGGGAGCTGTACAAATCCGGCATCGTTAATGGCCATGAGTTGTCCCGATGCGTTGTAGTCGCCGGTACCGGTTTTATGTCCTACGGTGACATTCTTTTCTTGTAGAGGGCGAACTATTCTGTTTGTTCCAGTCTGACAGGTGACAAGGGCTTCTTTGATAAATTCCTGATGAGGCTTGTCAAATAAAGTCCGAGTAAGTAGAGCCTCTATGACTTCTGCTGTAGCCAGTGGGGTGCTCCAGTTTTCATAGCTGCGGTTCAGGTCTCGGTGCATATCGTCTTCTGTATACTGAATAGAAAAATCGTTGACTCCCAAGCTACGGATATAACGGTCGGTCTCAGCAGGACCTCCTGTCAATTTGAACAAGATGTCGCATGCATTGTTGTCACTTAAATGGAGGGTGTATTCCATTAATCGCTTGAGTGAGAACTTTCCTCCATGGGGATGTTGGTCTCTTAGAGGGCTGTAGGTGTTAGGTAGAAGGTCGGCTTTGTTTACAGTAAGCAAGGTGTCAAAAGAAATATGATGTTTTGTGCAATAATCTCCCACGGCCAGTGCCTGATGTAATTTGAATACACTCATCAACGGGTAGTGTCGGTTATTTTCTACGGTGACGGTATCTTTTCCGTCTGCTATGATGGCTACTCCCACTTCGGCCTTTTGCTGTGAGATAAACTGATGGATATTAGCGTATAGTTCTTGAAAGCGATTATCAGCCAGTACATAGGTTGGAAGCAGGATGAATAATAAGAGAATCAGACAGTTGGTTTTCATATTAGTGCAGAGAATTTTCTGCAAAGTTAGTTTTTTGGTGGAGAGGTTACAAAAAATCCGGACATTCTTTTTGCGGAATGTCCGGATTTATTTATAGTGGAAGTTTACTTATTGTCTGGCATCATAAATTTGTTTGATTTCGTTGGCAGAGAGGCAGCGGGTATTGTATACCCGGAAATTGTCTATTGACATATTTGTGCCATTTATGGTTTTTCTTTCTATGGTTACATTGCCTCCCATGATGAATTTGATACCTGTGCCATAGGATGCTTGCGAAGGAGTACCTTCTTCAAATGGGTTAACATCTTCTGTAACAGTATCTACAAAAACTCCATCTACATAAAGTAGAGTGGTAGTTTTGGAGTTTTCAGTCACATTAAAATCAGAGACCAATGCAATATGGTGCCATTTACCATCTGTGATAGTTGGATGTGTGAAGGTGGGCTTGTTGCTATATTGGTATTCATTATAGTAACGTGTTGTCACAAACTTGAGACTTCCATTACTCATTGTAAATGTAAACATGGAAGCATTATCGTGAGACGATACCAAGTAGAAAATATTACCATCACTGAAATCTTTTCCCCAGAAGCTGACTGTCAGTGTGCGGCTGTCGGTGATTGGTTTAGGGACGATGAATGAACTGTTGTTGGTAAGGCTAAACTTTATGGCTTGTGAACCTTCGTCTATTCCTTCCACAAAAGACGGAGAATTATTACCGAATCCATTAATCGCATTTTCTGTCGCATCATTGAAGTCACCGTCAAATTTATAATATGTGTAAAGCCCTTGGGTAACTACAAGACTGTGAGATTGTGCTGTAATGGAGATGTTCTTTTTGGTATTTTCATCTGAAATAGTCAGTACTGTATTGAGCTCTTCTTCCATATTGTTTCGGTCCAATACGACTTTTACAGTCTGGCTTTCCCCTGCGGCGATTTTCCCTTCCATCGGAGTTACAGACAAGCAGCTTTCTTTGATTTCACCGGCATTCCAGTTTAATTCACTTTTTCCGATATTGCTTATTGTAAATGAAACTTCATCCAAATTTTTTCCGAAATCGAGCAATTCTGGTTCGATTTTCATGATGCCAGCCTGAGACTCTGTGCCAGAGACAATCTGTACGGTTTGCTCTTTAATGCCATCAGACAATACCAATGTCGTGTTTATATTTACCGCTCCATTGCTGCGATTTAGAAAAACCTTCACGACTTTAGAACCTTGTGATGGGATGGAACCACTGTTTTCTGACAAGGTAATGGCAGGTTCTGTCGGATCGGCAATCGTCCAGTTCAAGGATGTGGTTCCTGCATTCTTGATTGTAAGAGGCAATTCTTGTGAGTCGTTGCCAAAATCAAGAATTTCCGGTTCAACGCTCATGTAAGATTGTGCATTTTTCGGAGCGCACGATACGTTGATTGGGAAAGAATTACCAAATGCCGATAACTTGATGATGACAGTTTGCACTTCGGTTATCTTGTCGTGGTCTGCGGTGAAAATAATGCTTTGCTGTTTGCCGGCTTCGATTTGTCCGGCTGTAGGATTGGCCGTGAGCCAGGTGTGACCTCCTAAATCCAGATTCCAGTCGGTACTTGTATTGCCGTTGTTTTGAATTGTCACAGAAAGTTCTGTCTGTGTGGTTCCGAAATTCAGTGTGGAAGGACTGATTTGTATGAGCGCATCTTGTTTTACGGCAGTCAGTTGTATATCTGCATTGGCAACCTGTCCAGGTACGACAGTCACACTTTTGGTATTGGTTTCATACCCTTCCTTTATGAATTGAATCTTATACTCTCCGGCTTCCAGTTGAGGAAAGCTGAATTTTCCGTCACTCCCAGTGTTGATGCTGGCCCCATTAGGAAGTATGCTCACTTGTACACCGCTTAGAGGTTGTGTACCGTTGATGGCATCTGTTACTACTCCCACGATGTCCCCTTTTGTAATCTCTTCTTCTTCAGTGCATGATGATAGTGACAATGCACCAAGAATCAGCCAGAATAAAAAAATGAATTTTTTCATGCTTACTATGTTTTTAATAATAGAT
>NZ_DBEXBB010000256.1:0-21339 GCF_048170425.1 Phocaeicola sp.
ATATTCATCCGTATTACTCTTATAATTTGTAGTGGCAAAAAATTTCATCACTTCGAGGTCGGAAGTAAAATCAAGCATTATTGACTTGTTATAATAATGTTGAGCCAGTCCCGAATAATGCATTCTTATACGGAATGTATCATGGAGTAATTCAATACCTTCTTCCAGCAATTGAACAACAGGATGCGTCCTGACTAACAGCTCCAGCTCTTGAGAAAAAATCAGAAAATCCAGATAATCGTTGGCTTCATTATGAGCTTTATCCCTGAATAAACTAGGCTTGCACGGTTTTCCAGGATAATAATCAGCCTGTATGGGGCATAGAACGAAGCGGTTTTTTCAATGGTCGGGAAAAATGGGCGAAAGGTTTTGAAAACCAAAGGGTTTAGGCATGATCGGGAAAATGGGCTGAATATTTCGAAGCGGTTTTTCTCTTTACATGGCTTACATCTGCTTTACGTTTGAGGGGCTTTTCTTCGGATATTCGGGGGATTGCTTTACATCGGGCTTGCAGATGGGGCTAAAACGGCCTGGAAGGGTTTTATTTTCGGCTGTGTGGCCGTTTTATGGCTGGGTTGATGGATTTTGTTATATGATGGTGTGAACGGCTGTGTGGCCGTTTTTTTGTGCCTATTTTTAAAGATGTTGCCTTAAAATTCTTCCAAATAAGTATTATTTGGTATATTTGCAGCATAATAGAAACGAATATGGCAAAAGTGATTCATGTGCATTTGCTGCATAAAATAGACGGGACGAAGCAGAAAGATTGGTATTTCAGCAGTATATCGGCTGTTTATACGGTTCTGACGGCAGATCAGGTGGGGGCAACCAAGAATTACCTGCTTCATGCCGGGCTGTCTGGTAACGGCACAATATGCACGAAAAAGGCTATAATTAAGCAATCTACGCTCATCTCGGGTGGTAGTAAGGGAATGGTTAGAACGATATAATAGCGCCGTTAGAAAGGCTTGTAGGCGTTATTTCTTTGAATGCTGATTGGGGAGCTTATGGCTCCCTTTTTTTATGCCCCTACGGTTGGTTTTATTTGGTTAGGGGTTACTATTGGGGTTACTGTTAGGGGTTACTACTTCTTTAAGTTAGGGGTTACTTTAGGGGTTACTTTTTCAGTTCTCAGAGGGTACGCCCGAAATAGGAAACTATGTTATAAATGAAAGCAAGTGCCGTTTTTCTCTGTTTTCAGAGAGGAAAAACGACACTTGTTTGTGTGATATACCTTATTATAATAAAATAAATCCTTTGATTTACAGTGTATTTACGAGTTTGCTTCAGGTAAATTCCTTCAAAAGTGTGTGCGTGCGTCCTTTTTTAGCCTTCTGTAGGAGGCATGCGTGTACCACTTAGAAGAACTTGCTGATACTTCCGATTATTTCAAAGACATTGATGATGCGTGATTTGTCGAATTCCTGTTCATCGTAGTCATTGGTGTTGATGGGGATGAAGCGCAGCTTGTCCGGATCCGGCGACCTGCGGAGGATTTTAATGGTGCGGATGGTATCCAACACCACTGCATAGATTTCGCCATATTGGATGTCGTTGAGTGTGCATTGGTGCAGGGCAATGATGTCGCCATGGTTTATTTTGGGTTCCATGGAGTGCCCGGTGACATTGCACCAAAGGCTGGCTTTTTCGAATCCCCTTATTACAATGTTGGTGGCAGGTATGTTTACCTGTGAATTAAACACTTCATCAAAGCCCCCGATAAAGTCCACATCGTAGTATGGTGTACCGATGGATGGGTTCATAGATGTGGTAGGCAGAGTCGAAGAATTTGCTTCGTCTATTGTTTTAATGCCGTTCAAATCATCTTTCAACATGCTTCCTGCACCAGTAAGTAACCAATCGGCAGATAATTCCGGATAGGCTAATAGAATTTTTTCAATATTCATTGAGCTCATGCCTTTGCCAGACACCTTTGCTTTCCCAATAAGTCCAACAGAAAGACCGGCATTAACAGTCATTTGATTGTCATTTATGCCCTTTTTCTCCATGAAATATTGAAGTCTTTCTATAAAATTCATATCCTTATATTGGTTTTCTTCCATATTTAGTTTGATGTATTGAAATAATTCTATATATTTGCAGCGTGTTTAAGATGTAAACAGCGCGCCAAATATACAAAAAAGGCGTGTGATTAGCGAATTTTAAGGATTAAAGAAAATGAAAGCAAAAGTAATTATAGCTCAAGCAACAGCCGAGACCGCCGAAGCTCTTTACGGACTGGTCAAGAAGATGGTAGATACAACAGCAATCAAGGCTTATCCCAGTGTAGATTATCAGGCAGTTTTCTTTTCAGCTGATAGATACGACTTAGACTTTGTAAAAAGAGTATTGGCGGATAAGTGCTTTTCTTTCAAAATTGAAGATGCAGAATAATACAATAAAATAAGTGAGTTTATGACACAGCAAGAATTTATGGAACGGACGGGGATAACCCCTACAGCAGAGGATTTTGATTACATCCATGCGGTTTATCTGAACACTTCGATGAACAAGGATGAGTTCTGCAAAGATTTCAAGAAACATGGGGACAGCCGGATTATCCGCGATGTTCATGTGCGAGTGCTGAACTATGAAATGAAATGTGAACGTCAAAAGGAAGTTATCGACAACCTGACCGATTTTCTGATTGGCAAGGCACATGCGTATGACGATACCGATTTCCGCAAAGAAGCGGTAGGGCTGGTCGGTGAGATGGAAGTGGTGAAACGGACCATTGAATTGGGGCTTCCGCTTTGGGATGAAGACAGGATGGTTGTCCTTTCGATGATAGAAGAACAAGGCAAATAGATTGCCGGATAACTGGCAGCCCGGAAAGACGGGCAGGGGCGGCAGGCACGGCCGGAGAGTTGGTAAATCGAAATAAGAAAGCGTAGAAAGCCGTCGGGGTTCGATTCCCCGCGCCCCACGATATAAACTTTTAAAATTTAGAGTTATGGCAAAGAATTTCAATCCGAGAACAGCAGAGAGTCTGTTCAAACAGAAGTTGCGCACGATGATAGGCAGTACGGCACATACGCAGAATATTGCCGACCAGGCGATGGAGCTGGCTGGACAATTCATGACGGAGGATGAGATAAGCAACTCGGATGCCTACCGGGTGATAGAGAATGTGAGCTGTGTGTGTGAGGAAGCGATGCAGGTGCTGGTCGAAGAACTGCAGAAAGGGACACGCCTTCATGAAATACTGACGGGTGATTAGGAAATAGCGGAAGCCGTTGAAAACCTTTGAACGAACGATAACGATTAAAAAGTATGACGATATGAGAAAGCAGATTTTGACAGATAACGAGACCAAGACCTTCTTGATGAAGACATTCGGATGCAGCCGTCAGGCTGTGTGGCAAGCACTGAATTTTGTCCGTGACAGCGATCAGGCGCGCCGGATACGCACTCTTGCCCTGAAGCGAGGCGGCAAACTGACTGACGGGAACTTCATCCCGAACTGCGAAACCACCTTCGAGGAGTGCGAGAAGACCATGACCTGCACTTTCGGTCCCCGTGTAAAACTCGTGGTCCACAGAAAGACCAATGATGTGGATGTGTACGTGGACGGAAAACGGACTGAAACCTACCAATGTGAATTTGTATCGGATTTCATGCAGCTGCAGCACGAGACCCAACAGATGGCATCTGCCTTATAAATAGAAATGAAATGGAGTATTATGGAAAGATATTGTGCATATCCTACAATGACCTGACTTACGATGACCGACCGGTGATGGTGAACGGAAAGGCAGACTACAGCAGAAGCCGCACGCTGAAAGGAGTTCATCCTTCCACTCTTTCCGAAGAAGAACTTGCTCCCATCATGTCGATACCCAATTACAAGAAGTTAGCGGCAAAGGAGAAAATCAATGTAGTTCGATCCGGAAGAGGTCTGGGAGGTTACGTTTTGGTAGAAATAGCCACCATGCCCCTACGGTTTCAGGAAAGGATAAAACTAAAATACGGAGATATGAAAGAAGACGTAATAAGAAACTGGCTCGGCAGCCATTACCACATCGATGCGAAAGCCCGGGAATTTTACACCCGGTTCCGTTTTGACAACGGAGATACACTGCCACCGGAACACATCCAAGAATATACGGTAAACGCTTCGGTAATTGAGGCAGTGATGCGTGCCATGGAGGATGCCACGTTTATGCGAAAGGCCATGAAGGCCGGGCCGGTGAACTGGGGCGAACTGGCAGGAGCCATCAGTTACTACCAAGCAGAGTTCGGACATACCTTGCCTGTCAGTTCCAACCGCTTCAAGAAGCGTGTGAATGACTTCAAGGCCAACGGCTATGAAAGCCTTATCAGCCGCAAGTTCATGAACCAGAACCGCCGGAAAGTGACCTATGACATTGAACGCCTGCTGCTGAGCATCGATGCCCAACCGGAGCAGCCCTTCAATACCACCGTGTGGGAACAGTACAATCTATTTGTGCAAGGAGAACTGGAGCTATATGACCCCGAAACCGGCGAGGTGTTGAATCCGGCAGACTTTACCGACAAGGATGGAAATCCGCTGGTATTGAGCCCGGCCACAGTAGCCAACTACCTGAACAACCCCAAGAACAAGGCCCTTCGCGGTAAGCTGCACATGAGCCAATGGGATTTCAACAATGCCTACCGTCCTTATCATCTGCGCAGCATCGGTGAATATTCCTTGAGTAAGGTTTCTCTTGACGACCGCGACCTGCCGCGCCCAATGAAGGATGGCAACCGAGTGAAAGCCTATTATGCCTACGATGTGGTGAGCGGTGCTGTGGTGGGATATGCCTACAACCGGTACAAGACTACCGAGTTATTTTTAGACTGCATGCGAAACATGTTCCAGACCCTGGACCGGAACGGCATGTATATCCCCGCCGAGTTAGAAGTGGAACACCACCTGGTAAGCGACTTTGCCGACGGATTGATGCAAGCCGGTACCGTCTTCCCCCTGATCCGCTGGTGTAACCCCGGGAACTCGCGTGAAAAACGTGCCGAGCACAAGAACCGCGAAAAGAAATACGGTGTGGAGAAACGCACGCAGGTAGGTATCGGCCGATGGTATGCCAAGCTGGAGGCCAACCGCCCGAAGGAAGAAAAGGTGTATGACGAAAAGAACAACACCTACAAGGTGAAGACCTATAGTTATGAAGAATTGGTAGCCGATGATATACGCGCCATTGAGACCTTCAACGCACAGCCTCACCCCAACCAAAAGCGCTATCCGGGCATGAGCCGTTGGGATGTGCTTTGCGCCCATCAGAACCCGAACCTTGCACCTTGGGACAAGGCCGTTCTTTACCGGTTCATCGGACAGCACACCGAAACAACCATCCGGCAGAACACCTACTGCACGGTGATGTACAACCAATACGGACTGCCCAGCCCGGAAATCATCGAAAAGCTGGAGCCGAGGAACTACAAGGTAGATGCCTATTATCTGCCCGATGCCGACGGAACCATCAACGAGGTATATATCTACCAGAACGGACGATATATCGCCACCTGCAAGCCCGTAGCCCGTTACAATGAGAATACAGCCGAGCAGACCGAGTACGACAAGGCAGCCTATACCGAACAGTCCAAGTATGTAGCTCAATTCGACAAGATGATGAAGGACGGCAAGATCAAGCGTGTGGGCATCCTTGCCAAAGAGGAAGCAAAGCTGATAACAGAGGTACAGGCGGAAGCCGTTCCCCTTCCTGCACAAGCCGAGGAAGAAGATTACTCAGCCTATATGGACATCAGTGCCTTCGAGCATGATGCAGTAGCCAAGATATAATTAACGATGTTAGAACGAATTTAAAACAGCATTCAAATGGAAATAACAAATGAAGTAAAGCAACGTATTGTGGCAGCGATAGCCGCCGACCGTGAAAATTATCCCAGTGACAACCGCCATGCCACGGCACTGGGCATAGCCCCCAGCGTTTACAATGCCATCAAGCGGGGCAATTATGAAAAGCAGGTCAGTGATGCCAACTGGGTAGGTATAGCCCGAAGATTAGGCGTGCAACTGCGTACAGAAATACCTTGGCTGGCAGCACAGACCCCGACCTACGTGTTTGTGAGCAAGCAGCTGGAAGTGTGCCAGGGAAGCGGGCTGAGTGCCATCCTGTGCGATATGCCCAATATCGGCAAGACCTTTACAGCGAAAGCTTACGTGAAGCAGCACAAGCACGCCGTATATGTGGACTGCAGCCAGGTGAAGACCAAACTGAAGCTGATACGCTACATTGCCAAGGAATTCGGTGTGACCAGCAACGGACGCTATAGCGACGTGTATGAGGATCTGGTGGCCTACCTGCGCACGATTGATACGCCCCTGGTTATCCTGGATGAAGCCGGGGACCTGCAGTATGAAGCCTTCCTGGAGTTAAAGGCGCTTTGGAACGCTACGGAACGCTGCTGTGCCTGGTATATGATGGGTGCCGACGGATTAAAGGAGAAGATCAACCGCGCCATCGAAGGCAAGAAGGTGGGCTATACCGAAATGTTGAGCCGCTACGGTGACTCCTACAGCAAGGTGACCCCGGACGATGCGCAGGAACGCGAAAAGTTTCTGAAGGCACAGGCTGCCATCGTCGCAAAAATCAATGCCCCGGACGGTGCCGACATTGCCAAGATTGTTCATAGCACCGGAGGCGGCTTGCGGCGCGTATATACCGAAATCGAAAAATTAAGGAGGATGCAGGCATGATAAGCAAGATAGAAATGCAAGCGATGGATGCTGTTATCGGTATCCATCGCGAGATGAGAAAAGCGAATGAGATAGACTGGGAACAGCGCAGATATGAAATTGCCAAAAGCATGCTTCCGGTAGTAAGAAGCAATTCATCAGGTATAATGTCTATAAAACAAGTTGCCAGACTTGCTGTGGACTATGCTGATGCTCTTATTGAAGAATTGAAAGGAGGTAACCGTGAAACTGAAGAGAGCCTACAGTCCCGGTGAGGTGCTGAACATGAAGATTCCCCGGTTCGAGTTTTCCGGGGACTGGCAAACCTCGATAGGCAACCCGGCCAAGAGCGGCGTGTGGATTATTTGGGGAGCCAGCGGAAACGGTAAGAGCAGCTTTGTGATGCAGCTGGCCAAGTACCTGTGTAGCTTCGGACGCGTAATTTATGACAGTTTGGAAGAAAGTACCGGTTTGTCGTTCCAGATGAGCCTGAAACGGCACAAGATGGGTGAAGTGAAAAAGAAGCTGATTATCCTTGACCGGGAACCGATGGAGCAATTGGAGGAACGGTTACGGCGCAGAGGCAGTCCCGGAATCGTGATTATCGACAGCTTCCAATACAGCGGCTTGAACTACAAAACCTACAAGGAGTTCAAGGAACGTCATCCCAAGAAACTGTTTATCTTCATCAGCCATGCCGAGGGGCTTCATCCGGCAGGTAGAAGCGCCCGCAAGGTGGAATATGATGCCGATGTGAAAATCATGGTAAGCTGTTTCAAAGCCTGGTGCAAAAGCCGCTTTATGGAGCGGCCCGGTGAGCCCTACGTGATATGGGAAGAAGGTGCTGCCAAAACATTGAAGGACGATAATATGGAGGATTATTTGAATGATGGAATGGGAGAATAAGCTGTACCAGATACTCCTGAAAGAACAGGAAGCGGAGGCCGTGGTGGACGATTGGGTAGAACGTAACATACAAAGCGACCTCCGTCTGCGCAGGGCCAAGACAAAGGGACACGTAGTGATAGAAACCAGGGATGTGATGTTTGCTCGGAATATTCAGGTATGGCATCCGTCCTGCCAAATAAACATTAAAGATTTGAAGTGATGGAAAAGAAAGAAGAAAAGAAAGTGTGCTGCATCTGCGGCAAAGAGTATGAGGGCTACGGATACAATCCGTTCCCGGTGAAAGAAGAAGGCTGCTGCTGCCAATCGTGCAACTACAGTGTGGTGGTTCCGGAACGGTGGGAACGACACAAGGCTTTTCAACGTGGTGAAGCGACCGGTGCCGGGAAAGTGTACATCAGCGGAGCCATCGCGCACTATGATATGAATGAGCGCAAGGAAGCCTTCAGCCGTGCCGAGGAGAAACTGATGGCACAAGGCTATGATCCTGTAAACCCTTTCAGGAACGGATTGCCGGATGAAGCTCATTGGAGAGCCCACATGCGGGCCGACATTGCCCTGTTGCTGGCTTGTGACTATATCTACATGCTGAAGGACTGGGAACTGAGCAAGGGAGCCAAACTGGAGCTTGACGTAACCAGTTCGTGTGGCATTAAAGTATTGTTTGAATAACCTTTTAATAGTGAATGTATGGAAGAAAAACAGAAAGTTCAGGTCGTATTTGAATTTGACCGTTCCGAGTATGACGCGTATCTCTTTTTGATGAATCAAAAGAAGACGAAAGAGGTAGAGCAAATATGGAACACCATGAGCGGTGAGCCTGTGGTTGCGGATATTGATTTGTTTGAAGAGGACAGCCAGTCTGTAAAACTTATGATGATAAGTTTGGCAATTCTTTCAGTGGAGAAAAAAGTGAAAGGATGATATGGCACAGGAAGTAACCAATTTCGCCCGGTTCTATGCATTGTTCAACAAACTGCCTTATCAGGGCGATCGGGAGGAATTCAAAAAACAAATCGTGCTGCAGTACACGTGGAACCGGACAGACAGTCTGAAGGAAATGACGGCCAAGGAGTATGAAGTTTGTTGTACTGCTCTGGAGAAACTGAGCGGACAAGACGAATGGCGGCAGAAACTTCGCGAGGAACTGCGACGGAAACGCAGCGTCTGCCTGAAGCTGATGCAACAGTTGGGTATAGACACCACCGACTGGAACCGGGTGAACGAATTCTGCAACAACCCCCGGATAGCCGGCAAGCCCTTTGTTCAGGTTAGTACAGCCGAGCTGGAACAACTGGCCATCAAACTGCGGGCTATCCAACGAAAAGGAGGTTTAACCGATAAATAGAGCAATATGGATAAAAAAGCACATGAAGCGCTTGAGCGCATAAGAAAAGACGTGACCCTTACGACATCCGATATGGAGAACCAGGATGCAGCGGAGTTTTTCAACGAACTGGCCGACTGGGCGTATGCCAATGGGGAGGCCATGCTGATAGACGATGAACCGGAAAAGCAGGATGATTATGAGGATAGATGACCAAGACAAGCTGATAAAAGCGGGGTTCTGTATAATACGAAAGGATGATTATCCAGGCCCGAGGATAAAGATGTGTACCGGCATAAACGGTGGCTGGAAGACATACAAGAAGTTTGAAACCAAAGCAGAAAGAGACAGGACATTCGCTTTGCTGCTGAAGGATGACAAAGTAATAGCTGATTAACAACTAAAATGATTTAAAATGGAAAAGAACAATCAAAGTGTGGACATCAAGTCCCTGAGTAAAGAACAGCGAGCAGCCCTCATGGCCCAGCTGCAGCAAGAAGAGAAAGAAGACCGCATCGCCCGTCGTGAAACTTACGAGGCATTACGCGGTGAGTTTATGCACGAAGTAAAGACCAACGTTCTTGAGATGGTGAATGCCGTGACCGGGTTCCGCGGATGGCTGGAAAAAGAAGCCGATGCCTTTACCAAGGTGATGAAGGAATACGGCCAGGTGAAAAGCGACGAACAGCGCAGCTATACCATTACGGACGGAGACTTCCGTCTGGAAGTGAAAAGCAACAAGGTGAAAGGCTTCGATGAACGAGCCGACATGGCAGCCGACCGTCTGATTGACTATTTGAAGCGCTACATGCAGAACAGCGAGAAAGGTTCTGATGATCCGATGTATCAGATGGCCATGACCCTGCTGGAGCGCAACAAGATGGGCGACCTGGACTACAAGAGCATTTCAAAGCTGTATGAACTGGAAGATAAGTTCGATGAAGAGTATGCAGACATCATGCGCCTGTTCAAGGAAGCTAATGTAGTGCAGCGCAATGCCACCAACTACTACTTCAGCCGCCGCAACCCTGAAAACGGCGTATGGACCCGCATTGAACCCAGTTTCTGCCGTTTGTAGCCGAAACCCGTTAACCCTATAAACAGAAAGCGCCGCAATTATAACAACTGCGGCGCTTTTGTTCTTAAAATAGATGGAAATCAGTTATCTTTGTAAGAGAAATAAAATGTATGGGCAAAGGACGGGATAAAGAACTGATCAAGCTGCGTGACGAGGCACTATGCCGTCGTTACTACTATTGGACAGAAATACAGCGGTTGCGGTTCGACGATGCTTTAAAAGTGTTGTCGGAGCGCGAATTCTTTATATCCGAGGAACGTATCATGACCATCATCCGCCGGAAATCACGTGAGGGAACAGACTACAATCTGAAGCCTGTTCCCAAGGTGAAAGCCCCCCGTCTGACTGCCGCCCAGCTGGAACTATTCCCCATAAGATGACGGCATGGCCGATTCATCGTGCAGTGTGAATGAGAACGTCATTTCATAGACCTTGATGTAATGCGGCATGGCATACGAACGGCTTTTCTCGCGTACCAGCGGCGAAGCGTTGTCCGTGCATTGCAGACACTGCAGCGACTTGTATAATTTCTTGGCCAGCTGCTGCCTTTCCCTCACCTTGTCATACGTGCCGGATGCGTAGCTTGTATCGTCGTAACAATCGATGGCCAGCCGGACGGTCAGTGCGGATTCGCTTTTCTGTGCCCCGTATCCGAGGTCGTGCCAGTCGGAGTTTGTATTTCCGATTAATACACAAGGGAAAGTGACCGGGTACTGGTCTTCTTCTGCTCCCATTTCCAATTGTCCGTAGTCCTCGTCGATGAGAGAGAGTTCCGGCATTTCCTGTGCAATCTGTTCCATGATTGCGATAAAAATTTCGTCCATATCGTTATTGGTTTAAAATGTTGGTAATTTCCTGGTCCACCTTTTCCCGGATACGCCGGTTCAATTCTTCGCTTTCGCCCATGAACTGGCGCTGCGGGATGCGGATGTGCAGTTTCTTTTTTTGGGTAAGCGCCATGTTCCTCCAGAACTGTGCCTGCGGATTCAGTTCCTTCGGCTTGGAACGTCGTTTGACGCGTTTCTTTTGCCCTGTGCCGGTTTTTTTTCTTTTTCCCGAAGCCTTGTAGAACTTGGCCCATGCAAAGCGCCTCATGCGGTCTGTGACGGTGACATCGATTTCCCCGCCCCAGTTGTTGATGGGTGCATAGACCACCTCGTTGAATACCCTTACCCGGTAGTCTGCAGGTGTATATCCGACCGATTTGAACAGATGTTTCCTGCCGGAGAGCAGCGTTCCATAATTGCTGGCGGCATCGGAACCTCCCGAGGACAGCCGTTTGGCTTTGGGCCAAGGGTGAAGACCGCCATTGACAAATCCACCCTGCCGGAAGTTATCCTGAAAATGGTCTTTGGCCATTCGTCCTACCATGACTGGCATTTTGCGGCGCATCATACTGTCCAGCCTGTCACGTTTCCGCTTTATCATTTCCGTAAAATCTTTTATGTCCATAATCATCAGTAATTCAAGAATAATTTATAACTTTGCAACCGAGGCTTCCAATATGCCTTTTATGCGTTATGAATATACCGGAACAAGTAAAGAACGAGGCCCGTGTACTTATTGAGCAATACGGTGACACCTTCGAATACCTTGGTATTTATGAAGGCCAGGAAGCCTATGTGTTCAAGTTTCCGGGGGACTCCTGTACCGGTTATCCTTTCGTCTATCTGTATGACGGTAAAGACGCAACCGAAATAACCGGTCCGTTATCCCTTGACGTTATCGATTCATGTATCGAAAATATCGAGGAAGGAGACATCGAATAGCTTATTGTCAATTCTCAGGACTCCCCTGCAGTTGTGGGAAGTCGCAGCTCCTATTTCACATAAATATTTTACGTCTTTCCATTCCATTCCTGAACCGGCAGAATTATCGCTTTGGGGTTCGATATACCTTAGTTCACCATCCGCAAACCGTTGCAGGATTGTAGCATGACCTCCTCCACTTTTCCAGCCGATGCACAATTCATACACGCCTTCTTCCTTACATACCTCATTGAAATACTCCATGTACCTTTTAGGGGTCATTTTCAGGTATCCTTTGTGCGCAAGCCAGCTGTTTATACTTATATGTTGCGCCGGAGTACCGTCGGTGTTTTTCCAGACTTCAAAAGCACGTCCATTACTCAGATATTCAAGTTTAGACCCTGCGACATTGCCTTTGGCGGTAATATCCCATCCACGTAATCGTAAAGCGTATGCCGGTGCGCAAGTCTGGCAGTTGATACTGTATGGAGTATCCCGTTTTTTATCGTAATCGCTGTTCTTCCGGTATCTGTTTCCCCTTTTATCGCGGTATATTCCTTTGGAATCCAAAATATACTCTTCCACATGTTTGGGATTTGCATTCTGTTTGTCCGCCTTATCCACATCCATAGGTTTTCCTTTTTTGATTTTAAGAGCCTTTTCCATTTCGAGGTTGTTCCGGGCAATGGCCATTTTTTCCTCCCCGGTAAGGTAGTCCGGCATTTCCGCAATCATCTCGTCAATACGGGCCATAAGTTTATCCACCGCTTTTTGGGCACCCTTGTGGGCTTCTGCCTGATATGGATGATTGTCGGAAAACAGTTTGCCGTCCGTTCCCGGATTGTTATCCAGTCCGGGCTGGGGCTTGTTCTTGTCGTCTTCGTCCGGAAGTGGTGTCGGCTCCTCGTCGGTGGCAGTGAGGTCGCACTTGCAGTTCCACCGGTCGCCCGGTCGGTGGATGTTCCAGAACGTGTCATCAATCGGCCGGATGGTATTCCAGAACGGGCGGTGGTCAGCCCCCGGATGAATGGAGGTGGACGGTAGCCATTTGAGGTTGGGCAGAATATCGCGTTCGCGCAGGAACTGTTGCCAGTCAGCCGCCTGATGCGCCCGGATGACCGCCGTATCATACTCCGTCCGCAGCCAGTGACGAACCTGATGGGAAGCAATGGGCAAGACTTCCTGTACCCATTTGTCGAACGGTTTTAAAATGCCGTTTGAATCCAATAAAAGTCGTGCCATGTCATTCTGCATACGATGTACCTTGAATGCCGAGAATACGGCATTGTTCCGGAGTATGGCATTTCTGAAATCCTCGTCCGGAGTAATGGCCTTGGATTTGCTGAACCCTTCCTTTGCCGCCTTGTCCATCTTTGCCCATATTTCATTGAACAGGTTGATTTCGATTTCGGTTGCCGGATGAAAGTCCCTGCTGTATATGTTCAGCAAGGCACGCCGCAGCACCTCTTCGGAGAAGTCAAACTCCATGGAGATGCTGCCATTATCAGCCGCATACAGTCTGTCGACTACCAGTCTAAAGCTGCCCCGTCTGCCGGGGCTTTCACGAAAAAACCTTTGAGCCAGTTCCGGAAGTTTCTTTTCTGTTTCGGTGTCGGTTCATCATCCCGTCCCTTATTCGCTGGCTCCGGCTCCTTCTTCGGGCTTGGAATCTGGTCGGCTTGTTCAGCCGTCTTTTGTTCCGCCTTCAGCTGCTCGTAATTGGCCGGTTTGTCGATACCGAATTCCTCATAGAGATAGTCGTCGTCGATGGGGATGTTGAAGTTCTTCTTCAGCTGCGTGAGGATGGATATTTTGGTACCGGCATCCGTTTCCTTCGGTTCGGGGAAACAGAACGTACCCCCTTCGGTGTTGATGCCCATGCGCAGCAGAATGTCCGTCATGTCGTAATTCAGCACGTTGAGCACGTACTTCCGGTCGGCCTCCAGTACCTTGTCCTCTACTTTCTTATGAACCGTACCCAAAGCCTGCGTGCCTTTTTCGGACGATTCGGTGGTCAGCGTATTGCCCAGTATCAGTTTGGAAATTTCGTTGTTGCACCGCTCGCAGAGGCGTTCATAGACATCGGCAGACCCTGTTTTGTTTCCGGCTTCCGTGAGTTTGAGTTCCGTGTCCTTGGCATGGAAGAACTGCGCCAGACTTCCGGCATTGGCCGCATCCTCCATGGCCCGCTGGCGTGACTCGTCGTCGTCGGAATCATAGATATATTCCTGGATAGGCATGCCGAATACCTCGGAGAACTGTGCCCAGTCGCCCGTAGTGTTACGTTTGTAGATGACCCAAGGTGCAGCCTTGGCCAACAGCCCCAAATCGGACGGTGAACCCACAAACAGCAGGTCGGTATATTCATTCCAGGAATGGCCGGTAATGTCCGTCTGGTGGCGCAGGATGAGTTCCCTGACCGGATCCACATGCTTGCGTGGTACCAGGTCATAATCCACCCACTCCTGCAGCTTGTAGAACTGGCAGAGCGAGAAGCCCCAGAATTTCGCATCAAGGATGTCACCCACCAGCCGGTTGAACCAGGGCGACTGTATCTGTTCGT
This sequence comes from Phocaeicola sp., assembly GCF_048170425.1. Classification (GTDB taxonomy): domain Bacteria; phylum Bacteroidota; class Bacteroidia; order Bacteroidales; family Bacteroidaceae; genus Phocaeicola. The sequence goes on from NZ_DBEXBB010000256.1 coordinate 14,299, forward strand.
TGATTTTATCGTCGGGCTTCCCGTCCACCCGGAATTCCATGTTGGAGCACAGCACGGCATTCTTTCGCTTTTCGAGCACACAGGAAAGGTGGGTATCCATCAGAATGTCCTCGTAGAGGTCATAAAGTTTGTAACGTCGCGAGAAATCGACATTCTCGGCCACCCTTACGGCTGCCATGTAGTCGGAAATGTCCAGCCCGAAGCGTTTGGGCTGTGTGAGCACAATCACATTCGGTCTCTTTTGTCCCGGCAACGTGAAGTTTCCCCCTACGGTGATGATGCCGGCTTTGTTGTTTTTTCTGTTTTTCTTTTTCATGATGCTTGCTTTTTACCAGTGGTTCGTTCGTTTGCGGTTGCTTTGAATGCGGAAATCCGACCTGCCCGCCCTTTGTTCCTCGGGCAGCAGCGGAGCCCCTTCGATTGAAATGTCCTCGTCGGCCACCGCCTTCATCCATTCCACCGCCCGTTCGTAACGATCCTTGCGTACCTGGGAAAGTTTCTGCGGGTTGTGGATGCAGAAGATGTGATAGACCGCCATGTCGATGACCATCATCAGCACGAGCTGGTTACGGTTCTCGCCGGTGGCTGCAAAAATCTTGTTGCAGTCGTAGCGTTTGCCCAGATAACACCGCATTTCGGCAATGGCCCTGTCCTCGCAAACCTCAATGACCGTTTCGTCTTCGCGAACCAGTGCGTCGAGGATGTCTCGGTGGATGCTCGCATCGTAATCGGTAAGTTCAACAAATTTGCTCATAGTCCTATTGTTTTAGAGTTGTCATAATCTTTTCTTATTCCGTTTTCTTACATCCTTCCGTGATCGGAATACGGGCGGTTCAATGCGCCTGATCAGTTCGTCAATGATACGGTTCGCCCCTTCGACCGCATCCGGTCCGTCGGCCGGATAGCGCATGGTCAGGGTGAACAACTTGAATTGATCCTCCAGTTCCTTCATGTGCGGATTGTCCCGTTCAGCCTCGTTGAGGATGAGGTTCCCCTCGCGGTTGAGCGGTTCAAGGTTGGCCTCGATGCGCGTAGCCTTGTCCGTCTTCTTCTCCTCGTCGCCCCGGATGAACAGCGCAATCTTCTGTTCGCGGCGTACTTTTGCCACCAGCGGTTTGAACACCTGTTGGAAGAAAGGGTCCTGCAGCTTGTTGTTCTCCATGTAGCAATAGACATTGGTCTTGCCCCCGACAAATTCAAGCATCCGGACATACCAGTCAATGAACTCCGCATTGAGCGCCTGTGCCAGGAAAGTCTTGATGACGTAAAGCCTGCCACCCAATTTGCCACAGAGCGAAACCGTCTTGAAGGATTTGCCTTTCTTACCCTTGCTTTCGCCCGGTGCCGGGTCGCCATACACCACGAGGAACTTGAATTTGGAGAGTGCCGGAACCTTGCCGTATGCAATGTTTTCGAATACCTCTCCCACGGAAATCGGGTTGTTGAAATATTCTCCCTGTGCCGCCTTTTTGGATATTTTGGACAGTGTGCGGTCGATGTCCTCTTCCGAGTTCTTTTCCGGCCATGTGGAAAAACCGTTTTTGTCGCGGATGTTCACGATGTCCCAGGAGTCGGCCATTTCGCCCGCCCTCACCACGCAGCAGTCCTTGGCGATGATGTTTCCGCAGAAGATGACCAGTGTAGGTTCGGAAATGGACCTTGTGGGATACAGCGCATTTTCCCACCAGTCCCAGCGCTTCTGGATGATGTCCGGGTTCTTGGTATCCTCGTCCGTATCAAAGTCATCGACCAGCAGTACGTCGGGACGTATGGCCTCGTTTCGCGAACCACGCGGAGATTGTCCGGCACCCAGTGCGCGGAAAGAGACCTTCCCTTTGGTGGTGAATTCATCCTCGGTCCATGAGCCCGGCAGTTCCTGTTTGCCGTAGTATGCCATGATGCGTCCGTTGGCTTCGAGATTGGCCCGGTAGGGATCGAGCAGGCGCACCGCATTGTCCTTGCTGTTGGAGGTCAGAATCACATTCTTTTTGCGTCCGGTAAGCGTGAGATTCATGACGATGAACATGGTGACGGTGGATTTGGCCAGCTCACGGCTCCAAGAAAGCACCTCAAACCATTCATCGTGTGCAATGATCCGCCGGATAGCCTTTTTCTGGAAGTCGGCAAATTCATATTTGACATAATTCGGAAAAAAGAACTTGATCCATTCTATGGGATGTTTCTCAAGATATTCCCGGTGTTTTTCCCGTTCGGCTGCCGTCATGTTCCTATCGACCGGTGTAGCCCTTGCGATGTCTTCTTTGTACTTCTCCCAATCGAGGAGAGCGAGTCTGTCAGTCTGTTTCATTGTCTATCCCTTTATAATTTGTCTTTAATGTACGCATCGGCCAGGCGTGTAATTTCCTTTGCCTTTTCGAGGTCGGCCGCCCGTACCCAGTCGATGAGCCCGGTGAGGACACTGATGATGTCGGCAATGCCCACTTCCTGCTCCATGTTGCGTATGGCCGCCGACAGTTTCCCGAGGATGTCAGCCTCCTTGGATGAGGGGAACCGTTCCCCTTCGGGCCGTTCGGCGATGGCCTTGTTTATTTCGGCCACCTGCCGGTAGAGGTTAGCCACCTGTTCCTGCCTTGTGAGCGTAAGCCCCACCTTCTGTTCCTCCCACTTCCCGGCCCGTACCCAGTTGGACACGGACACCCGTGACACGCCCACCCGGTCGGCGATTTCCTGCTGTGTGAGGTTTTCCTTGAGGTACAAAGTTTTTGCCCATTCCTTTTTCTGGGCATTCGTCAAATCTGCCATAAATCGTCCTTTTTAGTTGTAAATCACGTTACAAAATTGCATGAAAAAGCGGGGTTTGTAAAAGCGCGTACGCATGATGACGGGTTACAGCGTTATGATAACGCCAGAAAACGTTATGATGCGGACGCGGTTTCTTGGTGCCATGGGAATGTTCTATTTTCGCACCATCGAAAGGCGGGGAAACCGCTGGTAAAGACATGACGATGAGCAGATTTTTCAATATTACAACGAGTGACGACGGCACCAGTACGATATTCCTGTACGGGGACATCGGAGACTATACGGAGGTGCAAAGCGGGCGCATAGCCCAGGAACTGATGGAAGCCGAACGCGTGAGCCGACGCATCCATGTGCGTATCAACAGCAACGGCGGGGAAGTGTACAGCGGCATTGCGATATTCAACGCCCTGCGCCATAGCCAGGCCGACATCCGCATTTATGTGGATGGCATAGCCGCCAGCATGGCCAGTGTGATAGCCCTTTGCGGCAAGCCCGTAGAAATGAGCAAATATGCCCGTCTGATGCTGCACAGTGTGAGCGGCGGGTGTTACGGCAACAAGCAGGACCTGCAGCGTTGCATGGAAGAGATAGAAAGCCTGGAAGGCAGCTTGAGTGAAATCTATGCCGAGCGGCTGGGCATGAGCAAGGAAGAAGTGAAACAGACCTATTTTGACGGCGAGGACCATTGGCTGACCGCCAAGGAAGCCCTGGACCTTGGTTTCATAGACGACATCTATGATGCAGACCCCGTGCCGGCAGACAGTACACCGGCGCAGATATATACTTTATTCAATAACCGGCTCGTTGAGCCACAAAAAAACAGAGAAGACATGAATCTGGAAGACGTAAAGAAACGCCCGCGCTTCAAGGACTGCGCGAGTGATGCGGATGTGTTCCGCCTGATGGACCAACTGGAGGAAGAGGCAGGCAAGGTACCTATCCTTACGAAAGAGAACACCGACCTGAAGGCCAAGGTGAAGACCTACGAAGACAAGGCTGAAGCCGAAGACCTTGCCGCCCGCAAGCAGCTGCTTGACGCAGCCGAGCAGGACGGTCGCATTGATGCGACTACCCGCCCCATCTACGAAAACCTTTTGGCCAATGACCGCGAGAACGGCGAAAAGGCCCTGGCCCAACTGCCGGTAAAGCGCCGTGTGATGGAAGACCTGCATCTGGAACCGAATGGTGAAGAAAGCCCCTGGAACAGGCGTATGCGAGAAATTAAGGACAAACGTAAAAAGTGATTGAACTATGGCAATAATTGTAAGAAACACGAATTACAGCGGCGAGGTACTGGAACAGTTGCTGACGCTTGCCGCTACGAGCAATGAGATTGTGGAAAAGGGGCTGATCATGGTGATTCCCGGTGTGGAGAAGAAAATCAGCCTGCCGCGCCTGAAGACCGGCAAGATGCTCCAGAAGCGCAAGGAGAACCCCGGCGTGGAGGATTCGAAGGGCAACTTCAACTACGACGAAAAGAGTCTTGACCCGGTGGACTTCATGGCCTTTACGGTGTTTAACCCCCGCACGTTCGAGAACATCTGGCGCAAATGGCAGCCGAAGGGCAACCTGGTATTCTCGGAACTTCCGCCCGAAGCGCAGAACGCCCTGCTTGCCGAGTTGGCCAAGCGGGTACAGTTTGAACTGGGTGACCACTATGTGAACGGTGAATATGGGGATGATGACGACCACTTGTTTAACGGCATCCTGACCCAGATGGCCAAGGATACTGAGGTGATTGTGGTGGACAGCGCAGAATCGACCATGCTGGGCAGACTGAAAGCCATGCGTGCGAAGATTCCCGTGGCCATCCGCAACAACCCGGACCTCCGCATTCTGATGAGCGTGAACGACTTTGACAAGTATGATGACGAGCTGACCCAGCGCGAGTCCAAGAACACGAGCGAAACCGATGTGAATGCCCGTCGCTACAAGGGCATTACCATTGAGACGCTTGCGGCCTGGCCCGATGATCTGATTGTGTGCACCCTCTGTTCGCCCGATGCCGGCGGCAACCTGTTTGCGGCTGTGAACCTGCAGGACGATGAAGACGTGATTCAGATTGACAAGATCTCGAACGCGAGCGAACTGTACTTCTTCAAGATGCTGATGAAGGCTGACACGAACATTGCCTTCGGTGAAGAAGTGGTGGTGCTGGACAAGCGAAGCAACCCCGTGTTCAAGGCGAGCGAGAAGAAGATTTCAGTTGACCCTGCCAGTGTGACCCTTGAGGCAACCGGTGGCAGTGAAGAAGTGACCGTGACCGCCAGCGGAGAATATGAGATAGGCAGTGCCCCTGCCGGCTTCAAGGTGGAAGCGACGGATAAAGGCGTGAAGATTTCGGCCGGTGCAAACAGTGGCAGTCAGAAAACCGGTACACTGACCCTTACGCTCAATGCCGACCGCAGCAAGACGGCCAAGATTACCATTACCCAAAACCAGAAAGGATAAGATGGTATGGCAAAATTGAAGTATCTGGTAATTCACTGTACGGCAACCCCGGAGGGGCGTGAGGTATCATCGGCGGACATCCGGAAGTGGCACACTTCGCCCGTAAGCCAGGGTGGCAGAGGTTGGAAACAGGTGGGCTACACCGACCTGTTCCACCTGCAGGGCGGTGTGGAACGCTTGGTGAACAACAACGAGGATGCGCAGGTGGATCCCTGGGAAGTGACCAACGGAGCCAAGGGGTACAACAGCGTGAGCCGCCACATTGTGTATGCCGGCGGTGTGGCCAAGGACGGCAAGACCCCGAAGGACACCCGCACCGGCTGCCAGAAAAAGGCACTGGAGAAGTATGTGAAGGACTTCCATCGCAGATTCCCGGATGTGCGCATTGTGGGACACAACGAGCTGGCGGCCAAAGCCTGCCCCAGTTTCGATGTACAGAAATGGCTGAAAGAAATAGGTATTAACCAATAATAAAAGAAGCAATCAATGAAACGAATTATGCTGTTTATGATGCTGATGCTGGGAACAGTATCGGCTGTGATGGCCCAAGGGGCCGATGTTCCGGCAACGGACTATGACGCAATGATTGGCACCTTTGCCGGTTTCGTCGGCGGTGTGGTGGTGCTTACTGAAGGGTTGAAAGGTTTGTTCCCCAACATGAAAGGCTGGGTGACGCAGCTGGTGAGCTGGTGTGTGGGCTTGGTGTGCGCGATGCTACTGTGGTGGCTTGATGCCGGATTTGTGAGTGATGTGAGCTGGGACATTGCCTTGCTCTATGGTTTTGGTGCCTCACTTGTAGCCAATGGGGTAGCCGACACGGGACTGGTGCAATGGGTTATCGGACTATTCCGAAAGAAACGCGAGGAAGCAGAATAAAAGGTTGACTGACTAAAAAACGGGTGGTATGGACTTTAGCGAGATCATGAACATTATTCTTAGCGGCGGCCTTGTGGGCACTGCAGCAGCCATCGGTTCCCTGCGTGCTACGGTGAGGAAAGCGAAAGCGGAAGCGATGAAAGCCGAAGCCGACGCAGAGGGTGTGCGTGTGGATAACGCAGAACATGCCACCCGCGTTTTGGTGAGCAATATTGTGGTACCCTTAAAAGAAGAACTGAATGCAACAAGAAAAGACCTGCAGGCCAACAAGCGCGAAATGGCGCGACTGCGCAAGGCCATTGACACTGCCAACAGTTGCCGCCATCATGATGACTGTCCTGTGCTTGGCGGGCTGCGCAAGCAGCAGGAAGAGCACGACGGTGGAGAAGATACAGACGGAATCGGCAAGCACCGACAGCGCGAGCGGAAGCCGACGGGCGGGACTGGTGATGGCGGGTATACCGGCGAGTTCGGTGAAGCTGTCTATACCTGCGGACAGCCTCCGTAAACTTCCTGAAGGTGCCGTGTACCGTGGCAAGAGCGGACAGGCGAATCTGACCGTAGGCAGCGACGACAGCGGGAACATCGTGGCCGAAGCCTCGTGTGACAGTCTGCAGCAGCTGGTGCTATGGTATGAAGAAGAGCTGGCGCGTATCCGTAGCGAAACCAAGAGCGAAATTTCAAATGACGTTCAAACAGTAGAAAAACGCCCTCCGAACCGGATGCGGACGTTTATCACAGGTGTATTGGCCGGCTTATTGGCCGGTGTGTTATTAACCATCAAACTTTATAAACGATGAACAAGAATTTCATGTACGGCATAGGAGCCGTAAAGTATAAGGATTTCACAATCGGGTATATTGAAAAGAACTCGTTTGACCTGGGCGGCAAGAAACCCGAGGCCGCGAAGATCGAGGCCGAACAGGTGCAGGGTGCCCCGGTGCTGGTCAT
>NZ_DBEXBB010000257.1:0-5629 GCF_048170425.1 Phocaeicola sp.
TTCTTTTTAGCCAAGTTGTTTTGTTTAAAATCAACAGCTCTCTGCTGTTGATAAGATTATCTTTATACAAAGAAAGTGATTTCCGGGGAATAAACGTGGTTTTTTCTGTTAAGATGCTGAAAAACTATTATCTTTGCCACATTCTTTTTACAAAAATATGATATGGATGAGATAGGAGCGTTTTCTCGTGAACGCGAGATTTATAAGGTGACTCTGGTGGGTAGTCTGGTTAATATTCTGCTGGTGGTCTGTAAGTTTGCAGCAGGCTTCTGGGGAAAGAGTGCGGCGATGATTGCCGACGCAGTACACTCTTTATCGGATTTGATAACAGACTTGATTGTCATCGTGTTTGTGCGTATTTCCAGCAAACCGGAAGATAAAGGACATGATTACGGGCACGGAAAGTATGAAACGCTCGCCACATTACTGATTGGGGCAGCTCTGCTGGCTGTAGGAATTGGTATTTGCTGGAGTGGAATAGAATCGATTATCAGTTTTGCAAAAGGAGAAGCTTTGCAGTCGCCCGGATGGATTGCACTGGTTGCCGCCATTGTGTCAGTGGTATCGAAAGAAATCTTGTTTCATTATACCCGTCTGGTGGGGAAACGCTGTAATAGTCCGGCTGTGATAGCCAATGCCTGGCACCATCGCAGCGATGCGTTTTCTTCCATTGGTACGGCCGTGGGTATTGGAGGAGCTATTCTGCTGGGAGAAAATTGGCGTGTGCTCGACCCGCTGGCGGCAGTGATTGTCAGTTTCTTTATTGTGCAGGTAGCCGTGAAGCAGCTGAAGGCTTGCATTGATGAATTATTGGAGCGCTCGTTGCCCGATGATATAGAGCAGGAAATTACGCAGACGGTATTGTCACTGGACGGTGTGTCGCAGCCGCATCATTTGCGTACCCGTCGTATCGGAAGTCATTATGCGATAGACATGCATGTGCGGATGGACGGAAATATCTCGTTGCATGAGGCGCATGAAAAGGCTACTGCCATTGAGCGGAAGTTGCGGGATACTTTTGGAGAGGATACCTACATCAGTATCCATGTAGAACCGGAAAAATAAGTTTATGGAGAAAAAAATATTAGTCACCGGTGCCAGTGGATTCATCGGGAGCTTTTTAGTGGAAGGTGCGCTGGAGCGCGGCATGCAGGTGTGGGCCGGTGTGCGGAAGAGCAGCAGCCGGAAATATTTGCAGGACTCGCGTATTCATTTTGCCGTATTGGATTTTACTGATTCCGACCGTCTGACCAGTCAGTTGGAAGAACAGAAACGCCAGTATGGGAAATGGGATTACATTATCCATTGTGCCGGGGTGACCAAATGCCTGGACAAGGCCGATTTTGAAATCGGGAATTACTGGGCTACCCGACATTTTATTGAAACATTGAAGCGATTGGACATGCTTCCCGTGAACTTTATTTACATAAGTTCGTTAAGTATATTTGGACCGATTCGGGAAAAAGACTATTCATCCATTTGTGAAACGGACACTCCCCGGCCTAATACGGCGTATGGACTGAGTAAGCTGCATACCGAGGAATATCTGAAATCCTTGGCTAATTTCCCTTATGTGATATTTCGTCCGACGGGAGTTTACGGCCCACGGGAACGCGATTATTTCCTGATGGCGAAGTCCGTGCAGCAACATGTGGATTTCGCGGCAGGGTTCAAACGCCAGGATATTACGTTTGTGTTTGTGAAGGATTTGGTACAGGCCATTTGTCTGGCTATTGAAAAAAATGTGACAGACCGGGCCTATTTTGTGAGCGACGGGAAAGTGTATAGTAGTCATACGTTTTCCGATTTGATTCGGAAGGAATTGGGAAACCCGTGGATGATTCGTTTCGTTTGTCCGTTGTTCCTTTTGAAAGCCATTTCATTTGTGGCAGAGAATGTAGGACGAATGTTCCGTAAGACGAGTACACTGAACTGCGATAAATACCGTATTATGAAACAGCGCAACTGGCGGTGCGACATCTCACCGCTGGAAAAGGAATTAGGATATGTTCCCGAATATCCATTGGAAAGAGGTGTAAAAGAAATCATTGCCTGGTATAAAAAAGAAGGATGGCTATAGAACTGAAGTTATTTGAACGAGTAGAAAGTGGAAAGGGACTGTTTGCAGTAGAAAGCATCAGTTTGATTTACAATGCACTGACCACTATTTTGATTTTGCTTTTGTATCCCCGGATGGATCATCCCGGGATGATGTTGTTGGAGCGTTTGGGCATTGTGGTCTTGACGTTCGTTCTGATATATTTGTATCAGGCATTTCCCTGCCGTCTGACGGCTTTTGTCCGTATGGTCGTGCAAATGTCGCTGTTGGCCTACTGGTATCCGGATACGTTTGAATTCAACCGCTTGTTCCCGAACCTGGATTACGTGTTTGCTTCCGCTGAGCAGGCTATTTTCCATTGCCAGCCTTCCGTGGAATTTAGCAAGCTGTGTCCTTCCATGTGGTTCAGTGAGCCTTTCAACATGGGGTATTTCTTTTACTATCCCATGATGCTGATTGTGGTGGTATATTATTTCCTGACCCGTTTTGAATGGTTTGAGAAGATTTGCTTTGTGCTGGTCACCTCTTTTTTCATTTACTATTTGTTTTATATTCTGGTGCCGGTGGCCGGACCGCAATTTTATTTTCCGGCCATTGGAATGGATAAAGTGAACGCTTGTGATTTTCCGGCAATAGGAGATTATTTTAATGACAATAACTTTTTACTTCCAGGGCCGGGATATGAACACGGATTCTTCTATAATCTGGTAGAAGCCTCACAGGAAGTAGGGGAGCGTCCTACGGCTGCTTTCCCCAGCTCACATGTGGGAATCTCTACGATTGTGATGATTATGGCCTGGCGCGTGAACCGGAAATTAGCCTACATTCTGTTCCCGTTCTATGTGCTGCTTTGCTGTGCCACAGTGTATATTCAGGCGCACTATCTGATTGATTCACTGGTGGGACTTATTACCGCTTTCTTCGTATATCAGCTGGCTACGCTGATGTATAAGCGCTGGTTTATTTCTCCGGTCTTTAAACGGATGTATTAAAAAAATCGGTAAGGATTAATCCTTACCGAAAGTAGCTTCTATATGGTCTAATATACCATTCAGTTCATTCAATGTTTCTGCGCGGAGCATGGCAATGCGTGTGTCCTTGAAATTAGGAATCCCTTTGAAGAGAGGAGATGCGGCTAAATGACGACGCACGTGCAGGATACCTCTGCGTTCATCCAGCAGGTTTACACTGTCGAGCACTTCCTGACGTAATACGTCCATCCGCCATTTGAAAGAAAGGGGCGGTAACTCTTCACCTGTTTCCAGATAATGTTTTACTTCCTTGAAAATCCAGGGACGTCCGAAGCTGGCTCGTCCAATCATGATGGCATCTACTCCGTATTGCTCAAAACATTCTTTGGCACGTTGTGGGGTAGTGATGTCACCGTTTCCGATAATGGGAATACGCATTCTCGGATTTTTCTTGACTTCTCCAATCAGGGTCCAGTCGGCTTCACCGGTATACATCTGTGCACGGGTACGTCCGTGGATGGTCAGTGCTTCAATTCCGCAGTCCTGTAATTGTTCCGCCAGTTCTACGATAATCTTGTGCTCTGCATCCCATCCCAGGCGAGTTTTCACGGTAACCGGAATTTTTACGGCATCTACTACCGCCCGGGTAATTTCCAACATCTTGGGTACGTTCTGTAGCATGCCGGAGCCGGCGCCTTTTCCTGCCACCCGTTTTACCGGACAACCGAAATTCAAATCCAGTATATCTGGTTGAGCTTGTTCTACGATGCGGGCGGCTTCCACCATGGTATCCGTATCCTTTCCGTAAATCTGAATGGCCACCGGACGTTCCTTTTCGCTGATGTTCAGTTTCAGCATGGTCTTTCCTACCGAACGAATCAGGGCATCGCTCGATACGAATTCCGTGTACACCATGTCGGCACCAAACTGCTTGCACATCAGGCGGAATGCAGGATCGGTGACGTCCTCCATCGGTGCCAGCAATACTGGCTTTTCTCCTAAATCTATGTTTCTAATTTTCATTGCCTTGATATTGTCGCGCAAAGGTAGTGAAATTTTATTATATCCTGAAAAAACGCTACCTTTGCACCGTAATATCATAATAGCAGAAATGAGTTATACAATCAAAGATTTTGAAATCATGGCACCCGTGGGCTCACGCGAGTCATTGGCGGCAGCCCTTCATGCCGGAGCTGATTCCATTTATTTCGGTATTGAAAGCTTGAACATGCGTGCGCGTTCGGCGAGCACTTTTACCATAGACGATTTGCGTGAAATCGCCAAAATATGTGATGAACATGGAGTAAAGAGTTACCTGACCATTAATACCATTATTTACGACGAAGATATTGTTTTGATGCGTAAAATAGTGGATGCGGCAAAAGAGGCGGGTATCAGTGCGGTCATTGCAGCCGATGTGGCAGTAATGGTTTATTGTAATGAAGTGGGACAGGAGGTGCACCTTTCCACTCAGTTGAACATCAGTAATGCAGAAGCATTGAAATTTTATTCACGTTTTGCCGATGTGGTGGTACTGGCACGTGAGTTGAACTTGAAGCAGGTACGCAAGATTTACGATGCCATTCAGGAACAGCAAATCAAGGGTCCGATGGGGGAACTGGTTCGTATCGAAATGTTCTGTCATGGGGCTTTATGTATGGCCGTTTCCGGGAAATGCTATCTGAGCCTGAACGAGTTGAATGCTTCGGCCAATCGCGGAGCTTGCATGCAGGTATGCCGTCGTGCATATACGGTAAAGGATAAAGAAAGTGACATTGAACTGGAGGTGGATAATCAGTACATCATGTCGCCGAAAGATTTGAAGACCATTCATTTTATGGACGAGATGATTGAAGCGGGTGTGCGGGTGTTCAAGATTGAAGGTCGTGCCCGTGGTCCTGAGTATGTACGTACAGTAGTAGAATGCTATAAGGAAGCTATCCAGTCGTACATTGACGGTACATTCTCCGAAGAAAAGGTAGCCAACTGGGATGAACGACTGAAGACCGTATTCAATCGTGGGTTCTGGAACGGTTATTATTTAGGACAGCGTTTGGGTGAATGGAGCAAGAACTACGGTTCGGAAGCAACGGAGCGTAAAGTATATGCCGGACGTGGAATCAAGTACTTCTCTAACATCGGAGTGGCTGAATTCCTGATTGAAGCCTCAGAAATTAAAGTCGGCGATAAATTGTTGATTACCGGTCCTACTACTGGTGCCATGTATGTCACCTTGGATGAGGCTCGCGTAGATTTGAAACCGGTGGATGTGGTGAAGAAGGGGGTACATGTGTCATTTAAAGTGCCCGACCGTATCCGGCCCAGCGATCGTTTGTACCGCATGGTGCCCGCTGAAGAATTGAAGGCAAAACGGAAAGAGTAAGTTTATTTGAAGAATAGCGATAGTATCCTGTCAGGGCTTCTAAAAAGGAGCCTTGACAGGATTTTTTTATGAGAATAGGATATAAACCCCTCGGTTAATTACTTGTTGAAAGACTTGTGAATATAATTGTTGATATCCTAATTTTTCATTGATTATCAGTGTGGTATGTGAATTAACAGATTGTGAATTACTTGTGAATATTAAATAAGTCCTTTC
>NZ_DBEXBB010000258.1:0-4575 GCF_048170425.1 Phocaeicola sp.
CTAAAATGAAGAAAAATTTTCTTTTTGCAGCCATCGCTTTGGCTGCTATGTCCTCTTGCTCAAAAGATGAAGTAGTGGATGTGAATAACGGTAATGCGATTGCCTTTAGAGCGTCATTGGACAAAGCTACTTCACGTAGCAATGTAACGCTTTTGAGTAATCTGAATGCTTTTAATGTAACAGCTATTGGTAATGATAAGAACTATTTTACAAATTTACCTGTAACGTCTAGTGATGGTCAGAACTGGAGTACTGCTTTAACTTATTATTGGCCAAGTTTTAATTTGTCGTTCTTTGCTTATGCGCCACAAGAGTTTGCTAATGGTACAGTTAGTATAACTAATGCAGAAAAAAAGATAAAGAACTTTTCTCCTAGCCAGACTGTAGCAGACCAGAAAGATCTTGTGGTCGCTTATAACACAGGAAATAGAGCAGGAAATGAGGGAACTGGTGTTGCCTTAAATTTTGAACATGCTTTATCTCAAATTGAAGTAAAGGCGTTATGTGGTAATCCTCAAATCAAGGTAGAAGTTCTTGGAGTAAAAGTTGTAAATATGGCTACAACAGCTACGTTTACTTTCCCGGAAGATGTTACAGGGCTTAATTATACTCTTCCTCAAAATAAATGGGCTGATTGGTCTGGTAAAGACGAGCCGACTAAAGCTTATATGGTAAAAGGAGACAAACCTCTTACATTGACAAACCAAGCGCAATCTATTATGTTTGGTGATAACAATTTTATGCTTATTCCTCAATCATTGACTGGTTGGAATAATAACACAGATAAAACTGGAGCTTATTTGTCTGTTATATGCCGTATTTATAATGTTGATGGAGGTAATGAAGTTTTGTTATATCCCTTAGCTACAAATACAGAAAATAAAGATGGTAAATATGGTCTTTCTGCTGTGTCTATTGGTACAAACTGGGAGCCGGGTAAAAAATATACTTATATATTGACTTTCTGCGGAGAAGGCAGTGGTGCGGGTAGAATTGACCCGAATCCTGATACAACAGACTCTACTATTGATACCAATCCGATACCGGATGGAAAAGGTGGTGACTTGATTCTTGGTGCACCTATTAAGTTTACAGTATCTGTAGAGAATTGGGCTGAAGAATCTGTTGGCGTGAATATGAACTAAACTTTTAAATCTTAAGGTTATTGTTATTAACAGGACGCAAGGGAATGAGGGCATCTCTTTAAAGTTTCATATGTTCGTTTTTCTGTGCTTCATTACTCTTGCGTCTTTATATTTTGAGCCTTTGAACTCGATGAATACAAATTATTCCAAATAGTAATATGATAAGAAGTGGTTTTTTTAATGTAGTATTTTTATTGTTTGTTGTGGCAGGGAGTATGTCATGTCAGCAGAATGATGATATCGAAACCGAATATACTCAGATAAGTTTCCATTCTTACGTTGACGGAAAGGAAAGTCCGGGATACTTGTCGAGAGGAGAAATACATGAGAATACCACACTGAACTCAAGAGGTAAATTGATTTACACAAGCTCTATGTATAGCAGTTTCGGGTGTTGGGCCAGTACTTATGGTATTACAGAAACATGGAATGAAGGTTCTCCTATTAATTTGATGAATAACCGTGAGATTCGTCAATCGGCTTCGTATATATCCAATGCATACTGGCCTGGTGCTCAGCAGAAGGTTAAATTTTTCGCTTATGCACCATACGGCTCTGCGGCTATCTCTCTTCTGGGTAATATGAATGGTTATCCGACTTTTGATTATACCACTCCTTCGGAGATTGTAAACCAGGAAGACGTTTTGGTTGCTTCTACCATGGAATATGCAGGGAACTTTAACAAGGATGTTCCTTTAAATTTTAAACATGCCCTGACTGTAATTAAGTTTATAGATATGGGTCTGCCTCAGGGAACTGTCACGAAGATAACCTTGTCAGGGGTTTATGGTAAGGCTCGTCACTATGTAGGAAAGAATGTGTGGGATAATCATGCGGAGTTGAAGGATTTTGTGCTTCAGACTAATTATAAAACTTCTACAGTGGAGAATTCGGGAACCGAAATAGTAGATTCAAATGGAAATTTTATTATGATTCCTCAGCGTTTATCTGAAGGGGCAAAGTTGAAGATTGAGCTTCAGGAAATAAATGGCTCAACTCAAGAGTATACGGTTAGCCTGGCAAATACAGAATGGATAATGGGCAAGATGATTAAATACAACCTGAGTATTGATAATAAAGCTTTGATTGTTGTGGGGGACCTGACGGACTGGCAGGATGGAGGAGATTTGTAATGATGGAAATACCGCAACAAAGAATATAGAAGACCTAAAATGAATATCACAATGAAAGTTTCAGTAATTAAAATCGTTACTTGTTTTTTGATTATCCTTTTCCCATTTACATCCTGTAAGCAAGATGAATTGGCAGCTGTAGTGGATTCAGCGAAAAAAAACAGTACTTCTGTTGATGAATATACCGGAGAAGTCTTGGACGTTACTTACGCGATTTCTATTCCGCAATATGCAAATGTGTTGAATACGGAAACGCAAGTAGATTCAAGGGCTCTTACTGAGGATACAGATGGTAAAATTCACTTTGATTATGCGAACATGAAAGATGTACTTATTCATGTTTGTTTGCAAAACGGAGATAATGTTGCAAGCCGGAGCTTTAAGACTCTTTCAGCAACAATAGAGCCCAAAAGTGGCGGAGGTTTTCAGGTGAATGTAGGAGACCCTTATATACGCCTGAAAGAAGGTGACCTTGCGGGTGACAATTGGAAGGTATGTGCTATAATGGAGTCTACAGAAAGAACAAAGGAGCAGTGTTTTTTTGATTTAAACAAATATACGGCTACAATAAATACAGATGATTATTTTTCTACAGATGGAAATATTGTCAAAGATAATCTGAAATCGCTGACTACCCCTTTGTATAGTCAATATGTGCCGGTAAGAAGAGAGAATGGAAAGGTATTTCTAGATCTTAACTTCAAACCGCTTGGAACAATTATAAGAATGAAAGTGAAAAACTCTTTGGCTGTTCCTATTTATATTAGTAAAGTAAAAATTAAGAATCCCAACATAAAGGCGGGTAAGGCGCATGTATCTTTGGGTGATGAAAGTAATGGAATCATCAAGTTTAACTTTGCTGCATCGAGCAGAGCTGTCAGTCCGAGCAGGGCTGATCGGGCATTATGGACTAGTAATGAGGTTTGTATTTGGAATATTAAGCCTACGGTAGTCGGTACTAGCCCTGAAACATTATATTTATGGTGTATTCCTACATCTTCAGGCTCAGTTGAGAATCAGATAGAGTTTTTGTATTCAGTTTCTCCTTCCTCTGATGCACAATTAAGAGATAGCGTGTTGTTGCCTCCTTCTTCTCGTGCCGTTGAACTTAAATCCGGTTATTTTTATAATATAGAAGCAGCCTTGCCAGAATCGGATTTGATGATTACGGAGCTGTTACATCTGAATCCGTCTAGATGGTATAATTATACGGTAGTGGAGATTTACAACCCTACTAACAAGGCAATAGACATTCGTAATTATGGTTTGTGCCGCATGTTGTCATGGGATTCATCGCTTCCTTTACTTGTGGGAGAGGCTGACAGGTCCACTAAGGCATTCGATAAGGCTTTGATACAAGACTTGTACATTACAGATTTTAACCAGACGGTATATAAAGGCGATGGAACTACAGCTCATAGTAGTTATCAGAGGAATAACAGATACTATGACATGTATGGTACCCACAATAACAAAGGGCCTGAACGGTATATGCTGAAGCCAGGCAATACTGTAGTGCTGGCAGCTGGTCAATTACGTTGGGAACTTGCTAATAATGACTTTAGTTCTCAGCGATACTGGCCAACAGGCTCTCGTATGTATGACACACCTTATTTGCCTAATGCGGTCAAGCTAGGGTATTGCCAGTATGCGGTTGCGGTTGATAATGGTAGTGTAGCGAGCCAATATGCGAACGCTTTGTATATGGGTTCGGCGGGTGTGTTACAACATGGTGCGAGGCAAATTCTGGTTTTGATGAAAAGGCCACAGCCCGGAGAAAAATACACGCCTGTTGATTATCTTTTTTCTGCTTGTACTCCAGAAATGGTGACACAACTCCAGCAAAAGGGTTTGCCTTCGTTTTCGGGTATGTCGGGAGAAGACTGGGTTTTTGCTTCAAGAAAAGATGGGGTGATGTATCCAGTTGCTGCACGAGATAATGAAATGTATTTGGATGCAAGTAAAAGCCATCTTCCTCTAGATGATGCTTTTCTGAATACGTATTTAACCTATCAGTATTATGATTGGATATATCGCTTTGGGCTTGAACCTAGAATATTTCGTAATGAGGTGCAATGGTATATGACACCTGGAACAAGGTTCTATAATAAAGAGGTTCAAAACAATGATGTTTGGTTACCAGGGGCGTATAATGAAACAGGAAATGCAACTACCCCTAATCCTACAACAGGAAACTAAATATGGTCTTAAGTGTTCAGGATTACCTTTCTGTTAACAAGGTGTTATCCTGCTGTTTAAGGTCAACTATCAAAAGCAAGAGGAGAGTCAATGGATTA
>NZ_DBEXBB010000259.1:0-35249 GCF_048170425.1 Phocaeicola sp.
ATTTATTAAATTTGCCATTGAAAGTAGGAAGATTATGTGTATCCGAAAGCGGGTTTTGGGATAACTCGTGCAAAAGTGAGAATGAATCATGGAAAACAAAACGTATCAGTATAAAAGAATCACGGTAAAGATAGGTAGTAACGTGCTGACCCGCCGTGACGGTACATTGGATGTGACCCGTATGTCGGCATTGGTGGATCAGGTGGCAGAGTTGCATAAAGCAGGAGTGGAAATTGTGCTGGTGTCTTCCGGAGCGGTGGCTTCAGGAAGAAGTGAGTTGAAACCCTTACGGAAACTGGACAGCGTGGACCAGCGGCAGCTTTTCTCGGCAGTGGGACAGGCTAAGCTGATTAACCGTTATTATGAACTGTTTCGTGAGCACGGCATCGCCGTAGGTCAGGTACTCACGACAAAGGAAAGCTTCTCTACCCGCCGGCATTATCTGAACCAGCGCAATTGTATGAAGGTGATGCTGGAGAACGGAGTGATTCCCATCGTGAACGAAAATGATACGATTTCGGTGACTGAGCTGATGTTTACCGACAATGATGAACTATCGGGTATGATTGCTTCGATGATGGACATGCAGGCATTGATAATCCTTAGTAACATTGACGGCATTTATAACGGTTCACCTTCTCAGCCGGGTACTTCTGTGATACGTACGGTGGAGCGTGGAAAGGATTTGTCGGATTACATTCAGACAGAGAAGTCCGGATTCGGACGGGGAGGGATGCTTACCAAAAGCACCATTGCCCGCAAGGTGGCCGATGAAGGAATTGCCGTGATTATCGCCAATGGCAAGAAAGAGAACATCCTGTCGGATTTGTTGTGTCATCCGGATACGACTGTCTGTACCCGTTTCCTTCCAGCCATGGAGGGAGTGTCGAGCATGAAGAAGTGGATTGCGCACAGTGAAGGCTTTGCCAAAGGGGAACTTCATCTGAACCGTCAGGCAGTAGAGGCCGTCAGAGGAGTGAAGGCTACCAGCATCCTTCCGGTGGGAGTGACGCGGGTTGTGGGAGATTTTGAGAAAGATGACCTCGTGCGCGTGATGGACGAGCAGGGGCGTCAGATTGGAGTAGGCCGTGTATCAGCCGACTCGGCAGAAGCACTTTCCATGGTGGGACAGCACGGACAGAAACCGCTGGTACATTACGATTATCTGTATTTGGAATAAACCGGAATGGCTTACTCCATCGGTACGGTGTGTTGTTCTGCTACGGACTGTATGGACAAAGGGGTAACTGAAGTCCAAAGAGCCAGGTCGTGTATATCGGCCGGGTAAGGTATCTCCTGTTTCATTTCGGCTTCTAATGCTTTGAGCATGATGTAGTCCATGCCTTCATGGTGCGTGTCGATGCGCAGCGCTTCTTCTCCCCATTGTTGCCAATAGAGGTGTTCGTATTTTTGCAGGTAAGCGGTATCTGCTTCCCATGTTTCGTGCGGACTTTTTCCTTCCAGGTAAATGCGTCGCTGGTCTCCCTGCCAGATTCCTTTGGTGCCTTGTATTTCGAAGTCCAGGCTTCTGGGGCGGGGAAGGGTGGTGTCGTGGGCCAAAGAAACCAAGGTTCCGGAAGCTGTCTCCAGCTGGGTGACGGTTACATCTCCCTGCGTGACAGGTACATGAGGATTTCCCCCTAATTCACGAATACGCTGGTATAGGCCTGCGGGTTTGGAAGAAAAGGAGGTCAGGCGTACAAAACGGTCTTTGCGGGGAATGCCGGCGATGAGGCAGAGAGGAGCCAGTCCGTGAGTAGGATAAAGGTCGCCATTCTCTTGCTGGTAGAATTTGCTTCGCCAGATGCTTTCCGTCTTTTTCCGGTTGCCCAGATTACCCTGGTCGTCCAATAGAAGATTTCGCAAGTCGTGACGATAACCTCCTCGCATGTATACTACTTCACCTAATTCACCGTCACTGACCAGGTTGTGCATGGCCAGAATTTCCTGCCGGAAAAGCGTGTTCTCCAGCGGAAAGATTTTTTTCTTTCCGGCTTCAGCCGCTTCAATCAGCGGCTGGTACTCATGCAGGTAAAGCCCCCCTTTGATTTCCAGTGCCACATGGCAGCCGTGTTGTATACAGTATAGAGCATGGGGTACGTGCAACTGCCATGGAGAGGCAATGAAAACCAGTTGCGGGACATGAAGGGCAATCATTCTTTGATAATCGTCTCCTCCCTGGTTGTAGCAAGGCACGTCGTAGTCGGCTTCCCGGGCTTCCGGGTCGGCAATGGCAGTCACTTGGAAGTAAGGAATGTGTCGGGTCAGGGCAAGCAGTTGCTTTCCCCGGTATCCCATACCGATATAGGCTATTTTCAGTGTATTCATGGTTAGCAGGTTCGTTTTTTTCGTCGGTGGAGATCAGTCCTTTGATTCCAAAAATTGAATCAGCAGGTTGCGTGACAGAGAATAGGTATTTCCATGTTCCTGCACATATTTCAGCAGGTAGAGTCCTTCCTGGCGAAGGCGGGCCTTAGGGACGATGTTTTCGGTGTCTTCCGCCATTTTCAGCAACATCATGGCGGCTAATTCGGTCTTCTCCATCCCATCTTTTTCCTGACTGTATTTTTCCAGTATGGTTTGTCCGTCCATTTCTTCCAGCTGCTGGGGAGTGACTTCCAGCACTTGCCGTGCCGTACTTTCATATTCCTCCCAGTCCGACTTGCTGATGTGCTTCCGGCGGAGAATCAGGTTGGCTATTGCGGCAAATATTTCCTGAATCATGCGTATGATGTAATCCTGTCTGATCATGGTTTAAAAATTTTCGGTTACAAAGTTCGAAATATTTTTCTTGGTTTTTCATAATCTTTCGTAATTTTGAGCGAATAACTAAAAAATTGCACTATGGACGAACAAATAAGACAAATAGGAGAACGTATCCGCGGACTACGCGATGCGCTGGATTTGAGTGTAGAGGACATGGCCGGACAATGTGGGTTGTCGGTGGAACAATATCGGCAGATTGAGTCGGGCGAGTGTGACATTGCGGTCAGTACGTTGCAGCAGATAGGACGGAAGTGCAACGTGCCGCTTGACGTGCTGATGTTCGGGGAAGAACCTAAGATGAATGCTTATTTTCTGACGCGCTGGGGAACCGGTATCTCGGTAGAGCGTACGAAGGCATATAAATACCAGTCGCTGGCTTCGGGGTTCCGCAACCGCAAGGCTGATCCTTTCCTGGTGACGGTAGAACCCAAGCCGGAGGATATACCTATTTATTATAATACGCACTACGGACAGGAATTCAATCTGGTGATTGAGGGCCGGATGCTGTTGAGCATAAACGGAAAAGATTTGATTCTGGAGCAGGGAGACAGCCTTTATTTCGATTCTTCACTGCCTCACGGAATGAAAGCCCTCGACGGGAAAGCGGTGAAATTCCTTGCCATCGTTATGTAGTAATTAATTTTGAAAAGAAATATGTTAGAAAGATTTGTTGAACAAACTCACTTTACTTCACAAGAGGATTTCATTGCGAATTTTAAAGTGAAGGTGCCGGAAAATTTTAATTTCGGTTATGATGTGGTAGATGCCTGGGCGGCTGAACAGCCCGATAAGAATGCGTTGCTGTGGACAAACGACAAAGGGGAACATATACAGTTTACGTATGCGGACTTGAAGAAATATACCGATATGACTGCTTCCTATTTCCAGAGCCTGGGAATAGGACATGGAGATAAGGTCATGCTGATTTTGAAACGTCGGTATGAATTCTGGTTCTCTATTATTGCTCTGCACAAGTTGGGGGCAGTGGTCATTCCGGCTACACACTTGCTGACAAAGAAAGATATTGTGTATCGTTGTCAGGCTGCCGGTATCAAGATGATTGTGGCTGCCGGTGAACCGGTTATCACAGAGCATATTCTGGCGGCTATGCCTGATTCTCCTACAGTAGAACGCCTGGTAAGTGTCGGTCCGGAATATCCGGAGGGCTTTGAAGATTTCCATAAGGGTATGGAAGCTGCCGCTCCTTTTGTACGTCCGGAACATGTGAATACCAATGAGGATATTTCACTGATGTACTTTACTTCGGGAACTACCGGGGAACCGAAGATGGTGGCACACGACTTTACTTATCCGCTCGGACATATTGCTACCGGATGCTTCTGGCACAATCTGCATGAGAATAGTCTGCACCTGACCATTGCAGATACCGGATGGGGAAAGGCTGTATGGGGAAAGCTGTACGGACAGATGATTGCCGGTGCCAATATCTTTGTATACGACCATGAGAAGTTTACCCCGGCAGATATCCTGCAAAAGATTCATGATTATCACATTACTTCGCTGTGTGCACCTCCTACGATTTATCGTTTCCTGATTCGGGAAGACTTGTCGAAATATGATTTGTCTTCACTGGAATATTGCACGACGGCGGGCGAGGCGTTGAACTATTCTGTATATGAAACTTTCAAGCGCATTACGGGCATTCGTCTGATGGAAGGATTCGGACAGACAGAAACGGCATTGACACTGGCTACTTTCCCATGGATGGAGCCGAAACCGGGAAGTATGGGCGTGCCTAATCCGCAGTATGACATTGACTTGCTGAAACCAGACGGCCGTTCAGCGGAAGATGGAGAACAGGGACAGATTGTGGTACGTACGGATAAAGGTAAACCGCTTGGCTTGTTCAAGGAATATTATCGTGATGCTGAACTTACCCGTGAGGCTTGGCACGATGGTATCTATTACACGGGCGATGTGGCTTGGCGTGACGAAGACGGTTATTACTGGTTCGTAGGACGTGCCGACGATGTCATCAAGAGCTCCGGTTACCGTATCGGCCCGTTTGAAGTGGAAAGTGCCTTGATGACGCATCCGGCTGTAGTGGAATGTGCCATTACGGGTGTGCCCGATGAAATACGCGGTCAGGTGGTAAAAGCCACTATCGTATTGGCAAAGGACTACAAGCAGAAGGCTGGACCGGAACTGATAAAGGAATTGCAGGATCACGTGAAACGGGTGACAGCTCCTTACAAGTATCCGCGTGTCATTGAGTTTGTGGATGAACTGCCGAAAACTATCAGTGGAAAAATCCGCCGTGTGGAAATCCGTCAAAAAGACAACAATTAAATGATAAAAAATACTATCTTTGTACCGATACTTAAATTTTATGTAGAACGGTACAAATGAAAGGAAAATTTTTTATTAATCTAGCATCTGTATTAAGTTTCTTTGCGATTTCTGGTGAGTTGACAGCACAGGTCGTAAAGCACGAGCGGTTGCTCTCTTTTGAAGAAGCTGTACCGCAGGAACTCTCCGGCGCAGGATCGACTTTATCTCTTAGTGATGAGCACTATAAAGATGGAAGCCGTTCCCTGCGTTGGACGTATAAACCGGGGGCTGTCCTTTCCCTGAAAAAGGATTTGAAGTTTGAAGCCAAAGATCCGACGGGAAAAGATACGTATCTGTCGGCTTTTATTGTATGGGTGTATAACGAGAAGGCAGTAGATAAGAAGATAACCTTTCAATTCTTGAAGGATGGAAAGGTATGTACATCTTTTCCCTTCGGTATTAACTTCACCGGATGGCGTGCAGCATGGGTTTGCTATGAACGCGACATGGAAGGTACGCCGGAAGAAGGTATGAATGAGTTGAGGATACTGGCACCGGATGTAGAAGGGGAACTTTTTATCGATCATCTGATTCCGGCCAGCAAGGTAGATGCGCGTCAGCAGGCTGCCGATGTACAGGTGCCTTTTGTACATAAAGGAACGACTAATCACTGGCTGGTGATTTATCCTCATTCATTGTGGAAGTCGGATTTGCCTTTGAAGCCGGTTTCAGAAAAAGAGCTTCAGGATATGCACCTGATGGAAAAACGTTACCGGGATTTGATTTATACGCCGGGTAAATTGTCTCAAAAACAGATTGATAATATCCGTCGCAAGTTCGATGCCTATAAGATTGTATATAAAAACGGTAAAGTAAGCGGACTGCCTATTTTTATGGTACGTCAGTCGGAAGCATACGAGCGTATGATTCCCCATTGGGATAAGGACATGTTTACGAAGTTGGGCATGGAAATGAAAGCCTATTTTGACCTGATGAAAACCATTGCCGTGGCATATCATAACGCGCAGGACGTACAGGTGAAACAGGAAATGCGTCAGAAATTCATGGCTATGTACGATCATATTACCGATCAGGGAGTAGCTTACGGAAGTTGCTGGGGAAACATACATCATTATGGATACAGTGTACGCAGTTTGTATCTTTCTTATTTTCTGATGAAGGATGTGCTCCGTGAAGAAAATCGCTTGGCAGAAGCGGAAGCTACCATGCGCTGGTATGCCATTACGAATGAGGTATATCCAAAGCCGACCGGAAACGGTATTGATATGGATTCCTTTAATACACAGACTTCCGGGCGCATTGCCAGCATTCTGATGATGGAGGATACGCCGGAAAAACTTCGTTACTTGCGTGCTTTCTCACGCTGGATTGACTACGGATGCCGTCCGGCTCCGGGGCTGGCGGGTGCCTTTAAGAGTGACGGGGCTGCCTTCCATCACCGTAATAACTATCCTGCGTATGCGGTTGGAGGTCTGGATGGGGCAACTAACATGATTTATCTGATGAGTGGAACGACATTTGCCGTATCAGAACTGGCTCATCAAACCGTAAAAGATGTGTTGCTGACCATGCGTTTCTATTGTAACCAGCAACAGTTCCCGTTGTCGATGTCGGGACGCCATCCCAATGGAAAAGGAAAGCTGATTCCGGTACAGTATGCTATGATGGCTATCTCTGGAACTCCTGACGGAAAAGAAAAGTATGATGCCGATATGGCTGCTGCTTATCTGCGTCTGGTAAGAGAACCGGCAAAACCGGGTGCTAATGAACCCGATTATTTGCCGCAGGCACCAGCTGGATTGGAACGCAAACTGGAGAAAAAGTTGCTGAAAGCGGGATTTACGTCTGAAAAAGACCCTCAGGGAAATTTAGCGTTGGGATATGGTTGTGTGTCTGTACAGCGACGAAACAATTGGGCTGCTGTGGTGCGTGGCCATTCACGTTACTTGTGGGATGCGGAACATTACCTGGATGCCAATTTCTACGGACGATACTTGGGTTATGGCAGCATGCAGGTGCTGACTGCTCAGCCGGGAGAAAGAGTAACCTTTACAACGAGCGGCTGGCAGGAAAACGGATTCGACTGGAACCGGATTCCGGGTGCTACTTCCATTCATCTGCCTTTTGATCAGTTACGTGCAAAAGTGCTGAATGTGGATGCATTTTCTGGAATGGAAGAAATGCTGTATTCTGATGAGGCGTTTGCCGGAGGACTTTCTCAAGAACGTGAGAATGGTAATTTTGGTATGAAGTTGCACGAACATGATAAGTACAACGGCTCGCACCGTGCACGGGTTTCGTATCATTTCTTTGGAAATACCATCGTAGCCCTTGGTTCTGACATTGAGAACGTTAATCAGGATTATCCAACAGAAACCACTGTATTCCAGCTGGCTGCCATTACGCCGGAAGAAAAAGCATATTGGGACAGCTGGAAGGATAACGGACATACGTATCTGGCTCCTAATGGAGTGGGGTATTATGTACCGGGCAATGTACAGTTTGAAAAGAACTTCCCTCAGGTAACAGTAGGTGAACGTAGTGTAAAACCGACTGCCGGTGATTGGGTGTCTTTGGTGTTCAATCACGGAAAAGCACCTCAGGGAGCTTCGTATGAATATGCGGTGTTGCCGCAGACTGATGAACAGGGTTTGACACAGTTTGCCAAACAGCCGACTTATCAGGTGTTGCAGAAAGACCGGAATGCGCATATCGTGACTTCCAGTGCAGAACACTTGACTTCATACGTGCTTTTTGAGACTCCACAGAAGACTTTGCCAGGTGATTTCATTGAGAAGGCAGATACTTCTTGTCTGGCTATGGTAAAGCAGGTGGACAAGAAAAAACTGGTGTTGACCGTGGCACAACCGGATATGGCCTTCTATCGCGGTCCGAGTGATGAGGCTTTTGATGAGAATGGAAAACGTATTGAACGCAGTATTTATTCTCGTCCGTGGATTGATGACGAGAGTAAGGAGATTCCGGTGACCATCACCTTGAAAGGGAAATGGAATGTGGCATCTCATCCTGCCGTGAAGGTGCTGGAATCGGACAAGAAGCACACCGCATTGCAGTTTACTTGCCGTGAAGGAAAGAGCTATGATGTGCAGCTTTCCAAATAGGATACTGTAAGGTATATATACGCAAAAAGCCGGAGCAACAAGTTGAACGCTCCTGCTTTTTGTGTATTTGTATAATGGATAGTTAGTTACGCGAATCGGCTCCCCACATCATTTTCTCACGTAAGGTGTTGAAGAAAGAGTGGTGGCAGCGCTTGACGATACGGATGAAGTATTCTCCTCTTCGGATAGTAAGTCGGGTACCTTCACGGAACGTTTCACTCCGTCCGTCAATGGCAATCAGAAAATTATGACTGCGGCTTTCTACTTCCAATGTGACTTCCCACTCATCGCGAATGACAATGGGGCGTACGTTTAAGCTGTGTGGAGCTACAGGAGTCAGGCTGATGGTACCGCTCTGAGGTACTAAAATCGGACCGCCTACACTGAGGGAGTAGCCTGTAGAGCCGGTAGGGGTGGCCACAATCAGTCCGTCTGCCTGATACACATTCAACAGTTCACCGTTGATATAGGCACGGATGGTAATCATGGAAGAACTGTCGCGTTTCAGAATGGCGATTTCATTCAGTCCGTAAGGATAACCTTTCAGCACCTGACCATTGCAGGTGAGTTTCAGTACCCTTCGTGGTTCTGCCAGATACATTCCCTGATAAATTTCGTCGAAGGTTTCCTCCATCTGGTCGGGCGAAATATCGGCCAGAAAACCCAGTCTTCCGGTATTGATACCCAGTATGGGAATTTCTTTGTTACCAACCAGACTGGCTGTTTTCAGGAACGTACCGTCTCCTCCCACACTAAGTGCCATGTCGGCTGTAAAATCATGTCCGTTGAAGATTTCTAAATTGGTTAAATCTGCGTTTGTGTGCAGGCGAAGGAACTCATAAAACTCACGATGGATACAAATGTGTGCCTCCTTGCGCCGGAGGATTTCCAACAGATGGGTTACATGGGCTGATTTATGCTCCTGATACGTATTTCCAAAGAGGGCGAACTTCATCTTCCGCTGCATAGAATGTGTCTTTTTTATCAATCTTTTTAAGAATAAACATGTCAAGTTTCTCGTAAAACCTGCTAACTTTGCACGTTGTTGATGCAAAGATAGTGAAATTCTGAAATATGACTAAATTAAGTGTGAATATAAATAAGGTGGCTACGCTTCGTAATGCACGAGGTGGAAACAACCCTGATGTAGAGAAAGTGGCGCTGGACTGCGAGCAGTTCGGGGCGGAAGGTATCACGGTTCACCCGCGTCCGGATGAACGTCATATCCGGTATTCGGATGTATATGCCTTGCGCCCGGTGTTGAAGACTGAGTTCAATATTGAAGGATATCCTTCAAAAGAGTTTATCGATCTGGTGCTGAGAGTAAAACCTACGCAAGTGACTTTGGTGCCGGATGCTCCTGACCAGATTACTTCGAATTGCGGATGGGATACCAAGACGCATCAGGCTTTCCTGACAGAATTGATGGATACGTTCGGTGAGGCAGGCATACGTACTTCTATTTTTGTAGGTACAGACCTGAAACTGATTGAGTATGCGGCCAAGACAGGAGCCGACCGTGTGGAATTGTATACGGAACCTTATGCGTCACTCTATCCTAAGAACCCGGAAGTAGCTGTAGCTCCTTTTATAGAAGCGGCTGAGAGAGTACATAAACTGGGAATGGGATTGAATGCAGGACATGATTTAAGTTTGGAGAACTTGAAATATTTCCATGATAATATCCCCTGGCTGGATGAAGTTTCTATTGGTCACGCACTGATTTGTGATGCACTTTATTTAGGATTAAAGAAAACTATTGAAGAATATAAAAATTGCCTTCGTTAAATTATGATGACATTAACTTTACTGGCTGCCGCACAAGCTGTAGCCGATACAATGGCCGGAGCAAATCCGGTGTTGACTCCGGTTGCTTCGGGTGAACCGCAGATGAATCTTTGGGATATGGCCTGCAAAGGAGGCTGGATTATGATTGTACTGGCTCTGATGTCGGTAATTGCTTTCTATATTTTCTTTGAGCGTGCGGTGGCTATCCGCAAGGCTGGAAAGGATGATCCCTTGTTTATGGAACGTATCCGTGATTATATCAAATCGGGAGAAATCAAATCGGCTATTAATTATTGCCGTATTACGAATACTCCTTCCTCGCGTATGATTGAGAAGGGTATTACTCGTATGGGACGTCCGGTTGCCGATGTGCAGGCTGCCATTGAAAATACCGGAAACATTGAAGTGGCCAAGCTGGAAAATGGTTTGTCTATCATGGCTACTATTTCAAGTGGGGCGCCGATGTTGGGATTCTTGGGTACGGTAACTGGTATGGTACGTGCTTTCTGGAATATGGCCAATGCCGGAAACAATATTGATATTACTCTTTTGTCAAGTGGTATTTATGAAGCCATGATTACTACGGTGGGCGGACTGGTCGTAGGTATTGCTACGATGTTTGCCTATAATCATCTGGTGTATCGTGTGGATAAGGTAGTAAGTCAGATGGAAGCACGTACGTTGGCTTTCATGGACTTGCTGAATGAACCGACTGAAAAATAATCGCGTATGGCTTTAAAGAGAAGACAGAAAATATCACCCAGCTTCAGCATGTCGTCTATGACCGACTTGATTTTCTTGCTGCTGATATTTTTTATGATTACTTCTACCATGGTATCGCCGAATGCCATCAAGGTGCTTCTGCCGCAAGGTTCGGAGCAGACTTCGGCTAAACCCATGGCACGGGTGATTATAGACAAAGATTTAAATTATTACGGAGCTTTTGGCAATGAAGATGAAATGCCGCTGGCTATTGATGAGGTGGCTGCATTTCTTCAGGAATGTGCCCGGAAAGAACCGGAAATGTATGTGGCATTGTATGCCGATGAATCGATTCCTTATCGGGAAATCGTGCGGGTGCTGAATATTGCGAACGAGAATCATTTTAAGATGGTCCTGGCGACTCGCCGTCCGGATAAAAACTAAAACAGAGTAACGTTGAAAAAAAATAAGGTAATCGGAATTGTATGTACGGTGGCTTTGCATGTGCTGGTGCTGCTGTTGCTGTTTCTTCTGAAGCTGACCGTTCCGGCAGAGCAGGAGGAAGGCGGTGTGCCCGTTATGCTGGGCAATACGGAACTGGCTGTAGGTGATGCCGACCCTTATACGATGACCGAGGTGGATGTCATGCCTTCGGAAACGCCTTCTTCTGCTCCGGAAGCTTCAGTAGAGCCAGAGGTGGAACAACCCATGATTACGCAGCAGGATGAACCTTCTTTACAAGTGAAAAAAGAAAAGCCTAAAACTGAAACGAAGAAGGAACAACCTAAAAAGACACCAGTAAAGACTGAAACGCAGAAGGTGGAAAAGCCGAAGGAGAAAACAGAGGCTGAAAAACGGGCGGAAGCAGAAAAAGCGGCTGCTCAGGCTGCGGCCAGTGCTATTGCCGGGGCATTTGGAAAAGGTTCTCAGATGGGAAGCAAAGGAAATGCCACCGGAGCCGGACTGCAGGGTAGTCCTACGGGTAATTCTTCTACCGGAAAAACGAGCGGTGTAGGTGGTTATGGCACATTCGACTTGAACGGGCGAACTTTGGGAGGTGGAAAGCTTCCTGTACCCGTCTACAATGTACAGGATGAAGGCCGTGTGGTTGTAACCATTGTGGTGAATCCAGCCGGACAGGTTATCAGTACCAGCATTAACAAACGGACGAACACAGTGAATCTGGCGTTGCGAAGAGCAGCGGAAGAGGCAGCTCGAAAAGCACGTTTTAATGCAGTGGATGGGGTAAATAATCAGAGTGGTACCATTACGTACTACTTTAAGTTGAAATAAAACTTTTAATTCTAAATAATAGATTTATGAAAGCAGTTTGTATCTTTTTGGCTGAAGGTTTCGAGGAAATGGAAGCCATGTTTCCGTTGGATATTATGCGCAGAGGCGGATTGAACGTAAAAACGGTGTCTGTCACTGGAAACAAGACGGTCATCAGTTCTCATCAGGTACCCATTGTGGCTGATTTGTTGTTCGAAGAACTGAAGGAGGAAGACGTAGAAATGATTGTTCTTCCAGGTGGACTGCCGGGTGCTACTAACCTGGATGCACATGCCGGACTGGACAAACTGATTATGAGCTTTGCAGCTGCCGGAAAACCGTTGGCTGCCATTTGTGCTGCTCCGATGGTATATGGTAAGCGTGGTTTGCTGAAAGGCAAGAAAGCTACTTGTTATCCGGGTTTCGACAAGTTCCTGGAAGGAGCAGAGTATACAGGAAATATGGTAGAGGTAGTCGACAATTTCATTTTGGGTAAAGGTCCGGGTGCCGCACCTGCCTTTGGCTTTACTATCCTGGAGAAATTTGCAGGAGCAGAAAAAGTACTCGAAGTGAAAAAAGGAATGTTGCTGGCTTAATGAAGAAATATGTGATAGTGGTAGCGGGAGGAAAAGGCCTGCGTATGGGGGGAGAGATTCCCAAACAATTCATTTCGGTAAAAGGAAAACCGATATTGATGCGTACGCTGGAGACTTTTCATGCCTGTGACCCGAACATTGAACTGATTGTGGTGCTTCCGGTGGAACAGCGTTCCTACTGGGAGCACCTTTGTGCTGAATATGGCTTTATGTTGCCTCACCATATTGCGGCAGGTGGAGAAACGCGTTTCCATTCCGTAAAGAACGGGCTGGCACTGGTGGAAGAAGACGGTGTGGTCGGTGTGCACGACGGGGTTCGTCCTTTCGTTTCTGCTGAAGTCATTTCGAGTTGTTATGCCCAGGCAGCCACTTTGCAGGCTGTGGTTCCGGTAACAGATGTAGTGGAAACAGTCCGTCATTTGCTATCCGAAGGAAGCAGTGAGACTGTATCACGCAATGATTACAAGTTGGTGCAGACTCCTCAAGTCTTCACTGTGGAATTGTTGAAACGGGCCTATGCGCAGGATTACAAACCTTTCTTTACCGATGATGCTTCTGTGGTGGAAGCATTGGGACAGCCGGTACATCTGGTAGCTGGCAATCGGGAGAACATTAAACTCACCACACCTTTTGACTTGAAAGTGGCAGAATCTCTTATTGACGACTAATGTTTGACTTATCCACACGCGATGTGAAATATTTGCCGGGGGTAGGACCGCAGCGGGCGGCCATACTGAATAAGGAATTGAACATCTATTCCTTACGCGACCTGTTGTATTATTTCCCATACAAGTATGTGGACCGCAGTCGTCTGTATTACATTCATGAGATAGACGGTAACATGCCTTACATCCAGCTCCGTGGGCGGATTCTGAGTTTTGAAATGTTCGGAGAAGGTCGCCAGCGCCGGTTGGTTGGACATTTCTCCGATGGTACGGGTGTGGTGGACTTAGTGTGGTTTCAGGGATTAAAGTACATCACCGGAAAGTACAAAGCCAACGAGGAATACATCGTGTTTGGCAAGCCGACGGTTTTCAACGGACGTATCAACGTGGCTCATCCTGATATTGACCCGGCACAGGAGCTTACCCTTTCTACCATGGGACTTCAGCCTTATTACAATACTACGGAAAAGATGAAGCGTACCAGCCTCAATTCACATGCACTGGAGAAGCTGATGAAAAATCTTTTTCAGGCTTTGCAGAAGGAAAGTTTTGAGGAAACGCTGAGTCCCTCTTTAATCGCGGCACACCAACTGATGCCCCTGACCGATGCGTTGTATAATATTCATTTCCCGCAGAATCCGGAACTTCTCCGCAAGGCACAGTATCGTTTGAAATTTGAGGAACTGTTTTACGTACAGCTCAATATTCTCCGTTATACCAAAGAACGTCGTAACAAATTCCGTGGACTGGTATTCGAACGGGTGGGTGAAATTTTCAATACCTTTTATGCGCATCACCTGCCTTTCCAGTTGACAGGGGCACAGAAACGTGTAATCAAGGAAATGCGTCGTGACATGGGCAGCGGACGGCAGATGAACCGTCTATTACAAGGCGATGTGGGCAGCGGAAAAACATTAGTAGCCCTGATGACCATGCTGATAGCCTTGGATAACGGATTCCAGGCCTGCATGATGGCTCCGACGGAAATTCTTGCCACACAGCATTATGAAACCATCCGTCGCTTTCTGAATGGGATGCCCGTGCGGGTGGAACTATTGACCGGCAACGTGAAAGGCAAACGCCGTGAAACGATTCTCCGCGACTTATTAACAGGGGAAGTGCATATCCTGATTGGTACGCATGCCGTGATTGAAGATACCGTCAATTTCTCTTCCTTGGGACTGGTGGTGATTGACGAACAACACCGTTTTGGAGTAGCCCAGCGGGCCAAGTTATGGGGCAAGAACACCCGTCCTCCTCATGTACTGGTTATGACGGCCACTCCGATTCCCCGTACACTGGCCATGACCTTGTATGGCGATTTGGATGTGTCGGTCATTGATGAACTGCCTCCCGGCAGAAAGCCTATCCAGACCATTCACCAGTTTGACAATCGTCGGAAAAGCATGTACGAGTTCATGCGGAAACAGATTCAGGAAGGACGTCAGGTGTACATTGTGTATCCGTTGATACAGGAGAGCGAAAAGATGGACATCAAGAACCTGGAAGAGGGTTACATGCACATTTGCGAGGAGTTCCCAGAATACAAGATCAGCAAGGTGCATGGTAAGATGAAACCGGCCGAGAAAGAAGAAGAAATGCAGCGTTTTTTGGCTAACGAAACACAGATTATGGTGGCCACTACCGTGATAGAAGTCGGCGTGAATGTGCCCAATGCTTCGGTGATGGCTATTGAGAATGCCGAACGTTTCGGGCTTTCCCAGCTCCACCAGTTGCGTGGGCGAGTAGGTCGTGGTGCCGACCAGTCCTATTGCATTTTAGTGACCGGATATAAGTTGACGGAAGAAACCCGCAAGCGCATTGAAATCATGGTGCAGACCAATGACGGTTTTGAAATTGCCGAGGCCGACCTGAAACTACGTGGCCCCGGCGATTTGGAAGGTACCCAGCAGAGCGGGGTAGCCTTCGATTTGAAAATTGCTGACATCGCCAAGGACGGCCAGTTGTTGCAGTATGTCCGTGAAATAGCCGAACGCCTGCTGGATGACGACCCCGAAGGCGTGAAGCCGGAAAATCAAATTATCTGGCAACAGTTGAAAGAACTTCGTAAGAAGAATGTGAATTGGTCTGTAATTTCTTGATTGTTAATATTATATGATTTGTCTGGAAATGACCGGAAAAACGCAAGTACGTTTGGAGGTAAACGCCTTTACGTTTGTATCTAAACGTACTTGTGTTTCAGGTAAAATGTACTTACGTTCTACTTGAAACGTACTTGCGTTTGGGGAAGGATATAAAAGCTTTTCGTGTATCTTGTTGAAACGGGATAGTAAGGTCGCAAAAAATTACATGTATTCCGTAAAAGATTCCATTTTTTCGTATATTTTGAGACGGTATTTTTGAACTAGAGATAGTGTGTCTCATTTTTTACTTTAACTAGGAAAAACAATGAATCGATTTACGGGAACAATCATATGTATGATGGCTGGAGTGCTGGCCGTGGCACAGCAGGTGTATGAACTGGATATGCCTGTCAAGGAAAAGACAATTTATAGTGGGCACCTGAAGCTGGGAGGAAATACTCCTTCCGGTGAGCGTATTGAGGTAAACAGCTATTATATGTCGGTAGGGGGAAAGCCGGTTATTCCAGTAATGGGAGAGTTCCATTATAGCCGTTATCCGGAATGCCAGTGGGAAGAAGAAATCCTGAAAATGAAGGCAGGAGGAGTAACGGTGATTCCTACGTATGTATTCTGGAGCATTCATGAAGAAAAGGAGGGTGTATTTAACTGGGAAGGAAATCGGAATCTTCGTAAGTTCTTGTCATTGTGTCAGAAACATAATATGTGGACGGTGGTACGAATTGGTCCTTTCTGTCATGGAGAAATACGAAACGGAGGACTTCCCGACTGGTTGTTTGCCAAGCCCTTGGAAATTCGTTCGAACGATGCGAACTATTTGAAGTATGTGAAACGCCTTTATGAAGAGATTGGCCGACAGTTGGAAGGATTGTATTATAAAGACGGTGGAACGATTATCGGCACGCAGATAGAAAATGAACACCAGCATTCGGCGGCTCCTTGGGGAATTACGTATCCGGGCGAACCAAAGGACATGACGTCGGCCACTTATGATGCCAATATTACGATGATAGGAGTGAGTGTACAGGATAAGAAAATCACGACGGCCGATTTGGGTGACCTGCACATGAAAACACTGAAAAAGATGGCTGAAGAAGCCGGAATCCAGACACCTTTGTACACGGCTACCGGATGGGGCAATGCGGCTGTAATCGGAGAGGAAGCCATTCCTGTGACGGCTGCCTATACGTATCCTTTCTGGGCCAAACCGGGTATGTCTCCTTTTTGCATGTTCAAGGATATTCAGAAGAATCCCGATTATGCACCGGTGCGTTATGACACCGAGAAATATCCTTCCTTCTGTGCAGAAATGGGAGTCGGCATTCAGATGATTTATACCCGTCGCCCTATTGTCACGGCTAAGGCCGCAGAGGCGTTGATGGTGCGTACGCTGGGGAGCGGTGCCAATGGCATCGGATATTATATGTATCATGGAGGTTCTACTCCGAAAATGGGACCTACGGCCTTTTTCAGCGATGAACCGATGGGGATGCCCAAGATTTCGTATGATTTTCAGGCTCCCTTGGGAGAATTTGGTTTGGAGCACGGTTCTTATCGTGCGTTGCGTCTGCTGCATCTGTTCTTGAACGATTTCTCCAGTCAGCTGGCACCGATGGAAACGGTGCTTCCGAAGGGTTATGAACAAATGACTCCGGATAATCGGGAAACGTTGCGATATGCGGCGCGGGTAAAAGGAAAATCGGGTTTCGTGTTTATGGTAAACTTTCAAGACCACGATACGGCTCGGGTAGACCAAAAAGATCTGTGCTTACGGCTGAAGTTTGCGGATGAAACACTTCGTATACCTTCGCAGGGAACATTTACGCTGCCGAAAGATGAGAGTCTGATTCTTCCGTTTAATTTTCAGATGGAAGATGCCTTGTTGAAATATGCCACGGCCCAGTTATTGCTGAAGCTGGACGACAAGGGGACAGACCACTATTTTTTCTTTGTGCCGGAAGGTATTCGTCCGGAGTTTGTGTTTGACAAGACTACAGTAGCCGGAAAACATTGCTATACTCCGGAAGCAGGCTTAAAGAGTACGTTTACGGTGAAGACATCTGGCGGAAAACGGTTTAAAGTGACCACGCTGACCCGTGAACAGGCTTTGAACGCTTGTAAGGTAGACGGTAAGTTGTTGCTTACTTCTTCTATGGTGTTGCCGGAAGCGGGAAGAGTACGGTTGCTGAATATGGGAAATCCGGTGTTCCGTTATGTAGAATATCCTTCGGCAAAAGGATTTAAGGAGCAGATAAAAGAAGTTCCTCTCGTACAGCCCGAATATACCTTCCGAAAAGTAGGAAGCCGTCGGCTGGCAGTTCGTTTCTCTGGGAAGGAATATCCTCAGGTAAACGATTACTTCTTGCAGCTGGATTATACAGGCGACGTGGCTATGGCTTTCTTGAAGGGTGAGCTGGTGCAGGATCATTTCTATTACGGAGCTCCCTGGCAGATTAGTCTGAAACGTTTTCAGCGGGAACTGACTGATGAGGAACTGAGTTTTTACATTCGTCCGTTGTGGAAAAATGCACCTTTTCTTTCCGACTTGCCAGGAGAGGCGGTTCCTGATTTTTCCAAAGGTTCAGTGGCCCGGGTAGATTCGGTACAGATTGTTCCGCAGTATGTGACTACATTGCGATGGTAAATGTTGTATTATTCTGAGAATAACAAAAGAAAATAGTCTGCTGAAAATCTCGTTTTTTAAATAAATGTGGTAACTTACACCACGGATAAACTATGTAAAACAAAACTATGGGAAACTGCTAATAAGTAATTTTATGAGGTATGGTGCTTGGTTATTAAGTTTAGCCTTATTGGGCTGCGTTCGTCCCGATTTCCGGGACTCTTCCTTGCCCTCCGAACAACGGGCAGACCTGCTTTTGCAGGAACTGACGCTGGAAGAAAAGGTCTCTTTGATGATGGATGTGTCAAAGCCGGTAGAACGGTTGGGGATAAAACCGTATAACTGGTGGAATGAAGCGTTGCATGGGGTGGCGCGTGCCGGACTGGCGACGGTATTTCCTCAGCCGATAGGTATGGGGGCTTCTTTTAATGATTCGTTGGTGTATGAGGTGTTTACGGCTGTGTCGGATGAGGCGCGGGCTAAAAGTGCATATTATGCGTCGAAGGGAAGCTATGAGAGGTATCAAGGGCTTACGATGTGGACTCCTAATGTGAATATTTATAGAGATCCTCGTTGGGGACGCGGAATAGAAACATACGGAGAAGACCCGTATCTGACTACTCGTATGGGGGTAAATGTAGTAAAAGGGCTGCAAGGTGTCAGTGATGGAAAATACGATAAACTGCATGCCTGCGCCAAACATTTTGCCGTGCATTCCGGACCGGAGTGGAACCGGCATTCTTTTGATGTGGAAAACTTGCCGCTTCGTGATTTGTATGAGACTTATTTGCCTGCTTTCAAGGCGCTGGTACAGGCTGCGGGGGTGAAAGAGGTGATGTGTGCATACAATCGTTTTGAAGGGGAGCCTTGTTGCGGAAGCAATCGCTTGCTGACCCAGATTCTGCGAGAAGAGTGGGGATTCGATGGTATTATATTAAGTGACTGCTGGGCTATCAATGACTTTTTTGATGAAAAAGGACATCGGACTCATAAGGATGCTCCTTCTGCGGCTTCTGCGGCTGTGTTGAGCGGTACAGATTTGGAATGTGGTTCAACTTATGAATCGTTGATAGAAGCTGCGAAGAAGGGGATGATAGATGAAAAAGCAATAGACCGTTCCGTGAAGAAATTGCTGAAGGCCCGTTTTGATTTGGGAGAGATGGACGATCCTTCCAAAGTGTCCTGGACAAAGATTCCTTTTTCTGTGGTGGCTTCTGCGGCACACGATTCATTGGCTTTGAAGATGGCTCGGGAATCGATGACATTGTTGCTCAATAAACAGAATGTACTTCCGCTGAAGAGGGGGAATCTGACGGTTGCCGTTATGGGACCCAATGCCAAAGATTCTGTCATGATGTGGGGAAACTATAATGGAGTACCTGCGCGTACAGTTACCGTATTGGACGGTATTCGGTCTGCTCTTGGAAAAGGCGATAAACTGATTTATGAACAGGGCTGTCCTTGTGTAGGTGATGATTTGCTGGAGAGTGTGTTCAGTGAATGCAAGTCGGAAGGCAGGACGGGATTCAGTGCCCGCTACTGGAACAATGTGAATCGTGAGGGCAAGGTAGATGTGAAGACACGGGTGATGACTCCGTTCAATTTCTGCACCTCAGGGGCTACGGTGTTTGCACCGGGTGTGAACCTGACGGACTTCTCTGCAACGTACAATGCGACTTACGTACCGAAGGCTTCCGGTGAGGTGGTCTTCGATGTGTATAGCTTTGGCAAAGGACGGTTGCTGGTGAATCAGAAGGAAGCCATGTCATTTTATAATAGTCATGGCGGAAACAAGCAATCGTATGCTTTGCAAGTGGAAGCAGGAAAGAAGTATGACATCGAATTGCAGTTTGAATATCTGCAGAGTGATGCGCAGTTGAATTTTGACTTGGGCTTTAAAAAGAAAGTGGATATTGCCCAATCTGTCAATGCGGTTCGGCATGCAGATGTCGTAGTTTTTGTGGGAGGTATTTCCCCAAGCCTGGAAGGTGAGGAAATGGGCGTCGACTTGCCTGGCTTTAAGAAGGGAGACCGTACCAGCATTGAATTGCCGGAAGTACAGCGGAATTTACTTGCCGCCTTGCATCGTGCAGGGAAAAAGGTGGTTCTAGTGAATTGCTCCGGTTCACCTGTCGGACTGGTTCCTGAAACTGAAACTTGTGAGGCTATCTTGCAGGCCTGGTATCCAGGACAGCAGGGTGGCCGGGCCGTAGCCGATGTCTTGTTTGGTGAATACAATCCAGCCGGAAGATTGCCGGTTACTTTTTACCGAAACATTGAACAATTGCCGGATTTTGAGGATTATCATATGACAGGAAGAACTTATCGTTTTATGAAAGAACGTCCGCTGTTCCCGTTCGGATATGGGTTGAGTTATACAACGTTTACATACGGGGCAGCCACTTTCAACAAGCAGACGGCAGGTAGTGAGGATAATCTCTCTGTGGTGGTTCCGGTTTCGAATACGGGCAGCCGGGATGGAGAAGAAGTGGTACAAGTCTACCTGAGCAAGGTGGGAGATGAGGCTGGTCCGGTCAAGACACTGCGTGCTTTCAAGCGCGTATCCGTTCCCTCTGGAAAGACAGTCGATGTACACATCACCTTGTCAAAGAAAGATTTGGAATGGTGGAATGAAGACACACACAGCATCCAGTTCTGTCCGGGAGAATATCAGGTATGGATTGGAGGCAGTTCGGATGAGAAAGCGTTAAGCAAGTATGCTATACAGCTGAAGTGATGTTGATTTGCCTATATAAAAGGCCGGGCGGTACCTGAGAAATAAAGGTACCGCCCGGTTTGTTTTATGATACTATACTTTCTTATAGAATCAGTTCATAATCTACAATTCCTAACCACTTCCCAAATTTACGGCCTACTTCCCGAAAATAGGACACCTTTTCAAACCCTAACTTTTCGTGAAGGGCATAGCTGGCTTCGTTACCTTCTGTGATGCAGGCAATCAGGGCATGCAGTCCGCAGCGGCGGCATTCTTCTATTAAATGCAGCATCAGTTCTTTTCCGATACCTTTTCCGGTATGTGAAGGAGCCAGGTAGATGGTGGTTTCTGCGCTCTGGTTGTAAGCGGCCTTTTCTTTCCATCCGTGCACGTAGCAATAGCCGGCAATCTGTCCTTCCGTTTCATATACGAAGTACGGGTATTTCTCACTGATGTGCTGGATACGTGTCCACATTTCCTCTTCGCTCACCGGTTCCAGTTCAAAGGTGATGGTAGTGTGGGTGATATAATGATTATAGATGGCAGTGATGGCCGATGTATCTTCTTTGCGTACCTTCCGAATCATATTAAAGTATTAAGCCAAGGGTGAGTAATAATCCAAAAATAAGCATGTTTCGGGAGGTCTCTCCCAAGATTCCGTTCAGGGCTTTTCCGCGGTAGATACGGGCCATGTGCTGTGTGGTCAGTATGTGTGGAATCAGGTACAGCTGGGGAAGCAGTACGGCATAGATTTTCCCGATTTCCAGGAAGTAGAAGCAGCACCAGCAGGCCGCCAGTCCCAGCAGAAAGTAAAGAATCAGTCCGGCTTTGGCACCCAGGCGCACCACAATGGTTTTCTTGCCGCTGACCGCATCCTGCTCACGGTCGCGGAAGTTGTTTATCATCAACAGGGTGTCGATGATGAGGCCGCAGGCCAGTGAAGCCATGGTGACAGACATGTTCCAGTCGTGTGCCATGACGTAGTAGGTACATCCCACGGGTACGAACCCGAAGAAGACAAGTACCAGCAAGTCACCCCATCCGTGATAAGCCAGCGGATACGGCCCGGCGGTGTAGAGGAAGGCAAAAATCATACAGGCAATGCCTACCGGAATCATTTCCAGCCCTCCGTAGTAAAGCAGACAAAGTCCGGTGATTCCTGCCAGCAGAGTGGTACAGGCAATTCCAGCTTTCATGGCCTTGGGGCTGATCCATCCTTGCGCACAGGCACGTTCCGGTCCCAGCCGGTCTTCGCGGTCGCTGCCTTTCAGAAAATCAAACAAGTCGTTGATGAAGTTGGCGTCAATTTGCATCAGAAACGCAAACAAAAAGCACAGCAGGGCAGGTACTAATTGAAAGTGGCCGTAGATAAAGGCCAGCGCACAGCCCAGCATGACGGGAATGGAGGCTCCGGTCAGTGTCTTGGGGCGGGCAGCCAACAGCCAGGCTTTTATGGAATTGGTTTGGACGTTTGTCATTGTAGGTTGATTTTTAGTTTTTCGTCTGGCAAAGTTAGACATTTTTTTACGACCTTTGTCACGACTGGATAGTTATATGTATTTCAAAAATGATGAAACGACTGAACTTGCTGGCAGGTTGCTTGATATTGATTTTTTTCCTGCTTTCTTCTTGTGCTACGGCTTCTCTTTCCAAATACAAAGGCGTGGGCCGCGTAAAACGCTATGATTTCTACAGTGCCCAGTTGCCCGATTCTTTCGATGGCTTCCGTGTAGCTTTTGCTTCCGATTTTCATTATGAGAGTCGGTTTACTGCCCGTCGTTTGCCGGGCATGTGCCAGGCACTTCGTTCGCTGGATGCGGATGTGTTGCTTCTGGGTGGTGATTATCGGGGACGCAATGGAGGAGATGTGACGCAACTCTTTCAGGCGCTGAAGACGGTGGAGACGCCCTGCGGAACGTATGCCGTGATGGGAAATCACGAACGCGGGCAGGCAGACTCGCTGGCTCGGAAGGCGATGCAGGAAACGGGGGTACATTTACTGGAGCACGAAGTGGATACCTTGTGGAGAGGAAAGGAGTACATTTTGCTCTGTGGCATCCGCAATCCTTTTGACTTGAAGCAGAACGGGGTGTCGCCTACCTTGGCGTTGCGGGAAGAAGATTTTGTATTGATGCTGGTGCATACACCCGATTATGTGGAGGATGTGAGTGTGGCGCACACCGATTTGGCACTGGCCGGACATACGCACGGAGGACAAGTCAGTTTGTTCCGCCGATGGACACCGGCGCATTTTTCCAAATACGGCAACCGTTTCCTGACAGGGTTGAAGTATAACAGTGCGGGTATTCCGGTTATTATTACCAATGGACTGGGCACCTCCCGCAAGGATGTGCGCTTGTTTACACCGAGCGAGGTGGTGCTGGTGGTATTGCACAAAAAGAAATGATTACCGGTACAATCCTTTTTCCTGAATAATTCTGAATACTTCCGGATGCAGGAAATAGCGCAGGTCTTTTCCTTCCCGGATGCCTTTGCGGATAAAGGTCGAACTGATTTCGATGAGGGGAGTTTGTACGACTCTGACATGAGGAGGCAGACTGGTTGTATCCTCCAAGGGATAACCTTGGCGCGGATAGACCAGAATGTGATGGCGGCGGATGATTTCTTCGGGCGAC
Source organism: Phocaeicola sp. (assembly GCF_048170425.1). GTDB lineage: Bacteria > Bacteroidota > Bacteroidia > Bacteroidales > Bacteroidaceae > Phocaeicola. Next base: position 23,302 of record NZ_DBEXBB010000259.1, read on the forward strand.
CGCCAGCGGTCGAAAGCCTGCCAGTTGTCGGCACCAATAATCAGGTGAAACTCCCGGTCAGGATAACACTCGGCCAGTTTATCAAGGGTATGGATAGTGTATGAGGGACGTGGAAGCTGGAACTCGAAGTCGGATGCGCGGAAACGGGGGTATCCTGCCACGGCAGCTTCTACCATTTCCAGCCGCAGATGGTCGTCGAGCAACGTCTCGTTCTGTTTAAACGGGTTCTGAGGAGTGACTAAAAACCATACCTCCTCCAGTCCCCCATATTCACACAGGTAGTTGGCAAGTGCCAGGTGGCCTGTATGGATAGGGTTGAAGGAGCCTCCGAAAAGTCCGGTTTTTATTTGAGGCTTTTCTTCCATTGTCTGTAGTTGAGTATCTGCCAGGCAGCTACCAGCAGCATGGCTACGGCAATGATGTATTCTTCTTTTGCTACGGCCACCACCCCTACGGCAATGGCTGCCAGCCCGATGACGATACAAAGTATGGTCATCATGAACATGATTTTCTTTGGGTCTTTAGGCATATCAGCAAATTTATTGTTGAATAAAATCGCGAATGGTCTTCAAGGCTTCTGCTTGAGCCTTTTCCAGATTGTCATTGACAATCACTACATCGAATTTTTCGGCATAGCTCAGTTCGAAGGTCGCTTTTGCCAGACGGCTTTCGATAACTTCGGGCGCGTCGGTACCACGACCGGTCAGTCGCTTGCGGAGCTCTTCGAGTGAAGGCGGCTGGATAAATACAGACAGTGCGCGGTCGCCGTAGAATTTCTTGATATTGCATCCGCCTACTACGTCGACATCGAAAATTACATTCTGTCCGGCTGCCAGCTGTTTTTCTACCTGTGCTTTCAGTGTGCCATAGAAACGGTCCTTGTATACTTCTTCGTATTCCAGAAACTCATCGTTGGCGATACGCTGCTTGAATTCCTCTGGTGTCAGGAAGAAGTATTCCACTCCGTTCTGCTCTGTGCCACGGGGCGCGCGGCTGGTGGCAGAGATGGAGAAGGCCAGATTCAGGTTCTGTGTCAGCAAGTAATTGATAATGGTGGATTTACCAGAGCCGGAAGGGGCTGAAAAAATAATAAGTTTGCCTGCCATATTCTTTTTTACATTACGTTCAACACTTGTTCCTTAATCTGTTCCAGTTCGTCTTTCATCTGCACCACGATGTTCTGCATTTCGGCATGGTTCGACTTGCTGCCGGTGGTATTGATTTCACGTCCCATTTCCTGAGCAATGAATCCCAGCTTCTTGCCTTGTCCGTGTCCGCCAGCCATGGTTTCGCGGAAGTATTTCAGGTGGTTGGCCAGACGCTGCTTCTCTTCGTTGATGTCCAGCTTTTCGATGTAATAAATCAATTCCTGCTCCAGACGGTTCTTGTCATAGTCGATGCTCAGCGTTTTTTCCAGTGCATCGGTAATGCGCTCCCGTATCTTGGCCACACGTTCCTTCTCGTAAGGCTCGATGGATTTCATCAACCGTTCGATGTTGTCGATTTTTTCTGTAAACTTCTTTTCGAGAGCTGCACCTTCCTGCTTGCGGAAGTCAACCAAATGTTGCAGAGCGGTTTCGATGGTTTGTTTGGCTGCAGCCCATTCTTCGTCCGACAGTTCCTGCACGTCTACGCGGGTCAGCACGTCGGGCATGCGCAACAAAGTGGCAAACCAGTCTTCCGGCAACGGAATATGGCAAGTTTCAGAAATGGTTTTTATCTGGTTGTAATAGTTTTCTACCAAGGCTGTATTGATGGGAGTAGCCGATTCGGCGGCGTCTTTTTCCACCCATATAGAGAAGTCCACTTTCCCGCGTTCCAGTGTCTGGGCAATCAGGTTGCGGATTTCCATTTCTTTTTCACGATACAATGGAGCGATGCGTGTGGATAAGTCCATTGCTTTGCTGTTCAACGATTTGATTTCCACGTTGATTTTTTTGTCTCCGAACACAGTGACTGCTTTTCCGTATCCGGTCATTGACTGTATCATAACTCCTTCTGTTTTTTTGATAATTTGGATACAAAGGTAGGAAAAATCTAAATAAAGAATAAGCAGCTGTTAAAAAAACATGCGAAATACCTTTGACTCAGGCGGATGAAACGGATTTTCTGCAAGTCCCCTGACTTTAATTCGTAAGTGTATCCGGCCGGTTTATGTTTCCTGTGGCCAAACTGTATGTTTCTCAGGGCGAAAACGTACGTTTCCCGTAGCAGAAACGTACGTTTTGCATACGGAGAACGTAGAAAGTGATGTTTCTTTTTCTGGTGTGAGTAGTAGCGTTTTCACTTTGAGGAAGTCGCGGCAGAGATTCTGGATTTTTCAAGTTGGCTGGTTTTGTCACTTTCTGTCCTTTTTTTCATGAGATAGTGAGAAGAAAAGTGTATATTTGCAGACTCTAATAATTGTATCGAGTTTAATTATGTCATGCATTTTACATATTGAAACATCTACGGAAGTTTGTTCTGTGGCTGTAAGCCAGGATGGAGCTTCCATTTTCTCAAAAGAAGATTTTAACGGCCCTTCGCATGCCACTGTATTGGGGGTATTTGTGGATGAAGCCTTGTCGTTCATTGATAACCATGCCATTCCGTTGGATGCGGTGGCAGTGAGTTGTGGTCCTGGCTCGTACACGGGGCTGCGTATCGGTGTGTCGATGGCGAAAGGTATCTGTTATGGACGGAACATTCCGTTGATAGGATTGCCCACACTGGAGGTGATGTGTGTGCCGGTACTGCTTGCGCACGACCTGCCGGAAGATGCTTTGCTTTGCCCGATGATTGATGCTCGTCGTATGGAAGTATATGCGGCCGTGTATGACCGTGCTTTGAAGGTACAGCGTGCCATCGGAGCAGATATTATTGACGAAAATTCGTATGCCGAATATTTGGAGAAACATCCGGTGTATTTCTTTGGTAACGGAGCAGCCAAGTGCAAGGAAAAACTTTCGCATCCCAACGCACACTTCATTGAGAATATTCATCCGGTAGCCAAATGGATGTTCCCGCTGGCCGAGAAAGCCATGGCAGTGGAAGATTTCAAGGATGTGGCCTATTTCGAGCCGTTCTATCTGAAGGAATTCGTGGCTTCCACTCCGAAGAAACTGCTGTAAGGGCGTATGGCCGGAGAGGGTGAGGCGTAAAAAGATTTGATTTGTAGAATAACAGAATTTTATATGGAATATAATACCCAGCAACGAAAATTGCCACTTCCGGAGTATGGACGAAGTGTGCAGAACATGGTAGACCATGCATTGACCATCGAAGACCGTGAAGAGCGTCAGCGGTGTGCCAATACGATTGTAAACATAATGGGAGGCATGTTCCCGCAATTGCGCGACATGGAGGATTTCCGTCATAAGCTGTGGGATCATCTGGCCATTATGTCCGACTTCAAACTGGATATTGACTATCCGGTGGAAATTGTGAAGAAGGAAAGTTTGGAAGTGAAACCGGACAGAATTCCCTATTCTCCGAATGTTATTCGTTTCCGTCATTACGGACGGTTCATTCAGGACTTGATTAAGATTGCAGTAGACTATCCGGAAGGTGACGAGAAAAAACAGCTGATAAAATATATCGCCAATCACATGAAGAAGGATTACATCAACTTCAACAAGGACGGGGTGGAAGATCAGAAAATCCTGGAGGATTTGTGCGAGTTGTCGGAAGGACGTATCAAGCTGACTACGGATGACTTGAAGCTGGTGGAACAGCGTTCGTTCGGTCCCCGTCGTCGTCAGATGAACAACAATCAGCAGAAAAAGAAATATTAATCAAAATCGGATACTATGGCTTCATTTGTAATCGAAGGAGGACACAAGCTACAGGGTGAGATTGTGCCTCAGGGTGCCAAGAACGAAGTATTGCAAGTGCTCTGTGCCACATTGCTGACAGATGAGGAAGTGACAATTGAAAACATTCCGAACATTCTGGATGTGAACAACCTGATACAGTTGCTTCGTGACATGGGGGTAAAAGTGTCGAAAATAGGAAGTGACGCTTATTCTTTTCAGGCAGATGAATTGAATCTGGCTTATCTGGAAAGTGATGACTTTTTGAGCCGTTGTTCTAAATTGCGTGGCTCGGTGATGCTGGTAGGTCCCTTGGTAGCCCGATTTGGAAAAGCGATGATTTCGAAGCCGGGTGGTGATAAAATCGGACGTCGTCGTCTGGATACGCATTTCCTGGGTATTCAGAAACTGGGTGCCTCGTTCGAATATGATGCCGTGAAAGGTCGTTTTTGTATCAATGCAGAGAAATTGAAAGGAGCTTACATGCTGCTGGATGAGGCTTCTGTGACGGGTACGGCTAATATTGTCATGGCAGCCGTACTGGCCGAAGGAGTGACGACGATTTACAATGCAGCCTGTGAGCCTTATTTGCAGCAGTTGTGCCGGATGCTGAACCGCATGGGAGCCAAGATTTCGGGTATCGCATCGAACTTGCTCACCATTGAAGGGGTGTCTAGCTTGAAAGGCTGTTCACACCGGGTGCTTCCAGATATGATTGAGGTTGGTAGCTTTATCGGAATGGCTGCTATGACAGGAAGTGAGATTACCATCAAGGACGTGTCTTATGAGAACCTGGGAATCATTCCCGACAGTTTCCGTCGTCTGGGTATCCGTCTGGAACAGCGGGGGGACGATATATTCGTACCCGCGCAAGAGCATTATCAGATAGAGTCGTTTATTGACGGCTCCATTATGACCATTGCCGATGCACCGTGGCCGGGACTGACTCCTGACTTGTTGAGTGTGATGCTGGTAGTGGCTACGCAGGCCAAGGGAAGTGTACTGATTCATCAGAAGATGTTTGAAAGCCGCTTGTTTTTTGTGGACAAGTTGATTGATATGGGTGCCCAGATTATCTTGTGCGACCCTCATCGTGCGGTAGTAATCGGTCATGACCGCAATTTCTGTCTGCGAGGCGGCAACATGACTTCGCCGGATATTCGTGCAGGTATTGCCTTGCTGATTGCGGCACTGGGGGCGGAAGGCATCAGCAGTATTCATAATATTGAGCAGATTGACCGAGGATACCAGCATATTGAACAGCGACTGACTGCGCTCGGTGCACGTATCACGCGTATTGAATAAGTATGATTAGAAAAGAAGAAGTATTTAAAATAGGAATCATCAACAAGCCTCATGGGGTGAAGGGTGAGGTGTCGTTCACGTTTACCGACGATATTTTTGACCGGGTAGACTGCGACTACCTGATTCTGTTGCTCGACGGGATTCTGGTTCCGTTCTTTATTGAGGAATATCGCTTCCGCTCTGACAACGTGGCGCTGGTGAAATTCGAAGGGATAGACACCGCTGAAAAGGCACGTAACTTTACCAATGTGGAAGTGTATTTCCCGGTGAAGTATATGGAAGAACAGGATGAAATCACTTCCTGGAATTTCTTTGTCGGATTCAAGGTGCACGACGTGCATCATGGCGACTTGGGGGAAGTGGTGGATGTGGATGATGCGACGATGAACGTGCTGTTTGTCATTGAGAAGGAGGGAGACGAATTGCTGCTTCCGGCTCACGAGGAATTTATACTGGATATTGACAAGGCACAGAAAGTATTGACGGTGGATATTCCTGAAGGATTGTTGGATTAAAAACCAGATTGGGTATGAAAAAGAAAGGTCGTAAAGCATTCTGGCGGAACATTAAGTTTAAATATAAGCTGACCGTCATTAATGAAAACACGCTGGAAGAGGTGGTGGGCATTCATGTGTCTAAACTGAATGGTTTTTCTGTGTTGCTTGCTGCCTGTACGGTAATCTTTCTTTTGGCTGCCATCATTATTGTGTTTACTCCTTTACGGAACTACCTGCCGGGGTATATGAACAGTGAGATTCGTTCGCAGGTGGTAACCAATGCACTGAAGGCTGACTCGTTAGTCGAGGCGCTGGAACGCCAGAACCGCTATATCATGAACATTCAGGATATTTTCAGCGGAAAGGTGAATGTGGATACGGTGCAGTCGATTGATTCACTGACTACCCTCCGTACGGAAGAACTGATGAACCGTTCGAAGGAGGAAGATGATTTTCGCCGCAAATACGAAGAACGTGAGCGGGCGGAGGCTCTTTCCGGAGCGGAAGAACATGAGTTGCCCGGGTTGTTGTTTTATCGTCCGACGCGAGGAATAGTGGTCAAGGATTTTTCGCCTTCGCATCAGCATTATGGGGTAGACATGGCCGCTTCTGTTGACGAAAGTATTGTGGCTGCATTGGATGGAACGGTGATGCTGGTGGTACAGACTGTTGACAGCGGGACACTTATCCAGATTCAGCATGAGCAGAATTTTATATCTATTTATAAACACTGTGGCTCTTCGAGAAAGAAAATCGGCGACCAGGTGAAAGGAGGGGAAGTGATTGCATTGGCCGGAACATTGGATGAGGGTAAGCATGCTTCACATGTACATTTCGAACTGTGGCATGAAGGCACTCCGATTGACCCGGCGAAATATGTTGTATTTTAAGCTTATGAAGAAACAGATTGCCATATTAGGTTCTACCGGATCAATCGGTACTCAGGCTCTTCAAGTGATAGAAGAGCATCCTGATTTGTATGAGGTATATGCTCTTACGGCGAATAATAAAGTGGATTTGCTGGTTGAGCAGGCTCGCAGGTTCCAACCGGAAGTGGTGGTTATCGCCAATGAGGATAAGTATGGAATTTTGAAGGAAGCGCTGGCTGATTTGCCTGTTAAGGTGTATGCCGGGGCCGAAGCGTTGTGTCAGGTGGTAGAGGCACAGCCTATCGACATGGTGTTGACCGCGATGGTGGGCTATGCAGGCTTGAAGCCGACCATTAATGCCATAAAAGCTCGAAAAGCTATTGCACTGGCTAATAAGGAAACACTGGTGGTGGCAGGTGAACTGATTACTGCACTGGCCAGCCAGTATCAGACACCGATTTTACCGGTGGATTCTGAACACTCGGCTATTTTCCAGTGCCTGGAAATGAACAATCCTGTGCATAAGGTGATTCTGACGGCATCGGGAGGTCCTTTCCGTACCTTCACCATGGAACAGCTTCAAACGGTGACCAAAGAACAGGCTTTGAAGCATCCTAATTGGTCGATGGGAGCAAAGATTACCATCGATTCTGCTTCCATGATGAACAAAGGGTTTGAGGTGATGGAAGCCAAATGGCTGTTTGGAGTTACTCCGCAACAGATTGAAGTGGTGGTGCATCCGCAGTCGGTCATCCACTCTATGGTGGAATTTGAAGACGGAGCTGTAAAGGCTCAGTTGGGTGTACCCGATATGCGTCTGCCTATTCAGTATGCTTTTTCTTATCCGAAACGTGAATCGCTTTCGGGCGAGCGGCTGGATTTTGCCAAGTATAATACCTTGACGTTCGAAAAACCGGATACGACACGCTTCCGTAACCTGGCGCTGGCCTATGAAGCCTTGCATCAGGGAGGAAATATGCCTTGTATTGTCAATGCGGCGAATGAGGTCGTGGTGGCTGCCTTCTTGAAAGACCAGATTTCTTTTCTGGGCATGAGTGAGGTGATTGAAAAGTCTATGGCGAGGGTACCTTTTATAAAGACGCCTACCTACGGAGATTATGTGTCGACCGATGCGGAAACTCGTCGTATTGCGGCAGAACTGGTGATTAATGGAATGAAATAAACAAAGTCTAATTATAAAAAAAAGTAAGAAGTTAAGTAGAAATGGAAACATTTTTGATTCGTGCCCTTCAGTTGATTCTCAGCTTGTCGCTGCTGGTCATCATTCACGAAGGAGGACATTTTTTCTTCGCCCGTCTGTTTAAGATTCGCGTAGAGAAGTGTTATATATTTTTTGACCCTTGGTTTTCGCTGTTCAAGTATAAACCCAAGAACAGTGATACGGAATACGGAGTGGGTTGGTTACCGTTGGGAGGATACTGCAAGATTTCGGGAATGATTGATGAGTCAATGGATACCGAGCAGATGAAACAGCCGGCTCAGCCGTGGGAATTCCGTTCCAAACCGGCCTGGCAGCGTCTGCTGGTAATGATTGGTGGTGTATTGATGAATTTCCTGCTGGCCTTGTTCATCTATTCCATGATTCTTTTTACATGGGGCGACCGCTATACGGCCTTGAGCGACATGACGATGGGTATGAAATTTAATGAGCATGCGCAGGAAATTGGTTTCCGCGACGGCGATATTCTGAAGAGTGCCGACGGCAAGGAACTGACCCGCTTCAATATGGATATGATTCGTAGCATCGTAGAAGCTCGTGAGGTGACTGTATTGCGTCAGGGGGAAGAGAAAAAAATCTTGTTGCCCGAGTTGAGTCTGCTGGATGTAGCTAAGGAAGACCCTATGTTTGTGGATGTGTTCTATCCGAATGTGGTCGATTCTGTACTTCCGGATGGTGGATTCGCGAAAGTCGGCATTCAGAAAGGAGACTCTTTGGTTGCATTCAATGGTAAGGAGATGACCTCATGGAATGAATTTCTGGATAACATGGCCGAGTTGAAGGCTAAGGCTGAGTTGGAAAATAAAACTTCAGCGGAATTTACTTTGGTTTATTCACGTGCGGGAGTGCGTGACACTGTAGCCGTGCAGACTGATGATAAATTCAAGGTAGCCGTGATAGGTGGACTGGTGGATTATCAGCAACGTACGTTGAGCTATGGCTTCTTTGAGTCTTTCCCGGCAGGAGTAGCGCTGGGTGTCAATACGTTGAAAGGTTATGTCAATGACATGAAGTATGTGTTTACCAAGGAAGGGGCCAAGAGCGTGGGTGGATTTGCCACTATTGGGAGTATTTTCCCGAAAGTGTGGGATTGGCAGCGTTTCTGGGAGATGACCGCATTCTTGTCTATCATTCTGGCCTTCATGAATATCTTGCCTATACCGGCACTCGACGGAGGACATGTGTTGTTCTTGCTTTATGAGATTGTTGCCCGTCGGAAACCGAGTGACAAGTTCCTGGAATATGCGCAGATGGTAGGTATGTTCCTGTTGTTTGGGCTACTGATTTGGGCAAACTTCAATGATGTGCTGAGGTTCTTGTTCTGATGAATTTATAGAGAGGATAGTATAAATGGACACAAGGAGATGCGAAGCTGAGTTGTCGGCTTTGACTCCTTGTGTCTTTTTTGTTTAATCGATAAATAAAAAGGAAATATGATGAAAAAAATCCTATTGGCTGTAGTGCTGTATGGCTGTTTCGGACTGATGACCGTTTCTGCCCAGCAGGCAGAGGGACGTCTGCCAGGCTACTTACAGGCCGAGAAGTTTACCAAGAGTAAGTTGGACAAAATGTTGTTTTCTACTACTGTGGACCCGCACTGGTTTCAACAGGGAAACAATTTCTGGTTTGAGTATAAAACCAGTGAAGGAAAGTTCTGGTATGTGGTGAATCCGTCAGCTAAGCGTAAAGAATTGTTGTTCGACCGTGAGCGGATGGCTTCACAACTTACTGAAATTGTGCAGGATCCTTTTGAAGCGCGCCAGTTACCTATTGTCGACTTGAAGGCTGGAGAAGATGGACGCACCTTTACGTTTAAAGTCATTTCAAAGGCTGATTCCACGTTTTATTTCTCGTATGACTATCCGTCTCGTAAGCTGACGCATTTGAAAGATAAAAAGAAAGAACCGGACAAGCCAGGTTGGGCTTCTGTCTCACCTGATGGGCAGCGGGTGATTTATGCCAAGGACTGTGACTTGTACTATATGAGCATCGCCGATTACCAGAAGGCACGCAAGGATGAGAAAGACAGTACGATTGTAGAAGTGCGTCTGACTACGGATGGAACCCCGGATTTCGGGTATGGCATTCCGTATAGTACCCTGAATACAGATACACTGTGCAATGGAAAACGTCGGGAAGTATGGGGATACTGGTCGCCTGATTCCAAATATTTTGCTACGGTTATTACTGATCAGCGTAATGTGAAACCTTTATGGGTGATTAACTCCATTGCAGAGCCGCGTCCTACTCTGGAAACTTATAAATATGAGATGCCGGGAGAGACAGGTATGCCGGAATATCATCTGTATCTGTTCGATGTGCAGGCAGGTACACGGAAAGAAATCAAGACAGCGGCGTGGAAAAATCAGTCGATTGACTTGGAAGGTAAACCCTTTGAACAGAAACAGCGCGATATGGATCTGATTCCGAGAATCTGGCAAGGGGATAATAACTGTTTCTTCCTGACACGCAGCAGCCGTGACTTGCATCGTATTGATGTGTGTACTTATACATTGGGAGCTGATTCTATTGTACCTATAGTAAAGGAAAGAATGAATACCTACCAGGAAACACGTCCTATTCATGTGTTGAAGGGAGGAAAAGAGTTTATCCAATGGAGCGAACGTGACGGATGGGCACACCTTTATTTATATGATGATAAAGGAAACCTGAAGAACCGTATCACAGAAGGTCCCTGGCATGTGGAGCGTGTGGTAAAAGTAGATGAAGCTACACGGACAGTCTATTTTGTGGCCAATGGCCGGGAGGCAGGTGAAAATCCATATTACGAACATTTTTATAAAGTAAATGTGGATGGAAGCGGTCTGAAACAGCTTACACATGGTGAATTTTTCCATGATGTAGAGTTGGATGACGATGCCCGTTTCTTTGTCGATAACTATTCACGTGCCAATACCGTTCCTTGTGCTGATCTGCTGGACAATAACGGGAAAAAGGTGATGACCATACAGGAAAGTGATTTTTCTTCTCTGAAAGCTGCCGGTTACAAATTCCCGGAACCTTTTAAGGTGAAAGCAGCCGATGGGGTGACTGATTTGTATGGGGTGATGTACAAACCTTTCGATTTTGATTCTACCAAGGTATACCCCATCATTGATTATGTATATCCGGGACCTCAGGTAGAGGCTGTAGACTATCCGTTCCGACGCATGAGTGTCCGGACAGACCGTCTGGCACAAGCCGGATTTATCGTGATTACGGTAGGGCAGCGAGGCGGGCATCCCAGTCGCTCCAAATGGTACCATAATTACGGATATGGAAATATGCGGGATTACCCGTTGGCCGACCATAAGGCAGCAGTAGAGCAACTGGCTGACCGTTATTCTTTTATCGATATTACGCGCGTGGGAATCCACGGGCATTCAGGAGGCGGTTTTATGTCGACAGCAGCAATCTGCCAGTATCCTGATTTCTACAAGGCTGCAGTTTCTTGTGCAGGTAATCATGATAACCGTATCTACAACCGCTGGTGGAGCGAAACGCATCACGGGGTAAAAGAAGAAATTTCAGAAAAGGGAGACACTACTTTTGCCTATAAGATTGCTACCAATCCAGAGATTGTAAAGCAGTTGAAAGGACATTTGATGTTGGTACATGGAGATATAGACAATAATGTACATCCGGGAAATACCATTCGCGTGGTTAATGCACTGATTCGCGCCAACAAGCGTTTTGATATGCTGATACTGCCGGGACAACGTCATGGTTTCGGCGATATGGATGAGTATTTCTATTGGAGAATGGTTGATTTCTTCTCAGAACATTTGAAAGGAAAGAAAGAATCTTCGGTAAATATTCCTCAGCGATAAGATAACTTGTTGCATGTTGATTCACGGCGGGATGGCGTAGTCTGTTCCGCCGTTATTGTATCTAGGCGGTTACAAACGATTCATAAGTTCACGTATGGGCATAAAAAAAGCGAGAGTTCGCTGAACCTCCGCTGCCTTCCTAAAGAACCCCCATTTAAGGGTTCTTTTCATCTACATAATTTTTGTGTTTTCTGTTATCCTTACTTTCGTCTTTCTTTTTACCTGAAGATATTCCTAATACCTTCTCAAACCTAATTCCTGAAAACTTTTACCTTTAAAATCTAATACCTTAACTTAAATCTAATCTAAATACCTTAATCCTAATACCTTAAATAGTCTAGCTAATACCTTGAAATAAATAATTACTTTTTTACCTTATGTATTCTAATACCTAAATGTTTTTCTCTTTTTACCTA